>NZ_JBTLQG010000006.1:0-238449 GCF_054461535.1 Flavitalea antarctica
CACCTGCAGAAGAGTAACCGCCTGTTTCATTCCGTGCCTCGTCACGAAATCCCGGAAGACATCAAAGCACTTTTTAATAAAGTCATCAGAGGAAGTCGTGTAAACGGTCAGTCTGACGATATTACGGCATTCGTAGCCGGCTTCACTTATTACTGTTTCGAGATTTTGTATAGCTAACCCAAGCTGGGTGCGCATATCAGCATTGCTTGATTTGCCGTCGGGATGTACCGCTGCCTGCCCTGCAACATACAAAGTGCCTTCTGTTTCCTTCACTTCAACGGCCTGTACGTAACTTAGTTGTTCCTGCCAGGTCCAGGGATTGATAACTGTTTTTTTCATGATTCTACTTTTTTTGTATGGCGAAGATAAAAAGGGTATACGCGGCAAACTGTGACCTGGATCACAGTTTGCAACGACCCCGGGTTTAACTTTTTCGCCACAACCGGCTAAGCGTCTCACGAGACAGACCCAGGTAAGAAGCGAGCACTGCATTTGGCACGCGTTGCAACAAGGCAGGCTGCCTTCGCAGTACCAGGTCGTATCTTTCCCGCGGGGTGCTAAGTAGAAACGACAAAATGCGCTCCTGGGAAGCCATATGCCCCCGATTCGCTTTATGAAGAAAGAAATAGGTCATTTTCTGAAGCTGGGCACAAATGATGTTATAACTATCAAGTGAAAGGCAGTATACCTCAGTGTCCTCGATGCAGTATAAGCTGAGCGATGCCGGCTGTCCTGAGAACCAGGCCGGGTAGTCACTTTCCCACCACTCTTCCATTGCAAAAGAAATGATATGTTCACGATTTGCCTGATCATGATAGACCAGCTTAAGCAAACCTGATATTACCAGGTATACATGCCGTACTGGTTTACCATTTTCAAACAGTGATCCCCCTTTCTTAATAAATTTTGTACTGAAATGCCCACGCACAAAACTGTATTCCTCGTCAGTCAGGTTTACCACCTTATCAATATGCCTGCGAAGCATCTCTTCCATATGCGCTAAGATAAGAATAAGTCAAAAATGGATTAAGCGCTTGCGTTGATAAGAAGTAGAAAACAAAAACATCCACCGAAGTAATTGATGTAACATCGTGATTAAATTCATGAATTTAGAAGTCAGTGAAATACTAATCGGTGAAATAGTCAGTGAAATAATCGGTGAATTGAAATCAATAGATTTTTGCAATGCAGACAGGGTAAGCAATTGCCGCTAAACTCTGAATCCTGACGATGTACTTTTGTTCCTGACTGTATCAAATCGATACAACGGTGTACCAAAACCGAACAAGCCTCTACAAATGATTACCTAAGACATTGATGGATAATGATTTGTACTGTGGTATCAACTTTGGACAAAAAAGTCTGGAGGGATCTTTCCCTTAGATATTTTGGGCTACTTTTTCAGCAACGATCAATACTTAGTAACTATCAATAATTCTAAACCATGATAAAGAACAACCTAAAGATCGCTCTACGGATACTCTGGAAAAACAAACTTTTTTCTTTAGTCAATATACTAAGCTTGTCACTGAGTATGGCGGTTGGTGTTATTCTTTTCGCAGGCCTGAAAGCAACCTTCGATACGGACCATTTTCATCCGGGATTAAATCAAATAGTGCGGATACTCACGCAGGAAACAAAGGACGCGGTACAAACCCAATGGGCAACAGCTCCCTTACCATTGGCTCCGCGGATTGAAAGCGTCTCCCTGGTTGAAAAAACGGTAAGAGTACGACTGGCAGGAAAATATAATTTGCAGACCGACAAAGGAGATGTACCTATCGACATAAAATTTTCAGAGCCTTCGTTTTTTGATGTTTTTGGCTTTAAATTGTTGTCAGGCAGTGCACAAAGCCTTACCAATAATCCGACCGCCCTCTTTTTAACTGAAGAAACTGCAAAAAAAATATTTGGCAAAGCTGATGCCCTGGGGCAAACCGTTCAATTTGAAAATTTAGGTACTTATACCGTTGGGGGAATTATACAGGACCCGCCTTTAAATACACATCTGCCCATTGAGGCAATGCTTTCTATGAATGCTGCTGAATTGCTTGAAAAAAAAGGAGCCATTAACAATATTTCACAAAATTGGAATGACTATAAGAGTTCAGCAATTTATGCACGTTTAAAATCAGAAGAAAGTATAAAGCAGCTCAATACGACTCTCCAAAACTTTAACCGCAAATTGGATAAGAGCAGCCTTCAATTTTTAGCACAATCCGTAGAAGATATTACCCCTAACAACAGTAACATTAAAAATGATCGCAATGCGGGTATCACCTGGGCGGACATAAAAACGCAGGTACTTTTAATTTTATCCTTAACCCTGTTATCGGCTTTCAATTATATCAGTTTGTCATTGGCGCGTGCCTTCTCCCGGGCAAAAGAAGTAGGTGTTCGCAAAACGATAGGCGCAACCAGAGGACAAGTTATTGGTCAATTTTTACTCGAAGCGATCCTTATCTCCATACTTGCTTTGTTGTTAACAGTTCCATGTGTTGCTATTTTAACACAATATGTACCGGATATGGACGATGTAAATTTTTCGTGGGATCCAACTTTAATCTTATCTCTTTTATTATACGCAGTTATCACAGGCTTAGTCGCGGGGGCACTTCCGTCACGCCTATTGTCAGCGTTTCAGCCAATACAGATTCTGCGTAAAATGAAAAATATAAAGCTGTTCCAGGGTGTTGCTATTTACAAAGTTTTAATCGTCGTGCAATTTTCAGTAACCATCATGCTTATGATTCTGGTTGTCATTATAGCCCAGTATGATAGAAAAAACAATGCAATCATTAGCTCAACTGTGTCACCCAACATTCTGACACTGGATTTAAAAGGCGAAAAATATCAAAACCTGCAAAACGAAATAAACCAGTTAAGTCAGGTCGAAACGACGTTGGCCACTAACTGGTATTATGAACCAATTAAAATGGGTAAAGATTCTGTGACATTTAACGATAAAATTCTGGAAATAAATTACGTAAGTATAGACCCGAAAACACTGGCAACTGAAGGAATAAGCTTAAAATCCGGGCAAAATTTTCCAGAGAATATGCCTCAAAGTACTGAGCAATTTGTATTGGTGAATGAAGCGGCCGCAGAATTATTGAAATCTGAATCGGAAAGTATTGTGGGACAAAATCTATTACTGGATTCCGTCTATGTACAAGTCATCGGCATAATGCCTAATGAAATTATTGGCCAACAATTTCCTTTAATGTACCGGTATTTGCCAAATGAAATAACCACCCTGACCATAAAAATACAGCCAAATACTGGATTGGAAGCGACCAAAGCCATTCAGTCCATATGGACAAACAGTTTTCCACAAAAAACAGCTAATATTCAAAATTTAAAAGAACACCGTTATTCAGACAAAATCAGTGGGGAATTAGAAATCGTTGGAGGTTCTGCCCTGATTGTCATAATAATCGCTGCGTTAGGCATGTTAGGGATAGCCAGTTACTCCGTAGAAATACGCACAAAAGAACTGGGTGTACGAAAAGTATTAGGAGCAAACAAAATAAAACTGGTATTGATAGTTACTAAAAATTTCGGCTTTCTTATCCTGGCTGCGGGACTTATTGGTGTTCCGGCGGGCTTGTTTTGCGGTCAATTACTAAGAACTGAAATGGGCAATCAACTTGATTTAGGTTTTGTAAATCTAGCCATAGGCTTTGGTTTGGTTGCCATATTCGGTCTACTGACTGTCCTGTCCCAAACCATACGAGCGGGTCAGATTGAACCTGTAAAAGTTTTAAAGGCAGAGTAAGTTTAGATAACTTTTGGATAGGATCTTCCTTATTATACAGTACATATTGGAATCATTGAGCGAATTTCTCCCTGGTTAACTATGAAAAGCTTTTAACTCATATGTAACCGGAGTGTTCACATCACATCCTTTAGTAAGGATTTTATTGTCTGTAATAAATCTGAAGTCAAGAGAGATCCGCTTCCCTTCCTCCTTCAGCTCCTGGGCAAGCTGTTGAACTTTTACGACATTCGTGTAAGTAATAGAATTTGAGACCCGCGAAATCAGGTGGTCTTCTGCATTTCATATTGAACACACTAACACATGCGACACCTAGACAAATACTTGTTAGCTTATTATTCAAATGGAAGTTTTGTACAAGCTTTTACCTAAAAGAATACCTACCTCGGTGGTGAGATCAAAAAAATAGCGGTAAAAAATAACTGGCAAGCGGCCCACTCTGAAGCTTATGCGCCTTCCAGGGCAATGATTAAACGCAAAAACAGATTCCCAGGCCGGGAATTTGTTCAGTTTGACGTCATTTTTCCAAAAAAATGCATTTTTTGAGAACTTTGTTTTAGTTTTAAACGTATCTCTATGGTAAGACCCGGGAAAACAAGAACCTCAGTAGAAAACATAGCTTCAGCCAGGAGAATATGCATGCAAATAACAACAAAACACTAGTCTTATCCAGTTTTGATATACAGGAAATTTTGCGGCATTTTGGAATTGACTGGATAATGATGACCTTAGTTGAACGTTTAACAATTGCCATTAAAGAATATAATCCGCAAAAGTTATCCATTCCCGTTAGAAGCGGATTCCAATATGAAAAGCCCGAGCCAGGTTTGATTGAGTGGATGCCTCTCTATAACCAGCATGATCAAGAGGGGGAAGTTTTAATAAAGGTAGTCGGATACCATCCGTCTAATCCAAACAAATTCCATTTACCAACAATCGTTTCGACAATTTCTGAATACGATACTAATTCCGGGCATCTTCGTGCCCTGATCGATGGAGTTTTGGCGACTGCAATTCGCACAGGAGCGGCATCGGCGGTAGCCACCAAATTGATGGCGAAACCGACAAGCTCAGTTTTGGGTTTGATAGGATGCGGAACCCAGGCAGTTACCCAACTTCATGCACTTTCTCTCTACTTCAAAATCGAGCGCGTTTTGATTTACGATATTGATCCGACCGCTGCTTCCTCGTTTGAAAAACGTTGTTCGGCATTGAATTCAGATATTAGTTTTGTGATCACAACTATTGAAGAGATTGTAAAAAATGCTGACATTCTATGCACTGCAACATCACTGGATATCGGGGCCGGTCCTTTATTTTCCAATATCGAAACAAAACCGCATATACATATCAATGCAGTCGGTTCCGATTTCCCTGGCAAGGTTGAAATTCCGTTTGAGTTACTCCAAAAAAGTTTTGTCTGTCCTGACTTTATCGGGCAGGCTATCGTTGAAGGTGAATGTCAGCAACTTGAGCTAAAAGATATTGGAGCTGGATTGGTTGAAGTTGTCCAAAATTCAGATAAATATACATATCTGCAAAATGAAAGAAGCGTGTTTGATTCAACGGGTTGGGCCCTGGAAGATAAGGTTGTAATGGATCTGTTTTTGGATTGCGCTTCGGAGTTAGGTTTGGGACAAGAATTGGAAATCGAAAACAGACCGGCTGATACCAAAAATCCGTATGATTTTTTAACAGCTGAAAGCTTAAGAATGGATGACAAAGATTCCCAATTTAAAAAGGCAGTAAGCTTATTGTCCGCAAAAGGTTAAAAAAGTAATCATGGATTTTTCCTGGTCGGAAGAAGATTTAAACTTCAGAAATGAGGTCATACAGTTTGCGAAAAGCGAACTGAATGATGATATCGTTAAGCGGGATAAAGAAGGCATCTTCTCCCGTGATCTTTGGCAAAAGTGTGCAGATTTCGGCATACTGGGTTTGGCGACTCCGGCAAAGTTTGGTGGCAAGCTTGATGAAGTAGATCTTTTGCGCAGTGTACTCGCCATGCAAGGATTGGGTTATGCGTGCAAAGACTCGGGGTTGGTGCTGGGCTTAAATGCACAGATGTGGACAGTACAAATGTCTATTGGTTTATTTGGAACCGACACGCAAAAACAAAAGTTTCTTCCCAGGTTGACCAGTGGTGAATGGTTGGGAGCTCACGCATTAACTGAAGTGGAGTCGGGTTCGGACGTATTTAATATGAAAATGACTGCTGAAAAGAAGGACGGCGGTTATATTCTGAATGGAGAGAAATGCCTGGTAACATTAGCTCCGGTTGCAGATGTGGCAATCGTTTTTGCCAATGTGAATCCTAAGTTAGGCAAGTGGGGCGTCACCACCTTTCTGGTTGAAAGAAGCCTGGAAGGTTATGAAGCCAGCCCGGTGCGGCAAAAAATGGGATTGCGAACCGTCCCGATTGGTGAAATTAAACTGACAAATTGTTTTGTTTCCGAGGAAAACCGGCTCGGAAAAGAAGGGGCAGGTTTCAGTATCAGCAATCATTCCCTTGAGTATGACCGGTGCTGCATTCTCGCCGGTGGCCTGGGAGCGATGGAGCGACAACTTGAAGAATCTGTTGAATTTGCAAAAGAACATAAGAGATTCGGGCAGGTAATCGGGAACTTTCAATCAGTTTCAAACCGGATCGCCGAAATGAAACTTCGGATTGAAACGTCGAAGCTGCTCCTGTATAAATTGGCCTGGTTAAAAAAACAAAACAAACCAGCTATGCTTGAAGCAGCCATGTTGAAATTACATCTGAGCGAGAGTTTCCTGACTTCGAGTCTGGATGCTATCCGAAACAGAGGAGGGAATGCATATCTGGTCGATTACGGGATAGAACGAGATCTGAGAGATGCGGTCGGAGGCGTTTTGTATGCCGGGACTTCGGATATACAGAGAAATATTATTGCAAAAATGGTAGGACTATAGTGATGATTTATTTGTTACCTGAACTCATAAAAAACTCGGCAAATCATTTTCCCGATAACATTGCATTTCGATATGAAAATGACTCCCTGACTTATTCAACATTACTAAAGCGTTCGAATCAACTGGCTTTCATGCTGAGCGAACTTGGAATAAAACGCGGCGACCGGGTAGGTATTTTCCTGGATCTCTCTTTGGAATCACCAATAGCTGTTTATGGCATTATGTCTGCCGGGGCGGTTTTCGTCCCATTAGACACAAATGCTCCGCCCGCCCGCATTGCTTATGTAATAAGTGATTGCGGGATCACCCACATCATCAGCGGAAAAAAACAGAGCCGTTCTTTGAAAAAAGTTTTCCAGGAAAATGTTTCCCTCGAGGTTGTGATTGGAATGGACGAAAAGCTTCCCGTAAAAACAGTCTCCTGGGACGAAGTTGCACGCATTGGTCCATCTCAAACTGTTTCGGTCAGAATGTTGGAAGATGATCTGGCCTATATAATGTACACCTCGGGAACCACCGGAGCGCCCAAAGGCATTATGCATTCACATCGTAGCGGGTTAGCATATGCGAAACTTTCGATGGGTTTGTACGATGTGCGACCAACTGATATTTTAGCGAATCACTCCCCTTTGCATTCTGATATTTCAACGCTGGGATATTTTACCATGCCGCTCGCCGGCGGAACAACAGTATTAATTCCCGAAAGTCATAAATTAATTCCGGCAAGTCTGTCGCAGTTGATAGAAAAAGAGAAAATCACTATGTGGTATTCTGTCCCCCTGGCGCTTACACATTTGCTGCAAAGAGGTGCCCTGGAGGACAGAAAACTGGACGCCCTTCGCTGGGTTCTTTTCGGTGGTGAACCTTTTCCCGCAAAACATCTGCGAAGTTTAATGTTGTTATGGAACAACGCGGTGTTTTCTAATGTTTATGGCCCCACTGAAGTAAACCAATGTACTTATCTCAATCTAACGGAATTGCCGGAAACAGATGCTGCCATTCCGCTGGGATATGTGTGGAATAATACCGAGGTTTTAATAGTCGATAACAATGATTCGGAAGTTCCCGAAGGGAATACCGGCGAACTTCTTGTGCGCACGGCGACCATGATGAAGGGTTATTGGGGTAAACCCGAATTAACTCAGAAAGGTTTTTACAGGAGAGAAAAGTTCCCCAATGCAGAGGAAATATTTTATCGGACCGGCGACCTGGTTTGGCGAAAAAATGACGGGCAACTGATGTTTGCAGGAAGAAAAGACAGGCAGATTAAAATTCGCGGCTATCGTATTGAACTTGATGAAATTGAATCTGTTTTAATGTCGCACCCGTATGTAATAGAAACGGCAGTTTACAATATAAAAAACGAAGAAGAGCAGTTTATTGAAGCAATAGTTGTTCTCAGCGAGGCGGGTCGTGAAACCGACGAAAACATAAAGGAATTTTTAGCCGCCAGAATACCGGCCTACGCCCTTCCGCGAACAGTCCATTTCAGCGATAAAATTGCGAGAACTCCGGCGGGGAAGATCGATTACAAAGTGCTAAAAAACTAACAAACTGCCAAACGTTATAAACTATATATGGATTCAAACGAGGTGATAATTATAAAGTATATTAAGGAAAATTTGCTTTCCGGAAAGGGCGAAATCGAACTATTGCCTGAAGATGATTTGTTGGGTAGCGGCTTATTGGATTCCATGGCGGTGATGCGACTGGTCGGTTTTGTTGAAGAAACATTCAATATCAAAATTCCACCAGAAGATATCGTCATAGAGAATTTCATGGACGTTAAAGCGATCACGAACTATGTAGAAAGTTAGTATGTTGACAATGAATCAAGCCTTCAATAATTTATCCAATTTGACGCAAAGTCAACTTTTGATTTGGACAGGACAATTATTAAGTCCGAATGTCCCGCTTTATAATTCTCCGTTCACCTTCGGGCTATCCGGCGAAATAAACGTGTCCCATTTTCAAACGGCATTTCAGATCTTAATTGATAAAAGTGATTCCATGCGGACAGTGTTTGAGTCAATAGACGACGTTCCGCATGCAAGGCTCCTTGATTCAGTTTCTTACAAAGTTGAATTGCTTGATTTCTCAAAAGAGAAAAGTTCAGACGAACATTTTCAAACCTGGCTCAATGCAAGAATGAAGAAGATCTTTGAACTATCAAAGCCGCTTTTTGATTCTGTATTAATAAAGATGCCGGAGAACAAATTTATCTGGTATTTTAATCAACATCATATAATATCTGACGCGTCAGGGGTAGCTCTTCAATACAAAGCATTTAGTAAAATTTACAGGCGTGTTGCAGAAGGGGCGTCAACAACTGATATTAAAGTACCCCTGTTTCAAAACTACGTTGAATATGAAAAGGCTAACAGGCTTAATGTAAAAAACAATTCGGTAAAGACTTATTGGGAGGAGCAATTAAAGTCTGTCGCTACCAACTTAAGGTTATACGGCAAAATTGTTAAAGAACAAACAACCCTTTCTAAAAGGGTTTCTTTTCCTTTGGGAAAACAACGAACGGAAAAGCTGCTCGCAATTGCCAAAGAAAAAGATTTTCGGCTGCTGAATTCACAGCTTACGCTTTTCAACATCTTTGCCTCTATCCTATCGGTCTATCTATCCCGGATCAGCAGTGAGCAGAATAAAATAACCTTTGGCACTCCGGTTCATAATCGGTCTACACCGGATTTTAAAGAGACGCCTGGATTGTTTATCGAGTTTTTCCCTTTCACCATTGAAGTAAAAAATGAAGATACCTTTCTTTCCTTATTCAAGCGGGTCAGCAACAAGACCTATGAATTTTTACGCAACGCTCAACCAGGACTCAGCACACCCCAATTGAACCGGGCCTTTCACGTTGTTCTAAATTATATAACTACCGATTTCCCGGATTTTAATGAAATCCCTTGCAAAGCTGAATGGCACCATCCGGATCATACGGATTCCAGCCATCATCTCCGGTTTCATGTTTACAATGATGATGCTGACTGTATAAAGCTCTATTTTGATTTGAACCTGGCAGTCTTTAGCGAAAAAATGTTTGACACAGTTACGAATCATTTTCTAAAACTTCTTGACAGCTTCATTGAAAGTCCATATCAATCGATCGGTTATGCCTCTTTGTTAAGTGACGCCGAATTTCAACAAATCGTCATCGATTTTAACAGCCAAAAAGAAGTCGGGAACACATCTGTTCTTGATCTTTTTCAAACGCAGGTCCAACGGAATCCGAAAAAAACAGCTGTTTCCGATAAAACACAGCATTTGAGTTATGCCGATCTGGATGAAAGATCTAATCAACTTGCAAACTATTTTATTGAAAAAGAAATTACCGTTGGAAAACGTGTTGCCATTTATCTTCATCGTTCTGCCGATCTGATTGTCGGCATACTCGCGACTCTCAAAGCGGGCTGTGCGTATGTTCCGATCGCCGCGAATAACCCGCGCAGTCGTGTAACTGATAGAATCAGGGAGTCGCAGGCCGTAATCGTTTTAACTAATAGTCGTCATGCTGACAACCTGGAGGATGTACAGGTTCCACTTTTACGAATTGATGCCGATTGGCAACATATCAACGAACAGAAAACAACGAATCCGGACAGAACAATTTTGCCGGAATCACTCGCTTATATAATGTTTACTTCCGGATCGACCGGTCAGCCAAAAGGCGTTCAGATTTCGCAAAGGGCACTCGCCAATTATATAAATTGGGCAGGCGCAGCATACGGCATAACGGCTCAGGTGACGTTCCCATTGTTTACGACCATAGATTTTGATCTGACCGTTACATCCATTTTTGTCCCGCTTACATGCGGCGCTTCGATCGTAGTTTATGAAGAAAGTGAAAAGGGACCGGATTTAGCGATTTTTGATGTTGTCGATGACAACCAGGCTGATGTCATCAAATTAACACCATCGCATCTTAGCCTTTTAAAAGAGAGGGACTTAAAGAATTCCCGTCTTAGAACGATGATCGTTGGCGGTGAAGATTTCAAACGCGAGTTAGCTGAAAGCATAACTGAAGCCTTTGATCACGAAGTAAAAATCTATAACGAATATGGCCCGACCGAGGCGACTGTGGGTTGTGTTGTGCATCGTTATGATTCTGCAAACGATTTATCGAAATCTGTCCCGGTCGGTAAACCAATCGCAAATATGCAGGCTTATATTCTGGACGAAAATCTAAACCCTGTTCCGCAAGGTGCAGTAGGAAAGCTTTATATTTCGGGCGATGGTTTGTCGGTTGGATATTGGAATGATAAGGAACTTACCACGCAAAAATTTCAAAACAATCCTTTTCAGCCCCAGACAAAAATTTATGATACAGGGGATTTAGCCCGTTTGAATTCAAAAGGTGAAATTGAATATTTAGGGCGAAAAGATCAACAGGTTAAAATAGGCGGAATTCGTATTGAATTAGGCGAAATCGAATCAGCATTGTCAAAAAAAGCCGGTATAAAGGATTGTGTGGTTGAACTGATTGACGACAAAAGATCCGTGCCTGTTGACTCGGATACAAACTGTACCCGATGCGGATTGCCTTCAAATTATCCGCAGGCAGAGTTTGATGAAAACGGCGTCTGCAATTACTGTCTTTCGTTCGAAGATTACCGCCAAAATGCCCAAAAATATTTCAAAACCCCGGTGGATCTTCAAAAACTACTGGATAAAGCGAAGGCCGAAAGAAAAGGCGAATATGATTGCCTGGTGCTCTTAAGCGGCGGCAAAGACAGTACCTACGCCCTTGCTCAATTAGTGGGAATGGGTGTCAGCGTTCTCGCTTTTACTTTAGACAACGGCTATATCTCAGAGTCGGCGAAAGCCAATATCAGGCGGGTTGTGAACGTTTTGGGTGTCGATCATGTTTTTGGAGAGACCCCTGCAATGAATGAGATTTTTGTTGATAGTCTCAAAAGGTATAGCAATGTCTGCAACGGATGTTTTAAGACGATTTACACCCTGAGCACGCAGGTTGCTTTTGACAAAAAAATTCCTTTTATTGTTACCGGGCTATCGAGAGGGCAGTTTTTTGAAACCCGCCTCACCGAAGAACTGTTTTGGAAAGATGATGTAGATACAATTGATAAAACCATCCTTGAAGCCCGCAAATCGTATCACCGGGTAAATGATGCCGTAAAAAATTTATTGGACACGTCAATATTCAATGACGACACCGTATTTGAAAAAGTTCAGTTCCTGGATTTTTACAGATTCTTTGATGTTGACTTTGGGGAAATGATGAATTACCTCGATAAACATCTTCCATGGATCCGTCCATCCGATACCGGGCGTTCGACGAATTGTCTGATCAACCAGGTAGGAATTTATGTTCACAAAAAAGAGCGGGGTTACAGCAATTATGCGTTCCCTTACAGTTGGGACGTGCGCATGGGCCACAAAACCCGGGAAGTCTCCTTAGATGAAATAAATGAGGAAATTGATGAAAATGAAGTAACACGGATATTGGGAGAAATCGGGTACACTTCAACGCAAGTCAGTACTGATAAAAATCTCGTCGCCTATTATATTGCCGATGCTGAGATTTCCACAGCCGAATTAAGAAATCGTCTGAAAAATGACCTGCCGGATTACATGATACCAACTTACTTTAAAAGGATGGAATCATTCCCGCTGACAGACAATGGGAAAGTCGACCGAAAAACTTTGCGGAACCTGGCAGTCATTTCCAAAGAAGAGAATACCAATTACGTTGCACCTGAAACGGAATTTGAAACAATACTTTCAGAGATCTGGGCTGAGGTTTTGCAAATAGAAAAGATAGGCGTGCACGATAATTTTCTTGAGCTGGGCGGCAATTCACTGGCTGCCATCAGGATCGCGTCAAGGGTAAACAATGCTTTCGACCTGGAATTACCGGTTAACATGGTTTTCGAAAATTCAACCATTTCACAATTAGCTCAACATATTGAAAAGTCGATCTCAGAATTACTTGGAGAATTCACCCGACTACGCTGAAGCTTCGTCGGGCGAGGCCCGATACGTTGCGGCGTCCGCCGAAGCGCAGCGTAGGTGGAAAGCTTCGTCGGGCGAGGCCCGATACGATACGGCGTCGTCGGGCGTGGCCCCATAGGCTACGGCGTCGCCGAAGCGCAGCGTAGGTGAATCCGACAGATAAAAAATTAATTAAAAACGAATGAAGAAATTTAAATTTAAGGTACTTCTTTGTCTTCTGCTGATAACGGCTTTTCACTCAAGGGCCCTCGCCCACTTTCCGGATCAGAGCTACATTTATTTTCAAATTCAAAAAGAATCTGTTCGTGGACACTTTGAAATATCCACCAAAGATTTAAACAAGGTTTTCGGCCTGGATTTGAAAGTCGGATTTACAAAAGAAGATGTTGCTCCTCATATTGCAAAGATCCAGGAATATGTGTTGCAAAACGCTTCATTTAATTCACCGGAAGATGGTGATTATCGGATACGATTTACTAATCCGGATATTTTGAGAGCGGAAAGTTTTGGCGACTTTGTTTTGTTGAAATTTGAACTCGAAGGCGTAAAAAAAGTTCCCGAAAAAATTAATATCTACTACGAAGCTTTTATCAAAGATATTCCAGGGCACACCGCCCTGGTCGTCATTGAAGAAAATAAAAATACGGGATTAGCGAATAACGAATCAATGTACTCGCTTGAGTTTTCGCCAGGTAAAACCAGGCAGGAACTATCGACAACAGAAGATTTTATGATGCAATCATTGTGGGCAATGATCAAATCAGGAATCTGGCATATCTGGATCGGCTTTGATCACATTTTATTTTTGTTGGCGTTGCTCTTACCGTCGGTTCTGACGTTCCGTTCGACTAACAGGACTCTCGCGGCTGGGCCCGGCAACAAAGTTTGGATGCCGGTTGACAGACTCAAACCTGCCCTCATAAATGTGGTAAAGATTGTCACATTCTTTACTATAGCCCATTCTATCACTTTATGCCTGGCCGCATTTCAGATTGTTAGCCTGCCTTCGCGACTGATCGAATCAATTATTGCAATCTCTATTGCGCTCGCCGCTATTCATAACATTTACCCGCTCTTCTCGGGAAAAGAATGGCTTATTGCTTTTGTCTTCGGACTTTTTCACGGTTTTGGCTTCGCCAGCGTTCTCGCTGAAAAAGGACTCGTTGGTAATTACCTGGGGCTTTCGATATTTGGTTTTAACCTCGGCGTTGAAATCGGTCAATTGGCGATAATCCTTGTGGTGTTTCCGATTTTGTATTTGTTACGCAACACTTTGTTGTATCCGAAAATACGTGTGTTCGGCTCCATAATCCTTATACTCTTTTCGCTATATTGGTTTATTGAACGCGCCTTTGATGTTGACTTCACGGTCTTGAGATCTATCAAACAAATTTTAGGACTTTAATTTTATGCAGGCAGGTTCAGAAAAAAGTAATCAAAGCTCGTTACTGAGTAAATGGCTTAACCGGGAAAAAAAGCCTGAGGCCCCAAAAGGCATTCAGCCACGTCCGGAAGGGACCCGGGTGCCGCTTTCGTTGGGTCAACAACGCCTGCTATTTTTGCAGCAGCTTTACCCCGAAAACCCTTTTTACCATTATGCCGACGCTTATAGGTTTAAAGGAAAACTGGATGTTGAACGATTAGTAAAAAGTTTTGAAATCGCGGCTCAGCGACACGATGTTCTGCGAACAAAAGTTGTATTTGAAGATGGACGGGCATTTCAACAAGTAAATGGTAATCCACTTTTTGAAGTCTCTGAACACGACTTGAGAGACTTGCCCGAAACTGAGCTCGAAAAGGTCTACCGGGACGTAGCCATCAGAGAAGCGCGTAAATCTTTAGAGTCGCCCGATGGATACCTTACAAGAATTTCGATTTTGCGGCTGAAAGAAGATGAGTTTTTGGTGGTTCTGACTTTGCATCATATCATCATGGACAAGTGGTCGATGCAACTTTTACAGAAAGAAGTTGCTGAATACTACCGGAAACTGGCCAATGGTCCGGATGTGAATTTTTCACCCCTGGAGATTCAGTACGCGGATTATGCATACTCACAAAGTCTGAGAAAGCCAAACGCTGAAAACCTGGCCTATTGGAAAAACAAGTTGCAGGACAGCTTAACTTTTCTGGAGTTGCCGACAGATTTTCCAAGACCTTACCGCCCGACTTTCCGGGGAGCCTACTCCACTCAAAAACTTCCGATCGAACTTTCAAACAAACTCAAAAACTTTTGCCGGGAAAAAAACAAAACGCTTTACACGGTGATCCTCACCGCATTTAAGATATTACTGAAACGCTATTCAGGCGAAAACGATATTCTTGTCGGCTCACCTTTTACCAACAGGGATGAGATCGCCCTCGAAAATCTTATCGGCTTTTTCGACGACACACTGGTCCTGCGTTCTGATTTGTCAAATGATCCCACGTTTATTGATTTGTTGGAAAATGTCTGGTCAACAACACAAGCCGCATTTGCTCATAAAAATATGCCGTTCGAAGTACTTGTGAAATCTTTAAAACCCGAACGTTATCTAAATCAGAATCCGCTTTTCCAGGTCATGTTTATTTATCACGATGTTCCAGGGATGCCTGATTTCGGAGAAGATTTAGCCATCGGGCACGAGCCTTTTGATTTCGGCGTGACAAAATTCGATCTGACTCTTTTCATTGCGGAAAAGGCGGGTGAAATCACAGCGGTTTTTGAGTATTCAAAAGATCTGTTCGTTGAAGAAACTATCGAACGAATGCATGGTCATTTGAGAACGCTGCTCGAAGGAATAGTTGAAAAACCAAACCGACCGATTTCTGAATTAAATATGATCACTGATCATGAATTGACATTATTTTCCATATGGAACGATACGAACACTGACATAACAAATCTGAAGTCCGTTATTGACTTGTTTAATGAACAAGTCGCAGCAGGACCTCAACAACCTGCGTTATCATTTCAAACACAGACAATAACTTACGGAGAACTAAACCGGCGGGCAAACTGCGTTGCCAATTATCTCCTGAAGTCGAATCCTGATAAAAGCCGGCCGATCGGTTTATTGGTTGAACCTTCGATCGATATGATCATTGGAATCCTGGGTGTTTTAAAAGCGGGTCGGGCCTATTTACCACTTGATGCCCAATACCCTAAAAAACGTCTTGATTTTGTTCTCAACAACTCGTCCGCCAGCGTTGTGCTAACTCAGAAACATCTGACTTCATTAGTCGAAGACCATTTGGTTAACCTGCAGACAATTGATGAAATCATCGCTTCTGAGAGCTCAGACGAGCCGGTCCTGCCAATCGCAATTGAAGGGGAAGACTTAGCCTATGTCCTCTACACTTCGGGCAGTACCGGGCAACCGAAAGGCGTCTGCGTGACTCACAGAAATCTCGCTTATTCGACGATGGCTCGTTTTGATCATTATCCAAATCAGCCCCGGAGCTTCCTGTTAATGTCATCGTTTTCGTTTGATAGTTCTGTTGCAGGAATTTTTTGGACGCTAACGGCGGGCGGAAAACTGGTGTTGGTCGAACGCCGGACGGAGCAGGATTTAATTAGTCTTGCCGAAACTTTCGTCTCCGAAGAGATAACACACACGCTCCTTTTACCAACGCTTTACCAGGCTCTGATCAAAAATCTTCCGAAGCAGGTATTTGATAGATTCAGGACGATCATTGTTGCCGGGGAAGCTTGTCCAAAAGTTTTGTGTCATGAACATTTTAAGTTGTTGCCCCATGTTGAGCTTTACAATGAATATGGTCCAACTGAAGCCACGGTTTGGGCAACGGTCTATCAGACTACTCCCACAGAATCGGAACTAAATGTGCCGATAGGAAAACCGATTGCCAACTGCCAGATTTATATTGTAGACGAAAATCAGAATCGCGTTCCGGTCGGTGTTTCGGGAGAGTTATTCATCGGTGGCAAAGGCGTAGCGAATGGGTATTTCAACAATCCGGACTTAACAGACAAATACTTCGTTCCAAACATCTTTAATCCTGAATCTTCTGACAAGATATATGGAACCGGTGATTTGTGCCGATACAGAGCAGATGGCACGATTGTGTTCCTGGGACGAAAAGATAGCCAGGTAAAGATCCGGGGTTACCGGGTCGAACTCGGAGAAATACAGGAAGCCATTAAACAAAACGATAAAGTCAGGGAGGTTGTCATAAAACTCGAAACCATACAAAAAATGGCGGGGGCACCGGATGCAACGCTGGCAGAAGTATTATTAGCAAAGCTGGAGAAAATGAGTTCAGAAGAGGCGGAGGAAATGCTGAAAAATGTTGAGAAAATGTCAGACCGGGAGATAGAATATATACTGGGTTAAACGGAACATTTTTAGGTGTACTTATGACGAAGAAAATTAGAAGAACAGAAGATTTTGAAATTGTTCTCGAGATAAAACGAGAGGATTTTATTCGTCCGCCCAGGGATGCACAGCGAAATGCTTTATTAAATAACGCTTTGAATGAATTCAGCGATAATCTTCACGCGTTGGATAAATCAGCGGCGCGCTTCGTCCCTGGAAAACCCGGGATTTCTTTGGATGATCGGACACAAAAAGTTCTTTCCGATGAAGAAATTATGGAAGAATGGCAAATCCCCCTGATGCAGGCAATGGCGGAAGTGGTCACCGAACACCATGGTGACATTTTAGAAATCGGCTTTGGTTATGGAGTTTCGGCGACAATTATACAGGAGCAAGGTGTGCGTTCGCATACCATAATCGAATGTAATGACTCCGTGGTTGAAACGTTTTTTAAATGGAAGGATCTGTTTAAAGAAAATAGAATAAACCTGGTCCATGGTTTATGGCAGGATACCATCGATGACCTGGGGCACTTTGACGGGATTTTTTTTCATACCTATCCCCTCAACGAGGAAGAGTATATGAAATACGTTCATGGAAAAGCGACTTTTGCCGAACATTTTTTTGAAACGGCGGCTAAACATTTGCGCCCCGGTGGTGTTTTTACTTATTTTTCAAATGAAATTGATTCGTTGGGTCGGGGTCACCAACGCGCTCTTTTTAAGCATTTTTCGTCTTTTTCGCTAAAGATGATTGAACTGGAACTTCCTGATGACATAAATGATACGTGGTGGGCAAATTCCATGGTAATTGTAAAAGCCGTCAAGTAATTATGAGTGATTTACAACAAAGAATTAACCGGCTTTCCAGGCAGCAAATGCTTTTGCTGGCCAGGCAAATTGGGGCTGATAATACAACGAAGACGAGCGGACAAAACAATGTAACGCAAAGTATAGCTGCCTATCTGGTTGCGGACGGACCTATCGAAGCAAACGAACTGCGCCAGGGCCTGAAAGACAAGCTGCCCGAATATATGATACCGGCTAAATTCGTTCAGCTAGATGAACTGCCCCGATTACCAAATGGGAAGATTGACCTGAATGCACTGAGTTTGCCGGTAGATGAAGAATCTTCATCTACGAAAAAAGGTGTATCTGCCGCAAAGACAGAAGTTGAAATACAACTGGTGGAAATATGGGAAGAAGTCCTGGGCTTTCGTCCCATCGGGGTTCAGGATAATTTTTTTGAGATCGGGGGAGATTCGATCCTTAGCATCCAAATCGTCGCAAAAGCAAGGCAGAAAGGGATATTTCTCGCACCAAATCAAATGTTCGAAAATCAGACAATTTCTGAATTGGCTTTATTTGCTAAAACGGAAAACAAAAATATAAGGGAAGAAAAAATTGTTGGAAATGTTCCTTTATTGCCAATACAACATTGGTTTTTCGAAGAACATAAAAACGCTCCGCACCATTGGAACCAGGCGATGATGTTTGATGTTCCCGAAAATTTTAGTACTGATATAGCTAAGAATAGCATCGAATACCTGGTTGAACATCACGATGCTTTGCGGCTGCGTTTTGCAAAAACCGAAGGAAGCTGGAATGCATATATCACCGGACATGCAGAAGTCAATCCATTTACTTCGATCGATCTTACCGGTGTTGCAACCGATGAAATGGAAACTGCGATCGAAGCAAAATCAATAGAATTACAAACTAAGCTGGATATTTCTAAATCCGGGCTTTTTCAGTCATTGTTTTTCAAAGGCGGGCAGGGAAACCAGCATAGACTGCTCCTGATCGCGCATCATTTAGTAGTTGATAATATTTCCTGGCAAATTCTGGTATCGGATCTGGAAGCGATCTATCGGCAACTGATCCGGGGCGAAAAAATTGTTTTATCTCCAAAGACAACTTCTTATCATAGATGGGGGAATAAATTGGTTGAGCTTTCGAAATCCGGCGAATTTGACGATGAACTTGAATTTTGGAAAGAGCAAAATTCTTCGGAAACAATTCCGACTGATATTGATTCTCATTTGCCGATACATGAAAACAGTATCAGAACCCTGTGGCTCGAAATTGATCCGGCTGCCACGGAAAATTTGCTCAGAAAATCAAACGAGGCTTATCATACAAAGACTGAAGAGCTGTTAATCGCGGCTTTGATGTTGGGTTTCGAAAAATGGTCCAATATCAAAAGTCTTTGTTTGGGATTGGAAAAACACGGTCGGGTATACAATCAAATTGACCTCACGAATAGTGTCGGTTGGTTCACCACCTATTTTCCTGTTTCACTGAAAATTGAAAATGGGACAGACCTAAAATCAAGCATAATTTCAGTCAAGGAAAAATTGCGCAGCATTCCTAATGAAGGGATAGGATTTGGGGTACTGCGTTATCTGAAAAAGACGGACGAATTAAACCAAAAGCCGCCCGTTATTTTCAACTTTTTGGGGACTCAAAAATCCTATGATTCCGATGTCTTAGGCAAAGGCAACTTCATCGCACAAGGGGTTCGCTCGCCGGAGAGCGAACGACATCACTTATTGGAAATCAACGCATACATCGCGGACGGGCGTTTGGGTTTCCATTTTAGTTTTAGCGAACAGTTTCATAAACCCGACACCATTCAACATTTGATCGGCCTTTTTGAAAACGCACTTCGGCAATTGATTGAACATTGCTCGGGCCAGGAAACGAGTCAATATTCTCCTTCGGATTTCCCGGAAGCGGACCTGAGCCAGGATGATTTCGATACTTTGTTAAATCAGTTTAATTAAATGGAGGTAAAAAAAGCAAAAGTTGAAGCCATATACCCGCTGAATTTTCTTCAGCAGGCCTTGCTTTTTCACAGTTTACAGGAAGGCGATGACCAGGGATTGTTACGCGTAAAATGTGTGCTGAAAGGGAAAATAGATGTTGAAGCTTTTCAGGATGCCTGGCGGCAGACTATTCAAAGACACGAAGTTTTGCGGACCTCTGTGCATTGGGAAAACCTGGAAAAACCTGCGCAGGTGGTCCACAAGGAAGTTTTGCTTCCGTTTGTCGTTCATGACTTGTCGGGACATTCAGCGCCTGCTCAAGAAGCAAAAATTGACGAACTAACAGGTTCCGACGGAGCAGAAGCATTAGACTTAACCAAAGCACCTGTTTTGCGAATTTTTCTGATCAGGTTGTCTGTGGATAAACACATCTTGCTTTGGGATTGTCATCATATCCTGGTAGATGGTTGGTCGGCCTCCATTATCCTGCAAGACCTCCTGGCATTTTATGATGCATATTGTTCAGGTGAACAGGCAGCCGGCTTACCCGCGGTTCCTTCTTATAGATCCTATTTACATTGGGTGAAAAACCAGGATCAGTCAAAATCAAAAACTTTTTGGACCGAAGTCCTGAAAGGCTTTGGAAGACCGACCCTGGTTGGACTTCGGAAACAGTCTCAAAAAAGTTTGGTTAATAATTTTCAAACCAAATCTCTTAAACTCTCGCAAGAGGATAGCCAAAAACTAAGGGAGTTCTCTCAAAAAAATCAAATAACCTTAAACACGCTGATTCAAGGGATCTGGGCTATCCTGTTAAGTGGGTACGTAGAACATGACGACATTGCATTCGGCACAATCGTTTCCGGACGTTCTATAGATTTGCCAAACGCTGCACTGATGGCGGGAATGTTTATGAACGTTCTGCCTTTGCGCATCACGTTGGATGATCATGACAAATTTCAGGATTGGTTAAAGTCCCTGCAATCGCAACAGGCGCAAATAAGAGGTTTTGAATATACCAACCTGAACGAGATTTTGGATTCAGGCAGTTCAGCAAGTGGCACATTGCTGTTCGACAGCGTGGTTGTTTTTGAAAATATGCCTTTGGAAAATATTCGGGGCGGTGGCGTCTCTATCGAAAGTTTCGAAAGCGGCCTTACCAGCAACTATCCACTCACGTTAGCCGTGAGTCCGCTCAATGAGATCAAAGCTTATCTTAAGTATGATTCTTCCGTTATTTCCGAACAACAAATCAGTTGGTTCCTCAGCAATCTATCAAGGTTGTTTGCAGCCATCATCCAAAACAAATCGGGTTCTTTAAGGGAGATAAAAAATTTCTTATCACCGGTAGGGTCAGACATAACGCCCGGACATCCTGAACACACTTATAAAACTGCTGCCCGCAGATATCTTGCTCCAAGAAATGAGGCGGAGCTCATGTTAGTAAGTGTTTGGGAAAACATGTTGAACATCCACCCTATTGGTGTCAACGAAGACTTTTTTGATCTGGGCGGAACTTCGATAACGGCAATCAGGCTTTTTACAGAAATTGAAAAGCGGTTCCAGAAAAAATTACAGCCTATCAGTCTGCTTAACCACAGAACGGTCGAAGCGCTCTCAAAATTTATAGCCGAAGAAAGTGGAGAAGCTAAATTTTCATCGCTCGTCCCTTTGCGTGCAAGCGGATCTAAACCGCCAATTTTTTGTTTGCACGCAGGTGGGGGTCACGTATTTTTCTACAAAGACCTGGCTAAGCATTTAGGGGCCGACCAACCAGTATACGCCTTACAACGGCTTGGCGTAGACGATGTGACGCAGGCGGCCCAGGATATTGAATCGACAGCATCTCATTACCTGGCAGAGATTCGCAAGGTCCAACCGAATGGTCCATACTCACTCCTCGCCTATTGTTTCAGTATCTCTATTTGCTGGGAAATGGTCAGACAGCTACAACAGGCCGGGGATTCGGTTTCAGTTATCGCGATGATAGATTCTTCGCCTCCGTTGAAGGTTCCCAAGCGAACAAACATTGATCGGCTTCATGGAATCCTGAACAGGGCGAGAGCAATGGATTTTAGTTTTATCAGGACAATCTGGATGACCCGGGTTAAAGAACCAATAAAAACAAAATGGGATTCTTTGATGAGCGACAGGGAAACGATCCAGGTTCAGAAAAAGATGGAAGCCCTCAATTCAATCAGTGCAGCTTATGTCTGGAAACCGCTTCCCGTCAAGATTACTTTGATCCGGAGTGCGCCCTTTCTTTCGAATGATCGCAAAAATGAAAAGTTCAGTAAATGGAATGATCTCGCTCTGAATGGTGTCGACACTTATGTGGTAGATGGACATCATCGCAATTTATTCGATGAGCCTGAAGTGCGACAGCTCGCGGATCAGTTACAGCAATGTCTTGATAAAGCGAATAAGTAATGTGGTTAGATACGCCGCACAATTTGATTTTAAGCGAAGATGAAGTTCATGTTTGGCGCGCGGACCTGGAAATTGATGAACGCACCAAAACCTCATTGCTGACACTTCTATCCCCCGATGAAAAAAACCGGGCACAAAAATTCCGTTTTGCCAAAGACAGCCGGAATTTTATCGCTGCGCGCGGGATTCTGCGCTTATTGATCGGCAAATATTTAGCAATAAACCCGGCGGAATTTTCCTTTCAGTACAGTAAGTTCGGCAAACCCGGTATCGCAAACAACAATACCTTGCATTTTAATATTTCCCATTCACAAAACATAGCACTCTTCGCATTCTCAAAACGATTTAATATTGGCGTTGATGTCGAATTTGTGAACCCGGATATTGAAGTCCGGGACATTGCCAGGAATTTTTTTTCGACGAATGAAATCAGGAAGCTACTTGCATTACCTGGTAATCAGCAGGCTCTCGGTTTTTTTAATTGTTGGACACGGAAGGAAGCTTTTATAAAGGCAGTCGGTGAGGGACTTTCGTTTCCCCTGGATAAATTTGAAGTGTCATTGGAACCGGACAAACCTGCAGCATTGCTGGCGACCGATTGGGATCCGGAAGAAGTTTCGAAATGGTCCGTTTATTCACTGTTTCCGGGTGCAAACTTCGTTGGATGTTTAGTAATTGAGGGTTTTGTTGAACATGTAAAACTTTGGAACTGGCGTACGGATTAGCAGAATACCAATCGCTTTTTCACATAGCGTTAATCTGCTTCTTTTCGGTTCCTTCTAAGTATCAATGCAGACACCAGCGACACAAGCAGGCCGGTAGGAAAGATCTCGAGCATTGTGATGGCGGCAAAGCCATACCAGGTGCTGTACATTTCCTTTCCATCGGCTATTTGTTGCCGGATCGCCGCAATTTCACTTGCGCTTGCGCCGTTCTTTATGGCCGACTCCACTTGTGCCGCGCACATCGTATCCATAAAATCCGGCACGACAAAATTGTAGATAATTGCCCAGGTAACAACGTAAAATGCCGAACCAATGAGGGAGATCCAAAGGCCTATTTTGAAAGCCCGGGCAAAGGAAATAGCTCCGTTATTGTAATTTTCCCGGTACTGCCGCACAGCAAAAAAGATCAGGCTAAAAGTAAGAAGTTGCACCGTGTAATTGATAAACATCGATGTAGTCATCGAATCGGCATCGACGTGTTTCATAAATGGCGCTGATGCAAAGAGGAACACCGACAGGATACCTCCTGCAATGAGACCGAAAACGGTAATTGTTTTTTTCATTGTTTTATTTTGTACAAAAATGCAGGTAATCGGTGTGACGGGGCTCATACTTATGGGTGATTTAGCTGAAAATCCCCCATAAGTATGATTAGATTATGCCCAGCGAGCGGGCCTTTTGTACGGCCTGGGTGCGACGTTTCACATCAAGTTTAAAGTAAAGATTGGAAAGATGCGTTTTCACAGTATTAAGCGATATGAATAGCTGCCCGGCAATTTCCTCATTGCTCAGCCCCCGGGCCAGGCACTGCAGTACCTCCAGCTCCCGCTCACTGACATTCAATTCCTGTAACATCCCTGGATCTGGCGGTGATGTTACTTGGGTAGGCACCAACACTTCTTTTACTACGATCTCTTGTTTTACTATCGTTTTGGGTCGCGAGAGCCGAAGTCCCATCCAGATACCCAGCCCCACAAATACCATCGCGATAATAAGTCCGTAGATCTCATACACATGGTCAACCAGCAAAAACCGGTATTTGGCCCAGGTCATCAGGCCTGCCAGCAAGGCTAACACCAAGCCGTACATTGTAATCCACAGAAAACGTTTCCTGACCATTGGTAGCAAAATAAGAAATTGCCGGCAGAATTATTTTAAGACATAGCCCAGCGCCCGGCGATTGCCGGAACCTCAGTCAGCAATATCTGCTGAACATGGGAAATTGCATGGGTAGTTGACACGGTTATATAAATCCTTCAGCAACCACTTCCTCACATTTATCCTAAGCAGTATAACTGCTTACTGTGCCAGATGAACTCGTGCTTTTTTCATCAACTGTTACCTTTTTCGCTGTCACCATATCGTTTGTAACATCGGGTCGCACCTTTTTCCAGTGCCTTTTTGAAGAAAGATAGACTTTCTTAAACCAAAAATAATTTCGGTTGTTGACTTTTCGATTCCGCGCAATGCCTTTTTGAAATCCGGGGAATGTTAATTTACGCATTTGAAGACCGGGTTTCAGACCGGCGATTTTGTTTACTACAAGATTTAGACTTCTTGTCAGGATGAAATCAATAGCAAACTATGAAATCACACATTTATAGAGCGGTTTGTGATTGAGACTCTTTTATCAGATGGAGTCAAAGTTGCCGGACATACATCTGCCCCAACAAGAAATGGCAACTTCTGAGTCTGAGTATATGCCATCAGGTTCGGAATTTTTCCTCCGATAATCGTTAGAATCCGGATGATAAACGCCATCTCAACGAAAGCAAAGGGATTAAGAATATCCTGTACTTAAATTATGTAAGACCATGGAAAACGATCAACTCTATAAATTCAGACAACCACTTGTTACTGCGGCAGGCATTATCCTGGGTTTTGTTTTAAATTTTGCAAGTGAAGTGGTAAGGCTGGACAGGAAAAACACTCTTTTAGCATTGCTTATTATCTTACCCATTCTTATTGGGATATCGCTACTGGTCGTAGCCTTATACCGTATTTTGGATAATGAGTATGATCGGGATCATGCCAACAAATTTTATAGAAAAACCTTGAATTATTTTATTTACGGTGTAATTTTTTCGTTTGCCGGTGGGCTTTTAAAAATGATTCAAGTGCTGTTTTTTCTATGACCAGAAAACCTCGTCGATAATCGTATTACTGTTGCTTTAAACTGTCATGTGTTATTTGATGTTACTAAGCCATTTGTTCATACTGGCCCAATGCATATAGACTAAAAATTTAAATCAAATGACTATGCATATACTGATAACTTCCGCCATTGTAATCTGGGGATGTTTGAGTACTCCAGTTGTTGCGCAACAAACAAAAGATTCACAAATAATATTGCAAAACGTCAGGATCTTCAATGGCCGCTCGCAAACAATTACACAGCCCCATAATGTTTTGATTTCGGGGAAGACGATAAAAAAAATAAGTACCGCCCCTATTCCGGTAGATGCTGGTGTTTTAAGAATTGAAGGTGGAGGCCGGACACTTATGCCAGGGTTGATTGACGTCCACGTGCACATGGCATTTGGCTCATTAACTAAGCAGGATATGATGTCTCCTGATTTTTCTGAAAAGACATTGATGGATAAAGTGGCCGTTTCATCAGAAAAAATGTTAATGCGGGGCTTTACCAGCGTAAGAGATGTTGGTGGCCCTATATTTCCGTTAAAGGCTGCTATTGACGCCGGAACAATAAAGGGGCCGAGAATCTGGCCATCAGGTGCAACCATCAGCCAGACCGCCGGACACGGAGATTTTAGGACACCAGCCGAACGATCCCGGAGGTTTTTTGGGGAAGCTTCAAAGGCGGAAAAGTACAATGCAACTATTATTGCCGATGGAAGGGACGAAGTGTTAACAGCGGTACGTGAAAATCTTCGGTTTGGTGCGAGCCAGATAAAAGTGATGGCAGGTGGGGGAACGTCCTCCAGTTATGATCCAGTGGATGTTACGCAGTATACCCTGGATGAAATGAAGGCGGCTGTGGAAGCGGCAGAAGATTGGGGAACCTATGTAACCGTACATGCCTACACACCCAGGGCAGTGAAACGGGCAATTGACGCCGGCGTAAAATGCATAGAACACGGTCAGCTGTTAGATGAAAAAACATTACAGTTGATGTCACAAAAGAACATTTGGTTGAGCCTCCAGAATTTGGAAGAGGATTCGCCTGCGATGGACCCACTAAGACGGGAAAAGCGAAAACCGGTTATTGAGGCCCAGGAAAAAATCTGGCCAATGGCGAAACGTTTAAAAGTGAAGTTAGCCTGGGGTACCGACTTTCTATTTGATCCAGCTTTGAATGATCAACAGAATAATTATATCCTGCGTTTGCAGAAGTGGTTTACGAATGCTGAAATTTTGAAGATCGTAACTTATAATAATGGACAGCTTTTGCAGTTATCGGGTTTACGAAGTCCGTATCCTGGAAAGTTGGGGATAGTTGAGGAGGGTGCGTTGGCAGACTTAATTTTAGTGGACGGCAACCCGCTTAAAGATCTTTCGCTCATTGCAGACCCGGATAAAAATTTTATGCTTATCATAAAAGACGGCCAGGTATATAAAAATGTATTGAAAGATCCATAGGGGAAGCTTTGGAAATGTTATCAACATTGCTTTCACCGGAATTGCCGGGGCGGGAATAGTGATTGCAGAAGCGCAGGCCTCACAGCTAAAGGTATGTTCTTAGAGGATATAGGCAATAACACCCTACTTACAATATCTCATTTGAAATTAAGCCTGAAAGTTCATTTTACAGTCTAACTTTGTCTATTCGTGAGATTTTTCTCACGGAAAAATCCGCCCTCAATGCGAATACAACTAATTCCGCCAAATGAAGACTTGCGATTACACGACCTGTATTCCTACGATATATTGGATTCCGAGGAAGAAGAGGACTTCAATAACCTCCTGGAAGTAGCAACGCATATTTGCCAGTGCCCCATCGCTGCCATTACTTTCATTGATGAAGATCGACAATGGATCAAGTCGGGCAAGAACATTAATTTTAAGACAACTAAACGGGAAGACGGGATTTGCGCCCATACCATTCTTGGCAAAAATGTAATGATTGTCAATGATACAAGCCTCGATGAGCGGTTCGTTAAAAACCCGTTTGTTGACTGCGAAAATGGAATCCGTTTTTATGCCGGTGCACCCATTGTTTCAGGGAATGGTTACAATCTTGGAACAGTATGTGTGATTGATAATCAGCCCAGGGAATTAGATCCTGAACAAATAAAAATACTTTCTATACTGTCCGGCCATGTGTCAAAGCTGCTTGATCTTCGGTTAAAAAACAAGGTTTTAAAGCAACGGTCCGAAGAATACATTCAAATGGAAAAGCTGCTCCTGCAAAAAACCATGAAGGATCACGAGGTGGAGCGTAGTTTCATCAGCACGGAGCTACACGAAAACATTGCCCAAAGCCTGGCTGCCACAAGATTTTACCTTGATCTGGCAGAAGGTTCTGATGAATCAAAAGATGAATGGATCAGGAAAAGCAAAGCAAATCTGCATGACTTGATAGATCAGGTAAGCAACCTTTCCAAGGCAATTTTGCCAACAACGATGAAGACCTTTGAGTTAAAAGATATTTTGCAAACTCTGCTCGACCAATTCTCTGATCAAACCCAAATAAAAACCACCTTGTATTATGAGGGGCATGATGACTTTAATCCAGAAACCTCTATTACCATATACCGTATTGTTGAGGAGCAGCTAAAAAACGTAAAACAACACTCAAAGGCTACGCAGGTAACGGTGATCATGAATGTGTTTCAGAATGCGAGTATTTGTATCAGGGATAATGGTGTGGGAATTGATTTGAAATCATTTCAAAAAGGAACCGGTTTTAACCAGATATTGTCTCGTATAGACGGTCTGAACGGAACAATGGACATTGGGGGATATATAGGCAGAGGTTCCGAACTGACCGCCGTAATCCCTTTGAATGGGAGAGAATAAAAAGGTGTTGTGCGTGTTGGCTTATTTACGGAATGCTGAAGCTAAATTGCCCAATGCCTGCAAATCCACGAAAAGTACCATAAATCCCCCGAACTGTTCAACGGGCAAGCCATACATTCAAAGTACCTTTGCTTCGGCAAAACAGGTATTAGTATCGCAAAACCTTCACCATCCGCACCGCCATTCCTTTTAGCATCTCGTGTTGTTTACCAAAGCAAGTGGTTCACACACCAGTCACTTCGATAAATATCCTGTTCAGCCTTACCAGATTTATTTCATAGCTCCAGGGCAAGTACACAGTCTGCATTTGCTGAGATAACAGTTAGTGAGGTTGCTAATGACCTCAACTCTCAGGACAATTCTTACTTCAACCGTTTCTTTAGGAAGAATGTGGGAATGACACCTGTGTCTGGTAATCATAATGGTTTGATCCTACGGTTGGTCGAGAGGGTAATCGGGCTCTATTCGATTTCGCAGACAAAAAAGAGGGAGAGCGTGTAAGGGGACTATAAAGCAAATGACTAATCCCGCAAAGGACAACCTTGATATTCACGTCAATATTTGATCCAAGTATTTCTAAGTTATTTCCTATGAACTCCCACCAATCCCGTATTCTATCAAAAAGATAATCATGACCATACGTTCTCTTTCAAGGGAGTGTTGGCGTCCTGCCCGTTATCGTTCAGACAGGAATACTCTCCTACATTTAACTTGGCTGTCGCAACAGGTAAGTGTTGTTATTAGCACCAGGTAAATGTTCCTATCTATATCTCTGAATTATTACTTAAAACAGGAACTCTTTTTTTTTCAACTCACTTTTCAAAATTAACATGCAGGATGTCATTTTCGAATCATAATATTCCTGAAGCCTTTTTGAGTCAAATACAAAAAGCCGACCATTCCGGGGCAAGTGTTTTTGTAATCGACCATTTGCTGATGAAATTTATTTATTGCAACGATATGGCCGTAGAATCATTGGGCTATAAACGGGAAGATTTGTTACAGATGGGGTTGCAGGATATCGATGCGGCATATACCCTTGAGATGATGGCTGCTGCGTTTGAAAGCATGCGAAACAGCAAGGAGAAGCAAGCCACTATACCAACCATCCTCAGGAGAAAAGATGGGACCACCTTCAACGTCGAAGTTTATATGAAGGCCTTTCAGGAAGATGGAAGACTGTATATCATTACTTCGGCCACCAACGCAAGCGTCATTGAAAAGGCGAAGGAAGAACTTCAGTTTCACTCCGTGCTTTTCAGCCACATCACCGATGCGGTGGTTTCTTTGGATAAAGATTTCTGCATCACCAGTTGGAACAGATATGCAGCTTCTATTTTTGGTTGGGAGGAACACGAAGTGCTCGGCGTTCAATATAGGCTGTTGTTGCACCCTTTTTATCCCGGCGTTTCAGAAGAGGCGGAACGGGAGCGCTATCTCCAGGAGGGAGAATGGAGAGGGAAAGTCATTTTTTCCCGGAAGAACGGCAAACGTTTTCCCTGCAACGTGTCCTATGGATTGTTGAAGGATGGAGAGGGAAACATGAACGGTACGGTTGCAGTTATCAGAGACATGACAGAGCAGGAAAAGAAGGAAAAGCAGCTTTTGTACCTGGCGGACCTGGTGAACAAAACGAACGATGCAATCATCTCGATTGACTTCAGTTCCCGGATCATCAGCTGGAACAAAGGAGCGGAAATTATCTATGGGTATACAGCCGGGGAAGCAATCGGGAACGATCTCGGTGGTCTCCTGGGGTGGGAAAATGCAGCGGAACGTCTTATTGAAATCAGGGACAGACCTGGCAAGGAGTCTTATTGGCAGGGTGAAGAAAAACATCTTCATAAAAACGGAACCGGGGTTTATGCGCTGGTGTCGATTTCAGTGATCCAGGATGAGCCGAATGACCTGACAGGTTATGTTATTGTCGGAAAAGATATTTCGTCACGCAAACAGTTGGAAAATAAACTTCAGCGCCTGAACGAGGAACTGGAGCAAAGAGTGCAACGAAAAGCAAGTGAACTCACACATGTTTTTGAAAGAGTGACAGATGCCTTCATAGCCTATGATAAATACTGGAACTATACTTATCTCAATAAAAAAGCCGCCGAGATCCTTGGCCGCTTACCTGAAGAATTGATAGGAAAAAATATATGGACGGAATTTCCCGAAAAACTGCAGGAGCCTGTATACCGGCAGTTTTTCGACGTTATGGAAATGCAACAGCCCAGGAGCATAGAAGTCTGGAATCCCATATATCATGCCTGGTTCTTAGCCTTATTGTATCCTTCACCCGACGGGCTCTCTGTGTACTTACAAGATATCACCGGGAAAAAGCGAGCCGAGCAATCATTGGAAGAAGCCAGGAAGCGATATGAGCGTATCATGGAAACCGTGCAGGAAGGGATTTGGCACGTGGACGAAAATGCCCTGACAACATATGTGAACCCTTACCTTGCCTCTCTGCTTGGCCATACCCGGGAGGACATGATCGGGAAAAGTGCATTGGATTTTATCGGTCCAGAGTATAGAGATAAAGCATTACAGAATATCGAGGAAAGAAAAAGAGGTATTTCAAGGCAGCATGAACTGAGCTTTACCCGGGGGGACCAGGTGATACACACGCTCATACAATCCACACCCATTTATGATAACCATCATTATGTAGGTTCCATTTCAACGCTGCTTGATATTACGCAAAAAAAAAAGGCGGAAGAGGAGCTTCGGCTTTCGGAGCAGAAATACCGGATTATTTTCGAGAAAAATCCCCTGCCCATGTTTATACTGGAATATCCGAAACGGAATTTTGTGGCGGTGAACAATGCTTTCATTGAAAAGTTTGGTTACAGCAAAGCGGAGTTGGAAAAAATGAACATGAGACAATTGAGAAGGCCCGGGGAAGTGCATAAGTCCGATGAAATTGCAAGAATATTGGCAGCAGAGAAACAACTCAAGGCGTCCATGTACCTGCGAAAGAAAGATGGCGGTGATCTGCTGTTTGAGGTACAGGCTTCTGAAATTGTTTACGAAGGCAAGGCGGTTTACCTTGCGTCCACCCGTGATATAACAGAACTGGCGAAAGCGGAAGAAGCCATATTGCAAACAAATAAACAACTCAGGGAACTGACAACCCATCTTCAGAATATCAGGGAAGAAGAAAGAAAACACATCTCACGCGAGATTCACGATGAACTGGGACAACACCTGACTGCGTTGAAACTGGATCTTTCATGGATTGCAAAGAAAATTACGACCCAGGAGGAGGCCATCGTAACCAAGATCAAATCATCTCTTGATCTTATCAACGGCACGATTCAGACAGTCAGGAGACTCGCAACACAATTGCGGCCCGCCATGCTGGATGAGCTGGGGTTGGCCGAAGCCATCAGATGGCAAAACACCGAATTTTACAAACGAACCGGCATTGACGTAGACTTCGAAACAAACCTGGAGGAACAGTTTCTTCCCCCGGATATTTCTATTGGCTTTTTCCGGATATTGCAGGAAGCGTTGACCAATATCGCCCGTCATGCGGAAGCATCTCATGTTACATGCAAACTCCACCTGGCAGATAGTTTTCTTCTCCTACAGGTACAGGACGATGGAAAGGGCTTTCATCCCAACAATCATGGCGAAAATAAGTCGTTAGGTTTGCTGGGAATTAAGGAGAGGATTGAAATGCTTAATGGTGAATATCATCTTTCCGGTGAGCCTATGAAAGGAACAAGACTGACGGTAAGCGTCCCTTTGAACATTAAATAACGATTGCTTTCTATGCGAATTTTAATTGCAGATGATCATTCAATTGTCAGACGAGGGCTGAAAGATATTTTACATGACGAATTTCCCTTCGCAGAGATCACCGAAGTGAGTGATGCATCCGCCTTGATGCTAAAGATTCTCAGGGAAAGCTGGGACATTGTCATCAGCGACCTTTCCATGCCGGGAAGAAATGCCCTGGATATTTTGCCCGAGATCAGGCAACAGGCACCTAGCCTGCCCGTTCTGATACTGAGCATCTACCCAGAAGAGCAATATGCTATCCGGGTTTTAAAAGCTGGTGCCGCAGGCTACCTGAACAAAGACATGGCTCCTGAAGAATTGATCAATGCCGTTCGCCGCGTCGTAAGCGGTCGGAAATATATCACGGCTTTGGTGGCCGAAAAACTGGCGGATTTTGGTGATCAATCAAAGCCTTCACATGAGCAGCTATCGGACCGGGAATTTGAAGTCATGAAATTGCTTGCTGCCGGAAAACCTGTTTCAGAGGTCGGGTGCATGCTTCATTTGAGTGCCACAACCATCAGTACCTACCGTGCAAGAATCCTGAAGAAAATGCACATGAAAACAAATGCGGACCTCATTCAATACGCTATCACACACCAGTTGATCTGATCAACATAAGAATATTCAGTTCTTTTTTATTTTTTGCTCACTATAACCCATCGACGCACTACAATAGTATTAAAACATTGTTTCCTGCACAGCACCAGTGCTACTTAAAAACATTTAGCGCTTCTAATCGTTTCCCTAATGCCTTGTAGTGTAACGATGACAGCAACAACCGACGCATCTACGACAAACATTTAGGTGTTTGCACTATATATCTTCTAAGTTTAATGCATTTCCTTTGCAACACGAAAAACAAAGTAGCAAGCTTTTTCGTTTGATTGCACCCGTTAGCCAGGCCTTCCCTGAAAGACAGTTTTCAGACCGCATAAACGAACTGGGGTTCATGGTTGCTGATCAGTGACATTCCGCATTCAGAAAAATGAAATAAAATTTGACGGCTACAGAAAGTAAATACCATTAATGACACAGGTACACGATCAAACTAATTATTGCGGTGGAGGAAACAAAATAGTTGAAGCAACCGAAGATCTTTCGACCTTGTTGCTTGAATTTAAAGATTACGCTATCCTCCGGCTCGATACCCTGGGGCATATCCAGAGCTGGAACCTCGGAGCCGAATATATTTACGGCTATACCTATCCTGAGATCATTGGTGAACATATCGACGTATTTTATCGCGCAACGCATTCCGGGAAGGGAGCGACCGCCAGTCTTAGTTTAAAGACCGCGGGGGCAGAAGGAAGGTGTGAAGAAGAGCTAATGCAATATAACAAGGAAGGAAATCCTTTTTATGCCAATACCATCATAACGGCATTGTATAATCCTGACCGAAGCTTAAAGGGTTTTGCCAAAGTAACCCGCGACGTTACACCGCAAAAAATGCTGGAAGCAGAGAACAGACTTCTGCGCGAGCAACTCGAAGAAAAAGTAAGGCAGCGCACCCGTGAACTGGAGATTGTAAACAAAGAACTGGAGGCGTTTTCCTACTCCGTTTCGCATGATCTGAGAACGCCACTGCGTGCCGTAAGCGGGTATTCCATGATGCTGAAAGAAGACTATGAATCGAAGCTGGATGCAGAAGGCAACCGGATTATTGACAATATTGTTTCGAATACAAAAATGATGGGGCAGTTGATTGATGACCTGCTGACGTTTTCCAAAATGGCGAGGCTGGAAACTATCTATGTATCCATAGACATGAACCGATTGGTGCAACGCTGCCTGGAGGACCTGGCAAATGAACAATGCGGCCATGAAATTACCATCGCTGCACTTCCTGCTTGTAGCGGGGATGTCACTATGCTCAGGCAGGTTTGGTTTAACCTGCTTGGGAATGCAATAAAATATTCATCAAAAAAAGAAAAACCACAGATAGAAATAGGCGCGATAGATGATCCACGTTTTCATGTCTATTATGTAAGAGACAACGGGGCCGGATTTGATATGAAATACGCCAACAAATTGTTTGGCGTATTTCAGCGTCTTCACCGGCAGGATGAATTTGAAGGAACAGGACTTGGGCTTGCCCTGGTTAAACGGATCATCAGCAAACATGGCGGCGAGATTTGGGCAGACGCTTCTCCGAACCAGGGTGCCACGTTTTATTTTAATGTCCCAAAAATCAATCAATGAATAATCATTTAAACGAAGTAGAGATACTGCTGGTGGAAGATAATCTAAGCGATGCGGAACTGATTACCCGGGCACTGCGCAAAGTGAACCTGGCCAATCATCTGATCCACGTCAAAGATGGAGAAGAGGCCCTGCAATTCATTTTTGCGACAGGCCCTTTTACAGGACGTGAAAAGAAAAAAATGCCTAAGGTGATCCTGCTCGATATCAAAATGCCAAAAGTGGACGGCATCGAGGTGCTGCGGCAAATCAAAGCAAACAACGAAACGAAACGCATACCGGTTGTGATCATGACGTCTTCAAAAGAAGAGCAGGATATCATTCGTAGTTATGAGTTGGGTGTTAACAGCTTTGTTGTGAAGCCGGTAGAATTTAACGATTTCGCGAAGGCAGTAAGTGAACTGGGCCTGTATTGGGTACTTATAAACCAGCCACCCGTCGAATAGAAAACCATCATCCTAAGAAAATGAATTCAAAGTATAAGATTCTTCATCTTGAAGATGTTCAAAGCGATGCCGAGTTGGTCGCAAGGGAATTGAAAAAGATCATAGATTTCGACCACCTGATCATTGACTCGGAGAAAGCTTATTTGGATGCGCTGGAACAATTCTGTCCCGATGTGATCCTTTGTGATCACTCCCTTCCTGCTTTCAATTCCCTGGAAGCATTAAAGATTGTAAAGCAAAAAAAGCTGCACATTCCTTTTATCCTCATTACGGCCACAATGTCGGAAGAGGTAGCGGCGGGTGTGGTAAGAGAAGGAGCCGATGATTATATATTAAAAGACCGGCTGAAGCGCTTACCGAATGCCGTTTTAAATGCCATCGATAAGTACCGGCACGAGCGGGAACGAAAGGCATTCATTGATGAAGTGCGTCAAAAAGAAACGCTGGCCACAAAACGTTCACTGGAAATATCCACTAAACTTTTGCTCGCCACGCAAGTGGCACGTATCGGTATATGGGAATATAATTTTAAAAAGCGCAAATTCGTTGCGGACGACTTACTCTTTTCTCATTACGATATCACAGCTTCTGATTTTGATGGCAGTTACGAAGAATGGATGCAATTTATTCATCCGGATGATAAAGAAAGAGTTCACCGGGAACTTCAAAACGCCCTGGCAACAACTGAAAATCTTGATACGGTATTCCGGATTGTCCGGCACGACGGGTCGGTCCGCTATATTAAAGCAGTGGCGCTTGTTGAAAAAAATGCCCGGGGAATCCCCGTCCGCTTAATTGGCACGAGCCAGGACGTCACTGCCAGCAAGAAAGCCGAAACGGTGATTCTGGAAAATGAAGCAAAATATCGTTCCATATTTGAGAACAGCCTTGACGCGATCTTATTGACGGAAGCGGACGGTTATATCCTTGCGGCAAATCCTGCTGCTTGTGCTATTTTCAGGATGACCGAGAAACAAATCTGCGAAAAAGGCCGGTTTGGAATTGTCGACCTATCGGATCCAAGGTTGCGTATCTTACTCGCGGAGCGGCAACGTACAGGCAGGGCGAAGGGTGAGATCACGTTTGTCCGGGGTGATGGCAGTAAGTTTCCGGGTGAAGCTTCTTCGCTTGTCTTTCCAGATGCCCAGGGCGCCCTCAGAACTTCGATGGTGATTCGTGATATCTCCGAGAGAAAGAAAGCGGAAGAAAAACAACGCCTTACTTCCGAATCCCTACAACAGGCATTGGCTGAGCTTAAAACAATCATGGATTCTTCTGTTGATGTCATATGCTCCACCGATGCAGAAGGAAGGTTTATCAATGTAAGCGCCGCTGCTGAAAAGGTCTGGGGATATAAACCAGAAGAACTGATCGGAAAGAAATACATCGAGCTGACAATAAAAGAAGATAGAGAAGCCACCCTCGCTGTGGCTGAGAAAATTCTGAACGGTATGCCCGTGACGATGTTTGAAAACAGGTTCCTTCATAAAAACGGAAGCGTCGTTCCCCTACTTTGGTCTGCAAGGTGGGATGACAAAGAGCAACTGATGTTCAGTCTTGCCAAAGATGCGACAGAGAAAAAAGCAATGGAAAAGGCTCTGGAAAACGAAAGGCTCCGGTATTTCGAGGTTTTCCACCAGGCGCCGTCCGCCATCGCTATTTTAAAAGGGGCTGACCACAGGTTTGAGATGGTGAATCCCTTTTACCAGCAGTTGACGGGCAAGAAAGATATTCTTGGAAAAACAGCCAGGGACGTTGTTCCAGAACTGGAAAGCCAGGGATTTTTTGATTTGCTGGACCGGGCTTTTCAAACCGGAGATTGCTTTAGGGGCCAAGAAATGCTGGTAAAACATGACAGGAACAGTACCGGCCGGCTGGAAGATTGCTACATCAATTTTATTTACCAACCCTACCGGAACGATAAAGGAAAGGTGGAGGGTATTTTCTTTTTTGCGAATGACGTCACTGAACTGGTGGTGTCGCGCAAAAAAATAGAAGCCAGCGAAAAACAGTTCCGGCAGATCGTTGAAACCGCACAGGAAGGAATCTGGATGCTGGATGAAAAAAATCTGACACGTTTTGTCAATGCAAAAATGTGCCGGATAATGGAATATACGGAAGAAGAAATGATGGGGAAACCGCCCCATTTTTTTGTCAAACAAAAAGGTAAGAAACCCGGCCAGGGTATGTTCAGTACAGGAATCGATATAACAATTGATATGTATGAAGACCAGTTTGTAACAAAGTCAGGGACTGTTGTCTGGGCGCACTTATCTACCAACCCTATTCTTGATGACAACGGCAATTACAAAGGTGCCCTTGCTATGGTAACAGACGTCACCGAACGAAAACGGCTGGAAGAAAAGATTATGCGGCAAAAGGTACAGCAGCAAAAAGAAATCACGAAGGCTGCCTTGCAGGTGCAGGAAAAAGAACGAAACTTTTTGGGAAGTGAATTGCATGACAACATCAACCAGATCTTATCAGCGGTAAAACTACAATTAAAGCATTACCTGGACAATCCTGATACCGCCAAAGAGATCATAACAAGCAGCCATGACTATCTCGCAATGGCAATTGAAGAGATCCGCAAGCTCTCCCAAAGATTGGTGACACATCGTTTCGACGAAGACTCATTCACAGAAGCGATCCGTTTCCTGATCGAAAGCCTTTCTATGGAAAAAATAGTAGCGTTCGATGCAGCAGAACTTGAGGAGGGAGCTGTACACGAAAGCATCAAGCTGACTCTTTTCCGAATTGTTCAGGAGCAATTGAACAATATTAGCAAGTATGCAGAAGCTACGAATGTATCAATAACCATCAGGAACGATACCCGGAAGGTAAGCCTTCAGATCCGGGATAACGGCATTGGTTTCAATACCAAAGCAAAGCGAGCCGGTGTGGGGCTCACGAACATTTATAATCGCGTAGAGTCCTATAATGGTATTGTCGACATCACGTCGGCACCCGGGCAGGGATGTGAATTGGACTTATGGATTCCCCTTGATCAACCGTACTCCTTTTTAAACGATTAAACTAATGTTCAAATGCCAATTACCCTATTGATTACAGACGATAGCACTCTATTATTGGAAACATGGAAATACATTCTGGATCTTGATACCCGGTTCCAGGTCATTTCCACTTGTACAAGCGGTGAATTAGCCATAGAGCAGGTACAAAAGCTTCGCCCGGATATTGTGATCATGGACAACAATATGCCTGGCATCACTGGGATCGAAGCAACGGCAATCATTCGGAAATGTGTTCCGGAAACAAAAGTGCTAGGTTTCTCTTTGCATAGCGAGCCCATATATGCCCGAAAATTTAAAGACGCGGGTGCGGCTGATTATATTGAAAAAACAGCATCCATCAATAAAATGGCTGATACCTTGCTTCGCATTTATTACAACCAGCCCCCTTGCTGCATGCACATAAACTCAGAAATGCAAATGGTCCGGATTGAGAATACACATTCATAAAGATCAAAAATTACTGCATGAAACCAATTACCATATTAATTGCTGATGATCATACCCTGATAAGAGAAACCTGGAGTTTGGTTTTGAACGCCGATCCCCGCTTTAACGTAATTGCTGAATGCGGAAGTGGTGAGGAAGCAGTTGAAATGGCCAGGCAGCTTCGCCCGGATATTGTGATCATGGATATCAACTTGCCCGGGATCAATGGAATAGAAGCAACTGCTTCAATCAGGAAATATGCGCCCGCGACGAAGATAGTAGCAATATCACACCATACTCAACCGGTTTATGCGCAAAAAATGATGCAGAGCGGTGCCAGCGGATATGTTACAAAAAGCTCCGGCAGACAGGAAATGGTGAAAGCTATTGAAGAAGTTTCCAATGGAAGAAAATATATCTGCAACAACATTAAGGAAATCATCGCTGAGCAAATGATTTACAGTGATGGCCGGCCGAAAGGAATAAATTCGTTAACAGCCCGGGAAATTCAAATTATCTCAATGATCAAGAAAGGCGATTCATCGAAGGAAATAGCGGCCAATTTATATCTGGCAACAAAAACAGTGGAAGTACATCGCTATAATATTTTAAGAAAACTAAAGCTCAAAAACTCAGCTGAGTTGGTTGAATATGTGAATAGCAGGAGTTTGATTTAACATTTGCCCATGTTCCAATTGAACATGCTTTACCTGGTTCATTCACCATTATAAGTTTAGAAATAGCCTTACGACTTACTAGATGAAGTTTTTAGATGTATTACAAATGAACGCTTATTCAGTGAAATTACTACCCGTTTTTGTTAACGGACACAAAAAGCACTTCTACATTTACCATCGAATTCGTACACAACATTTCAAAACAAAAACAATCCAAAATGAAAAACAAATTTGTGGCATTGGCTACCCTGGCCATCGTTTTCTCAACCGCCGCGAAAGCTCAGAACACATCTGCCACTAACACAGAGGCAACAGCAAATGCAACAATCGTGACTCCTATCTCCATTTCAAAAGTAGCCGATTTAAACTTTGGTTCAATTGTAAAGAGCGGTGCAGGTGGAACAGTTATGATAAGCCCTGCTGGTACCGTTTCAACAAGCGGTGTAAGCATGTTTGCAGGTGCCGGCGCTGTAGCAACAGCTGCTGCCGAATTTACCATCTCAGGCGAAAGTGGTTACCTTTATACTATTTCATTGCCGGCTGACGATGCGGTGGTATTGAGCGACGGCGCGTCAAACTCCATGACCGTAAAAAGCTTTACCAACAATGCTTCAGGTACGTTTGGCGCGACTCCCGAAACATACCAGGTCGGCGCCACATTAACAGTGGGTGCAAACCAGGCAGCAGGAACCTATATTTCCGATCCTTTCTCCGTTACCGTTACATACAACTAAAAGAACCGTTAAAGTAAAAAGCTGCCAGGCAGCTTTTTACTTTTTTCATTTATTTCAACGTATGATCTCTATCGCCAATCCAGGTTCCATGAAAACCCACCTTACCCATCCAAAGCATTGGATTTCTTCCCAGGTCTTTTTAATATCTATTTTTTTCTGCGTTTTTTCATTGGCTCTTGCAACAGACACGTTCGCACAAGGCAATCTTTTCATTGCGCCAAAAAGGGTTGTGTTTGAACGCCGTGACCGGGTCAAGGAATTAAACCTTTCCAACATCAGCCAGGATACGGCACGTTATGAAATTTCGCTTATTCATTACCGTATGAAAGACAACGGTTCAATGGAAGAAATAAAAACTCCCGATTCCGGTGTTGCTTTTGCCGATCCATTCGTTCGCTTCTTTCCCCGGTCAGTAATACTCGCACCAGGAGAATCACAGGTAGTCCGCATCCAGCTAACCCAAACCGATAAACTGGAAAACGGTGAATACCGTTCGCATCTCTATCTCAGGGCTATACCCAACGACAAGGATTCGAATGAGCCCCAAAAGAAAAAAACAGATTCAACAACTTTTTCCATCCAATTGAAAGCGCTGGTGGGTGTGGCCGTCCCGGTATTAATCCAGGTGGGAGAATCCACCACCCACATTGCTCTCTCACAATGCGTCATTGAAAGGACGAACCGGCCTGCAATAAAGATGACCTTGAACCGGACCGGGAACATGTCTTTTTATGGTGATCTCACGATTGATTATGTTTCACCGGAAGGAAACGTTACAAGAGTGAGTAGCGTAAAAGGAGTTGCCGTTTATGCACCCAATGCATTTCGGTCTTTGACCCTGCCGCTGAATGCTTCTCCCGGGATTGACTACAGCAGGGGAAAACTGCACATTGTATACCTGGCGCCGGAAAAACAAAATCCCAACACCATTGCCCAGACAGAAGTGTACCTGAACTAAGATTTCGTTTTACACAATATGCCAGGCAGTGGACCAGAAAAAAGGTAGGAAAATCGGCCGAATCATAGGGCCGCAATGTCGGAGAATATGGCTCGTGGCCAGGATGGTTTCATTGATTTTTCTCTCAACCCCATTCATAAGCAAAGCCGGTGAACAACCCGATGAAATTACTATCTACTTAAGCTTTAAAAAGCTGGGAACTTATATGCCTGCTTTGTTAGCAGGAGAAAAACTCTACCTGCCGGTCCGTGAAGTCTTTCAGTTTCTCAAAATCAAAACAACGTCTTCTGCAAGCTTCGATACACTGCATGTTTTTTTTCCGGATGTTAAAACCGAATATCAAATCGATTACCTGCAAAAGCAAATCCATTGCAAAGGTAAATCCCTGCGGTTAAACGATGACGAACTAATTGGTACGCCCACTGGTCTGTTCCTGCGCACCGATCTTTTTCAAAGCGTGTTTGAACTGGAATGCCGTTTTGATTTTCGAAACCTTGCCATCATACTGAGCACAAAGCTGGAACTCCCCATCATGCGACAACTTCAGCAAGACTTATTGCATAATAACCTGCTAAAGCTAAAAAAAGAGATTCAGCCCGATAGCATAATTAAACGGAAATTCACCTTTGTTCGGTTAGGCATGTCCGATTGGTCGGTGTTCAACAGCAGCAGCCCCGGGGCGCAGGCAAATACACGGATGTCACTCAGGATGGGTGGAATGATTGCATCAGGCGAGGCAACGGCAACACTGAGTTATGATGACAAATTACCGCTCTCCGCCCAGCAACAATTTTATCAGTGGCGATGGGTCAACAATCGGATAAACGCCTTACGCCAGGTAACAATTGGCAACATCGCTCCGCAGGCTGCCAGTTCCTTGTTTGCACCGGTAACAGGGATTCAGCTAACCAATGCGCCCACCTTGCGTAAACAGACCTTCGGCACCTATACCATCAGCGATCGCACCGAACCAGGAACAACAATCGAACTATATATCAACAATCTGCTGATTGATTACAGCAAAGCCGACGCCTCCGGATTGTATGCTTTTAACGTGCCACTTTTTTACGGCAATAACAACATCAGGTTGAAATTTTACAGTCCTTCGGGAGAAGAGCGGTCAATTGAAAAAGAGCTCCCTATCCCCTTTCAGCTTCTTCCCAAAAATATATTTGAATACACCCTCAGTACCGGTATCGTCAACGACAAACTTAACAGCCGTTATGCCAAAGCTGTATTCCAGTATGGATTAGGACAACGGACAACGATCACCGGTGGAATGGAACATTTGTCCTCTATTTCAAAAAAGAATTATATTCCTTTTTTGGTTACAACTGTCCGGGTGACCCCTAACACCATTTTAAGTACAGAATATTTGCATAGTGTACGTTCGAAAACAGCTCTTAGTTTTCACCTGCCATCGAACTTTCAACTGGAAGCGGGTTTTACAAAATATGTCAAAGGACAAAAGGCCATTCTGACCAGTTACCTGGAAGAAAGAAAGTTGGGGCTATCCATGCCCTGGAGAAATAACAATTTCCTGCTGTTCTCCAGGCTTACCGTTCGCCAGGTTGTATCCCTGCTTAACAACAACGACTCCATATTGAAAGAGCATTACAGCGATATTCCTAAGCAAAAGACCACAACGACAGAGCTGACGCTGACGGCGGTTTTCGCACGGCTGAATGCCGGCCTGGCCACCTACGGTACAATCAGGGAATCAGCACAGCCTTATGTATACAGCAATCTGTCGCTCGCGTATCGGCTAAAAAAAGGTTTTCTTTTGCAGTCTTTCGCGCAGTTTGATTACACCCGGCGGAAATGGATATCAGTAAAGGAACAAGCAGCAAAACAACTATCCGGCAAAGGTGCTGTAACGCTCTCATGGGAGAGGAATTTCTCATCAAAGAGCATGATCCTGACATTTGGCATACACTACGATTTTCGGGCAGCAAAAACCACTACTTCCATTGTTCATAACGGAGATGCCACTACTCTTGTAACAACCGCCAGTGGTAGTTTGTTATACGCTTCACCCGATCAGTCACTTTCACTGAGCAACCGGAGCCAGGTTGGAAGAGGCGGAATCATATTGTACCCGTTTTTGGATCTTAACTGCAATGGTGTAAAAGACAAGGATGAACCCGGCATCAGCGGCTTAAAATTTCGGTGCAACGGCGGCCGTATACTTCCTGATGAACGTCATTCTTCTGCCCGGATTGTTGACATGGAACCCTACCGTAACTATTTGATTGAACTGGATGACAACAGTTTTGGCAACATTGCCTGGCAAATAAAGAACAAACGATTAAGCGTCGAAATTGAACCCAATAGTATAAAGCAGGTTGAAGTACCGGTAGCAGTTTTGGGTGAAGTTTCCGGTATGATTTACCTGGATAAAGTCGGGAAACAAAAAGGATTATCGAATGTTCTGGTGGAATTTTACGATAGCAATGCAAAGTTTGTAGCACATACAGTTAGCGGATCAGATGGCTATTTCAGTTTTCTGGGTCTTGTTCCGGGTAAATACAAGGCCACTATTCATCAGTCAGTGGTGCGAAAATTACAATTGCCTGGTGCCCCTTCAATTGCTTTTACAATAGAAAAGAGCATGGAAGGCAGTGTAATAAGCGGATTGAAATTTCTGCTTCAGGATGCTTCTGATAAAATGCAACCCAAATGTTTCACAGAACAGCAACTGAGAGAATAAGTTTGGACATTTAGAACCCCAGGACAGGTCACCAAGAACTTCAATTCCGGAATTCCTCCATTCAGGTTCAATGCCCTGAGTGCCGGAGTCGATGTGCATAAAGGAGTATTTGTATTAAATATAACTTATTAGATCCGCAAGGCTGGTTTTGATTTCCGAGGCTGCCGCTGTTCATAACAGCACCCGGGTATGACCGGGTGCTGTTGTTTGAATGATCAACAAAAACTGTGGTATTCAATCAGGCATATACGTGCAAATCAATTTCAATTTCATTCACCACTTTTGTTACACCAGGCGCAAGCCACGCCTGTCTTTCCGCCTCTTTCTTTTCTGCAAAGGAACGGACTTTTCCACTAAGCCTCACTGTACTGCCATCAACACTAACAGTGACGGTGTCCGAATCCAGACTTGCATTTCTTAGAAAGGCTGACTTGATCTTTTGCTTGATCTCGCCAGGAGCTGCCTTTGGTGTAACCCGTATACTGTTAGTGACGCCTGCCACACCTTCAAGCTTTTCGACCGCTCTAAGGGCAGCATTCTTTTGGTATTCCCATTCAACATCTCCCTCCAGTGTTACCCAGCCATTTTCAACCTTGATTTTTATTTTGTCTTTCGGAACAAGTACCGACCATTTAAATGCGTTTTGAATCGCCTCTGCAATGTCGATATCCGTTATTAGGTTTGGCTATCGGAATAGATGTCAATAATCCGGACTATGCCAACCGCATTCAGCAAACCGCACTAAAAAAAGGCTTATTATTCACTACTCAACAAAAGACACTCACTCTTTTTCCGCCACTTACAATGAAGCGGTCAATAGCAGAGGAAGGACTGAAAATTCTGGAAAGTTGTTTATAAGAAAACGAAGAAATTAACTACCAGTATGAGACAACGGAAAGTAGAACCTGATTTTCAAAGGAGTTTTCCCCAGTATAAAACTAAGTCGTTCTGTTGTTAGCAATATTTTGCACGCTTTAGGATATGGCAAAAATCACTAATACTGTACAGCCGGCACCGGGTGAAGATTCGATTATTGCCTGACCATTATAAAGCTCTGCCCGATTCATGATATTAGCCAGTCCAATACCTTTTCGTTTCGCTTTTACATCAAATCCCTGCCCATTATCTTCAATCAACAAGGTCAGATTATAGCAATTTTGTGTCAGTTGAACCCGAATAACAGAAGCGGAAGCATATTTAAGAATATTATTCAGTTGTTCCTGGATAATCCGGTATATAGTGACTTTAAGTCCGTCGCTCAGTATATCTTCATCAACACCTGTTATTTCCAGGTTCACTTGCTCCCCTTTTACAAAGTGAATCTTCCTGATCATTTCTTCAATTGACTCCCTCAAACTGGTCTCTTTTAAAGAAGGAGGTGTTAGGGAATGCGACAAGCGCCTGATCTCTTCTATGCAGTAATTTACCGATTCTCTGCTTTGTGATATAATATCCGCCTTAGTTACATCTTCAGTTCGCAGCAAACTCAATAGTAACTGTACCGTCGCCAGCACCTGGTTTATATTATCGTGCAGTTCCTTGCCAATCTGTTCACGTTGCTTTTCCTGTCCATCAAGCGTGGCCTTCATAATGTTCCTTTGGGTCATAAGCCTAAGATCTTCAATCTCACGTTCGAGGTGCGCTCTATGGGTATAATCATTTAAAGAAATGAGAAAAGAGGGCACACCATCATAGTCCATTTTAACAGCGCTTACCTCAATAATCAGGAGCTGACCGTTTTTCTTCACATGCGTCACTATATACTTCGGGGGCTTCTCCTGTTGCAATGCTTCCGTAACTCTGCGGTCTAAAGCGGCTCTATCTGGTGGCAAACGTAACTGACGTATTTCCAGATTCAAAAATTCACTTTCATTATAACCGTACAATTCCAATGCTGCTTCATTAACCTTGGTGATATGCAGATCCTTTTGCGTACAGATTAATTGTGGAAGTGCTGATTTCTGAAATATGAGGCGATGATTAGCCTCACTTTTACGTAATTCATTTAGCAGAACAATATTATCCTGGTTCCCCGGAATCTTGTTGTCTTCAATTTTATTCTGACCTCTTTTCATGATTTCAGACACAAAAATAAGAATGTGCGAATTTTTATGTTAACCGGAAATACGCATTTTATATCACAATACAGACATTTTCTTTACTTTAGGCTGTGGTTAACAAGCAACTTCCTGTGTATGATATCGATAAATTCAGGTATCTGGGTGAGGAAACCAGTTTTTATGCAAATACCTTCAAGGCTCATCTAACACAACATCAGCATATTATCCTGGCACCGCATAGACATGATTTCTATATAGGTATGATCTTTACCAAGGGAAAAGGCACACATCAGGTTGAGTTCAATAATTACGAAATCAAACCAGGACATGTTTTTATGCTATCTCCCGGAGAAGTGCATAATTGGAATCTTTCAAAGGATATAGACGGTTATATTTTTTTTCATACTAAAGAATTTTTTGATTTAAAATACACCTTTGAAAAAACAGATAACTACCCTTTCTATTGTAGCCTGCGTAATAATCCGTTGATACCTATAAAGAATAAATCACGCAGGAAAATAACTGAGATATTTTCAGAAATATTTAAGGAGTATCAACAGGCAGAGTTGCTCAAGTTTCAAAAGATTTCTTCGCTATTAAATATCTTATACATCGAATTGTCGAGGATATACTTACCAGATAAGATTCTACAAAGTAAAAATCTCAATTATTTAGATAAGTTGAGGAAGCTCGATCTGCTTATAGACAAACATTTTAAAGAATACAAGTACCCAAAGAACTATGCATTATTGATGCACATGAGTGAAAAGCATTTAAATAGAATTTGTAAAATATGTTTAGATAAAACAACTTCTCAACTTATCATAGAAAGAATGCTTCTCGAAGCAAAAAGAAAACTTGCTTTCGCTAAATCTTCTATTTCGCAAATTGCAGAAGAATTGGGGTATAAAAGCACTTCCTACTTTGTCCAACTATTCAAAAAGAAAACGGGTAAAACGCCGGGCGAGTTTATGCATACATTTCGGGAAACGACACATCCATAGTAGAAGAAATTGCCGGCTGGGTTATCTCAAGAGATAACATTCGGTCCGGTTCAGTGCGCTGGCTCGACTGTTGCATTTTTCGCTGTCTCAATATCTTTTGCGACATCGGGTCGAACCTTTCTCCAGTGGAATGTCAGATGGCGGTTTTCTTCGGAACGCACACCATTTTGTTCGCTATAATGAACCAGTGGCATATCGTTGTAGATTGGGCTCGTTATATTAATGATTTCATCCCAGTATTTCAAAGCATTACCCAGGTGACTTATCGCTTTTTGTTTGCTTGCTTCCCCGCCGTTTGTGCGGAAAATTTGCAGCGCTATCGCGCCTTTCAATTTTTCCGCGAAATGCAGACCCATGTTTGCCCAGGTCTTCACATCCGCAACTTCAAACATCAGGGCATTGTTCCCGGCAGTATTAATATTTTCTATCAGCCGGAGGGCTTCCCTGCAATCCCTTTCAAGCATATCAATCAGAACAGGGGGAGTGATTTTTTTTGTAGCGAACGTAATGCCCTCCCCCGTTGCTTTTACATAGTCTGCAACACTTACATAATCAGGATCAGTTACCGGCTGATGGATAAGCCGGTCCACCGAAATGTACTCCACCTTTTTTACTTTATTGTCAAGGGCCAGAAATCCTTCAGTATACAGGGTCAGGTCCATTGTGAAGTCAAACAAAGAACCAAGACGTAACGGAGTTTTACCCGCCAGGGAAAATGCGTTTAATAACTGCCCGCCATCTTTACCATATCGGCGGATAAATTCTGCGCGGAAAACATCGTCGGGGGTGGCAGGATTATAGAGCAATCTTCCCCATAATTTGTAAAACAACCATTGTCTTTCAAAGGCGTACTTCCAGGTCCTGGTAATGCCTGGCTTTGTAAAATAATCTTTGGCCGGGATATACGTTTCAGAGCCAATCATGTATCCACCGACATAAGGCTGACTATTCGTTTGAATATGAGTCCGGATAAAATCAGGTACGCCCCAGCGAAGGCAAAAGAAATCTTCGTTGCGGGCCGTCCAGGTGATTTTATAGTTGGTGGGCTCAGGCTTGAAATAGGTGTCGTATAATTTTCCCCCGTGCACTTTTACCAACGTTGGCGTGGAGTGAGCATGCGACCAATTGTATTTTAAGTCTGCAAAAACAGGCGGTTGAAGAAAGGTAAACTGTCCTTGTTCTTCAATGACCTTCCTGGTTAATTTTTCCGTTTCAACGCTGGTTACACCCAAAGAGCTGCTCGTGCTTGAAAATGGAATCCGGTGAATGAGTTTTAGTTTACGATTTGCCAATCGCATTCCTTCAATGATGGTTTGTGACATCCACTCTTCGCGTTCTTCTGGTGTCATACCGCCCATACCTTCGCCAAGTGTCAGTCCCATCCCGGTTATCTCCGGGTACTCCTGCAACATTTGCGTAACACATTCACGGGTATAACGCTTCACCAGCTCCGAGGTATCCCCTTTTACAAAAAAGTCGTGCTGGAGATTATCCATGTTTACATTATGGGCTTTGGAAAATTCGGGGCTAACGAAGATGTTGAAAGGAATAATGTATGTGTCAATTGCCCGCTCTTTTGCCATTTGAAATATACCTGCAAAAAGATTCTTCCATTCCTTCAACTCAGCATCGGTGAACGGCGATGCTTCCGGAAAGTTTTTCGGCCTGATCATAAATGTGTAAGGGTGCAAGTTCCATAAGGAAAGTGAATTAAGCCGGTTCTCCACCATCATGTCAAGAAAGGCTTTCCAATAATTCAGGTCCTTACAGGTTTCGTAATGTAAATCCAGGGCATCACTATGACGATAAGTATCCCAGGGCAAATCAAACTTAATGGCACGAAACGAATAATTGGGTTTTTCACTTCGTGATTTTATATTTTCCAGCCTGCTGCCATTTCGCAATTCCTCTGCAAGCGATAAGCTGCCATAAATCATCCCTCTTTGGTCACCTCCTGTTACAGTGAGGCTTTGCTGATCTGCAAGTATTGCATAAGCCTCTTCGGCAAATTGACTCGCATTTGTAGATAAGGTAATGACGAGATCTGCTTTTGAAGTGTTCAGCCTATATCCTTTTGAGAGAATCGCTTTCTCCAACATTTTAGCGGCATACATCGACTGTGGCGACGCTTTATCGTAAACAATGTTCACCGCCTGTGAAAATCCTGGCGAAATACATGTTAGGATAAGACCAATAAGTAAGCAATGTGTTTTGTCCATGATGGTGCGCCTCCCCCAATGCCTGATTTACCAGGTCTGTTACTTTTTGATATTCTCTTAAAAAAATATTTTAACAATTGCTCTGGCAAAAAATGGTGTGCCGGGTGTAAAATGTATTTCTGAAACCGGTGCTGGCTCATTTTGCAACCTGCTTTCGGTATCAAATTGTGTTTCTTTCCATTTTACATCAAACAGGTTTTGTATCGCTATGCCCGCCTCCCATCGTTTCTTTGTATAGTTGATTGTTGCGTCCGTTACAAAGTATCCTTTTGCAACAACGCTATTATCTTCATTCGCTGGTCTGTCATCCATGAAGCGATATCGTAAGCTACCGTTGAAGCCATATTGTTTTCTATATGTTAATCCACCTACACTTGAAAACCTTGGCGCTAAGGGTAAATAGCTTTCTGCTTTATCAACCCCTATTGCTCTTGGGTTTGCGAGACTAACATCCACGTCAGCATACAGATTTTTAGTCAATTCATACCTGACTGACAGATCATAGCCGTATCTTCTTGTTTGTCCACCCGGTTCTACTACTCCTTCATCACCCACATAAATAAACTCCTGGTCGAGCCATAGATACCATAAAGCAGTCTGAAGCACTAATTTTTTACCTACTTTAATAATGGCACCTAAGTCTGTACCCAAAGCCGGGGGTACAACTTTCCGACCATCTTGTTGTACTGAAACTCTTGTGTCATTACTGTGAAAACCTCTTCCATTATAGAGGTACAGTTGCACTTTGTCACTTGCACTAAAGTTGAAATTCAGCTTCGGACTAAGGATTGTTGAAGACGATGAAAGTTCCTTTTCTGCCAGTCTATCATTGTAGGTATTTGTAAAATAATCTGCCCTTAACGCACCTGTGATATCCAGCTTTCTTGAAACTGAAAATCGTTGAGCCCAATAAGCACCAGCATTCATTTCATTAACATCCCCAAGCATAATGTCAGCTGTATTTATAGTTCTGTTTTTTGTCCGTGTCAGTTCAACATCATTTACATCATCGTATCTTAACTGGATCCCTGCCTTTGTTTCTGTTCTGACGTTGCCCAGGAAGAACTCCTTTTGATACAAGCCGTTGTAGCCAATGATATTCCTGTCTTCCTTTTGCCGTATCTGGTCACCATTCACAGGGTCTACTTTAAAGAAGGTGAAATTCGAATATAGTTCAAATTTGTACTTGCTATAGAACAATTGATTGCGAATTGTGGCGCCATCATCAAGGCTGGTTAGTAACTCCACATTCGCATTATACCTTGATGTTTTGCCTCCTTCTGTATCATCGATTGCGCCATAAAACCCCACCTGCCCGCTTGCTACGGCTCTATCCGGTATCTGTCCGGAAGCGTTCCATTTGCTGGTAAATGCCGTAAGTGTGGTGGTCAGAGCGCTGTGGTGACCGACGCTACCGTGATATTTCAAAGTGCCATTGAAGCGGGAAAAATCCTGTGGACTGTCAAAATATCCTTGCGTAAAAGAACCTTCACCGGCAAAATATAAACTCTGGTCTCTTCTTTCACCTTTTTGCTTTATGAGATTAATGCCCGTTACAGCACGAAAGGTATTGAATTGTCCGCCTTCCACTTGCACGAAGTTGTTTTCCAGGTAATCCTTTGTTTTGAAATCCACAAAACCGGCTGTAGTGAAGTTTCCTTTATCAGCAAAGTATGGACCTTTATTAAAATTGACCTTTTGTATTAACTCAGGTATTACCCAATGCAAGTCGGCATATCCCTGGCCGTGGGCATGTGAGACCATATTTACGGGGAGGCCGTCAACCGATATGCTTACATCAGTCCCGTGGTCTATATCAAAACCTCTTAAAAAGATTTGTTCTGCCTTTCCACCACCGGCATGCTGTCCGATGAATAAACCAGGAACCATTCTTAATACCTCCTGCGAGTTGTTAATGGGCCGCAAATGGATATCAAAGTCGCTTATGGTTTTAAAAACACCATTTCGTGCTGATGCTCTCACCTCTACTTCGGCTAAGCTGGAGACCTTTGGGTCCAGGTAAATAATGGAGTGGTTTTCATAAAGGGATAGACCTGATACGTCAACAGCTTTTGGTTCAAATCCAATACCTGTAATATTTAGCCTGGTAACTGATGCAGGCAATGATTTAAAGCTTACAAAACCATTTTCGTCTGATGAGGTAGTGAAAACAAGATCCTCGCTTTGCAGGGTGGCATCCTGGATAGGTATTTTTGAAGATGCATTGACTATGTAAATCCCTTTATGAATGCTCTGAGCAAATAATTGTTCGTTTAATAATATGACCGAACAGAAAAACAAAAAGTAGCTGAATCTCCTTGTAAAAAAATACATGAGTGTAAAATGTTTGGGGTATACAAAATCACATAGCCATATTTGCAGTGCGACAGCACCACATTAGCCAGGTGATTTAATATTAAATGAATAGAGGCGGGTTACCAGATAATTAAAGCGTAAGCAGCACGTCATAATGGCGACGACATAGCTCTGGCCAGGTGTATGCATAAAGCATACAAGACATGTCTGTACCTTTAAATAATCAATTCAACGGAGTTAACAATACTTCGGTGGAGGATAGTATTTATCTAATGAAATGGTAGAGAAATTACAAATGGTCACTGCAAACTGTTGCTTGTGCATACTAAGTTCCGAAATGCCGTAAAGCATTTGTGCAACTATGTGAACAGAGACAGGCTCGGAAGTTTTAGTTGTTGCAGGTTGTTTATCAGGATTTTCTTCATGTTCTGATTCAGCAATTTCTACTTCGACATGATGGTCACCGTGATCGTGATGGACCGTAGCAAGGTGCTTGGCTTTCCAAAAAATATGTGCAAGGTCATCCTGTAATAATGGCAATATAGGTTTACACATGGCAAGTGTGTAAAGAAGCAGAAAAAAATATGCAGCTATAGTTTTCACCTTATAGTACTAAATTAAGCGAATTTGCGACATGGTTCATGGGTAAATACGGAAAGTATTTGAAAATGGATTTTGATGCTTACGCGTAGCTGATGAAGCCCAGTGATACCCAATCCGCTATAATTGTTGCCAATGGTAAGAAGGACCCTGGGAGCTCCCATCTTGGGAAATCTTATTGTCCTCTGTGCCGGATTCCGCCATTGAAAATAAATTTGCGCATGGCAAAGATCATGCGCGTTGGTTACGTTGGAGGCGAATGTTCTTCCGCCCTTGCCAGTGCTTCCACACCGTGATAAAACGTTAAGCACCATGGCATAAAATTTAAAACGGTGCCAGCTGCTGTGGTAATGTCAAATGTTGAACACCAGCCTCTGACTGCTTGCTGGAATGTTTGTATCGATGACAACGAAATATCCTATTGCAACAACGCCTGCTTTATCTCAGCGATGATCTGCCTGCCCAGGGCGATGTAATTAGTACTCTCACTCAATCAGAAAAAAGCTGACTCTATATTGTTTAACTTTTTGTTACTCTACTGGCCTGATAGCTAAACAAAAGGCCCGGAACAACGTAATTGTGAAATTAGGTGCTGATGAGATCTCATCTACCATAAGCCTGCCCTACCCTTGCAATAAACAATTCAGGGTTCGTATGCACCCCAGGTACAAATGCACACTTGAATATCCATCGAAACGATCTCCGTTATATACCTGGTATCGGTTCCGACGGGCTATAAAATTAATGCCGGGTTACAACTTTTTTTTGACCTGCCAGGAATTCATTGTCCTTTCTACAGAACATATGTGCAAGTGGGAGACCTCATGTATTACGGCCTGTTATTGCCTATCTATCCGGTATAACCGGCCGCCATCGGTGATAGCATATAACGCACCATCTGTACCCTGGGTAATATCACGGAAGCGCTGCCTTTCACTCACCAGCAATCGTTCTTCACCTATAACCCTATTGTTTTCGATTGCCAGACGCACAATGTGCATACCACTAAGTGCACCTATAAACAAGTTGTTCCGCCACTCGGGTATGCGATCACTATTATAAAATGTCATTCCACTTGGTGAAACAACAGGATCCCAATAATATACTGGTTGCATAAGTCCTGCCTGTTGCTGAATACCACTGCCAACCGGTTGACCACTATATTCAAGGCCATAAGTGATAACCGGCCAACCATAATTAGCCCCCGCTTCCAGCCGGTTGATTTCATCACCTCCACGTGGCCCGTGTTCACTTTGCCATACATCGCCGGTGACCGGATGAATGGCAAGCCCCTGCGGATTTCTATGCCCGATTGAAAATAGTTCGGGTAAAGCGCCGGCTCCGGCAAACACAGGATTGCCGGGCGCTGGCTGACCATCTCTTGTGATACGTATAATTTTTCCAAGTCCGGAACTTACAGATTGCGCCTGGACCCGGATGACGTTGTCGGAACGTTCCCCGGAACTGACAATAAGATTTCCTGTCCGATCGAACAAAACTCTACCGCCATAGTGATTCGCACCAGCATAGGCAGGGGCCGCCCTATAAATTACCCTTACCGTTTCCAGGCTACCCTCGTTATCTGAGAGCCTCCCTTTTGCGATGGCAGTCACATTCCCTCCGGCTGAGGGCTCGGAGTAGGACCAGTATACCATACGGTTGGAGGTAAATTGCGGGTCAAGGCAGATACCCAATAACCCACCCTGCCCCGCAGCATTCACGGATGGCACGCCGGAGATTGGTTCACTGACAACTCCGGAACTGGTAACGATCCGTATACGTCCCTGCTTTTCTGTAACCAGCAGGCGGCCGTCTGGCAGACTGGTAAGCCCCCACGGCGCGGCGAGCGAAGAGGTGATTACTGCCGAACGGAAGCTGGCCGTGGTAGTTATTCCATTGATACGGGTCTGGCCGCTAAACGAAGGCCTGTATGTAGCATTTGGCGGCAATGTTTCAACGGGTGGGGCAGAAGGTCCCGGCGTTTGCGGAGGTGGTTCGGTTACTGCTTCATCGTCGCGGGAGCAAGCCGTTGCCAAAATCAGAACACTGCAGATAAGTTTTATGATACGTTTCATGTACGAATAATTTGATTTACGAATAATTTGATTGATGAAAAATCTCGTTGGCTGTTCAGCGCCATCGTGTAAACAAAGATTATACTATCAAGATTCATACTATACCAATGAATAGCGGCTAATGGACCCGACGGCATAAAATTCTGAATTCTCTACTAACGGTTTCAACCATTAAAAGGCAAATCAGGGAAAACAGCTAGATCATGTTGATAACAAGCGCAGCCAGGATACCAGGATCACGTGTGCTCAGCGGAGCGCCACTGGAAACCAGTGGCGGCATAAAATGGCGGGTACAGAACCCATCAACGAAAACATAAAAGCCCATGCTCCATAACTTACCATGTTTTAGATTCCTGGGAAAAGCCTGCTTCCATCTTACTGCTGGAAAATTGCACGCACCAATGGAGCCGGAATATGACGATTGTCAAGTACTGGGGTGACTTACTTCATTGGCACTCTCTCACACATTGACCAGCTTTATATTGTAATAGTTCATGTCTTTTTAGCAAACAATGACCGATGATGAAAGCCCTTGTTTACCATGGCCCCGGCAAAAAATCATGGGAGGAAAAACCGACACCCTCCATTACGCATGCCGCAGATGCTATCGTCAGAATATTAAAAACTACAATTTGTGGTACCGACCTCCATATCATGAAGGGGGACGTGCCAACGGTAACCGATGGTCGAACGCTTGGACATGAAGGCGTAGGGATTATCGAAGAAACAGGATCTGGCGTTACCCAATTTAAAAAGGGTGACCACGTATTGATCTCATGCATAACATCGTGCGGAAAATGCGGGTATTGCAAACGAGGGATGTACTCGCATTGTGAAAATGGTGGTTGGATACTTGGTAACACCATCGATGGCACTCAGGCCGAATTTGTAAGGATACCGTACGCAGAGACAAGCTTGTACCGGATTCCCCCAGGCGCCGACGAAGAAGCATTGGTTATGTTAAGCGATATACTGCCAACCGGCTTTGAATGTGGAGTACTCAACGGGCAAGTAAAACCCGGATCAACCGTAGCCATTGTGGGTGCCGGCCCGATTGGACTGGCGGCTTTACTCACCGCTCAGTTTTATTCACCCGCAAGCATCATAATGGTCGATGTTGACGACAACCGACTGAATGTTGCACGGTCATTTGGGGCCACTGAAATTATTAATAGTAACCGTCAAAATGTCGTTCAAACCGTGATGGAATTGACAGAAAATACCGGCGTTGACACAGCAATGGAAGCCGTGGGTATTCCCTCAACATTTGAAATCTGCGAACGTATTGTTGCGCCTGGTGGATATATAGCCAATATAGGCGTGCATGGTAAAAGTGTCGAATTATTTTTGGACACGCTGTGGTCGAGAAACATAACGATAACAACCCGGTTAGTTGATACCGCTAGCACACCCATGTTATTAAAGACCGTATTGAGTCATAAGATAAATCCGAATAGCCTTATTACCCATCATTTCAAACTGTCAGATATAATGCAGGCGTACGAGACCTTCGCAAATGCTTCTTCAGAGAAAGCCCTGAAAATAATTATGACTAACGCTGAGTGATCCATTCATCAGCAGGCAGTAAAAGTTGATAGCCCTTTTGATGGTTGCCAACTTCAAATTTCGACATGGATTGTGGCATCTGCATTGACCAGGGTTACTGACGCGCCACTTTCTATATCCCGCGGCAATCAGCGAATATCATTACGGCCACCGGGAGGTATGGGTGGATGTAAAAACATCATAGAGGAACTCTATTGGTCGTTGTGAGGTTGATATTGCGAACGCACAACGCGAGGCGTATTTGTGATTGATTTATCTATGCGCTATAAACACAGGAATCTTGTGGTCGGCAATTACATCGGCAATAAAACTCGATTTCAACATCCTTGAAAGTCCCGACCGGCCGAAGGATCCACAAACCAGGATAGCCGCTTTTTTTTCACTCATCCATACTGCGAAGTATTTTTTCAGATCCAGCTCCAGGTTCAACAAGTTGAGATCAGTAAAATGGCCGGCAACGAGTTCCTGCATTTTTTCATGTTCAGGAAACGCCCCTGAGTAATCACGCGTTGCATAAGTCAGGGAAGTTGGATTCCTGGTAAATTCCGGAAACAGGTATGTAAATTGTTTGATTGCGAATACTGACGACGCCGTCCCATCGTAAGCCAGGATATTACTATTCGGATAAGCGTATTCTTCGGGTACTACTATTACAGGGCACTCCGCTTCATGTAACGCGTCTTGCAGATAAAGATTTACCTCCGCCTTACTCATATTCGAATAGAAGGTTTCGCTACCAACAATCAAAAGATCGGTATACCTGGTTTCGTTCTTTAACTCAGGTAAGGCAAAATCGCTGACATTGGTATGAACCTTATAATCAATTTTTGCACGTTTACAACTGCTTTCAAAACGCGCAACATTTCGCTCGATTAGCACAGACTCATCGGCTTCAACCAGAGGCACAAACACAGGTGTAGCGGCATTCGCATAAGTCCACAAATTTGCATAGTCCAATTGGTGCAGGAACACGCCAGTAAGTAACAGCGGCTGTGTACTATTCATTTTCAAAGCGAATGCAAAAGCGCCTTCTGAAAAATTACCTCCGTCAAAAGCGATGAGCACCTTTTTCATATAGTAAATTTAGAATCGAAAATTATGTCAACACCCGGCTATACGCAATGACAAACATTATATAAGCAACTGACCATCGTCATTCAAAGAAGATAAAACCTGGTCCCACGGGTTTGTGAAACAAAAAGCATCGTTGAAAATGATGCAGGTCATAGCTGGGGATCCCGGTAAAAGGTATTTTACATACGGGAACTATACCAAACCACGAAATTGGAAACATAGTGGACCATGACAATACCATTTTAGCCTACGTGCTTCATCCTCTTTGTCAGGGACCGATCTATCGATGCCTGGTGGCAATTGTTACCCAGTCACTTTGTTAGATAAAATGAACTCTGAGCTTATTTTGCATGATCAATCATAAAGCTCAAATCTAAAACTTGATTAGTGCAGCCCGATCCCACATATCTAACAGCATTATTTGAGTATGCCACCGAAGGCATTATTCTGACCAACGGGGGTGGCAATATTGTCCTGATCAATCCGGCCGCGCAGAGAATGTTTGGATATCCCGCCCAGGATGTGATAGGTAAGCCGATTGAAACACTCTTACGCAGGAAGGTAAGGAATGATCATGCCCACATGCCTAAACCTTTTTACAAGGATTACCCGGACAGAATCATGGGTCCGGGACAGGATTTACATGGTAGGCGGAACGATGGCACGGAGCTTCCGTTAGAAGTAAGCATTGGGTTTTATGAAAAAGACAAAGAACGCTTTGTTATTGTGTTTGTTGTTGACGTAACCACTTGGAAGAACATTGAAATTAATCTTCAGGCTCAACAAAGCGAACTACAAAACATGGCAATGGCTATGCAAAGACTTAACGAAGAACTTCAGATGAGAGTAGAGGAACGAACTAAAATTTTAAAAGAGGCGCTTGAAAAACTGGAAGAATCTAGAAAAGAGTTGGATGACGCATTTAAGAAAGAAGAACAGCTTAATGAGTTAAAAAAAAGTTTCGTGTCACTTGCTTCTCATGAGTTTCGCACACCATTGAGTACCATACTGTCCTCTGCAGCCCTTGTGGGCCATTATACCGATCCTGCCGATCAGGATAAGCGTGAAAAACATATCAAAAGAATAAAAGATTCGGTCAAACATCTGAACCAGATACTGGAAGATTTTCTCTCTCTGGGCAAACTTGAGGACGGGAAAATTAAACCGCAACCCGAAATTGTTGACGTCGATGAGTTGCTCTCCCAATTATTGAATGAATTAACCGGCGCAGAAAAACCAGGTCAAAAATTGTTGTTGGAAAATGCTTCGTCGGGCAAGTTTTGCACAGATAAAACAATGCTGAGAAATATCCTGATTAATCTGATAGGAAATGCGATAAAGTTTTCCGATGCAAATGCACAAATAAATATCAGTGCAAAAATGCTAAGCCATAGACTGGCTATTTCAGTAAGCGATCAGGGTATCGGCATTTCCCCAACAGATCAGCCACTTTTGTTTACGAACTTCTTTCGAGGAAAGAATGCAACAAACATCCAAGGATTGGGTCTTGGCCTTCATATCGTTAAGAAATATATCGAATTGCTCGGAGGCGATATCCGGGTGAAAAGTGAATTGAACAGGGGGACCACCTTTGAGTGCACATTTCCCGATCTTAATTTTTCAAAACAGATCCGGCAATAATCATTGACAGGGATGCTTAAACGTGTGTTTTTTAGGATGTTAGCAATGGAGATCAATAAGCGACTTCAAATCTGAAAACCTCATCTAATTTAAAGAACGGAAGATCAGGATTATCGAAACCAAAACGCCTGACAAACTCGTTGATGAAGTTTTTATGCCCATATGCAAGCCGGCGTATCTGGCTTTAATGTTTGTACATCACTGGTAAAAGTTAGTCTGAAATATGACAAAAGTCAGTTAATGCGGTTCCGATTTAGCCTATCTTTTTATACAAATACCCACCACATAATTTCTATGCATAAGTTATCCCGCTTTGCATCTGTAGTTTTAATCGTGTCGTTATCCTGCGATAACCGCGCCGTGGTCATTTATCCGAAGGAGGAAAGCATCACTGAGTCCATCTATGCTTCCGGTATTATCAAAAGTAAAGACCAGTATGACGTATTCCCGGCCGTAAACGGCCTGGTAGCTGAAAAACTGGTACATGAGGGCGAGATTGTAAGGAAAAATCAGCCCATTCTCAGGTTATCCGATTTTACGGCACGGTTAAATACTGAACAGGCCCGGGCTACCGTAGATTATCTTTCCTTACCCTCAAATAAATTTAAACTGTCCCAGCTGGAAACCCAGATCTATCAGGCGAGGTTAAAATCGGAAAACGATCTCCTGCTATTAGAGCGCCAAAGGAAACTATGGAGTCAGCAAATCGGAACACGTAATGAGCTTGAGCAACGGGAATTAGCCTGCAAGAACTCAATGTATGCCCTGGAAAAGGCGCAACTGGCTTACAATGACCTTCAAAAGGAAATTCGATTCCAGGCAAGTCAGTCGCAGAGAAATTTCGAAATATCAAGATCCATCTCAGCCGACTATGTTGTTAAAAGCTCTATTGATGGTAAAGTGTATTCGATAATGAAAGAAAAAGGAGAAATGGTTAATACCCAGGTTCCGATTGCAATGATAGGCAGTGCAAATCAATTTATCATCGAACTGAGAATTGATGAATATGACGTCGCGAAAATTCAAACTGGTCAAAAAGCTGTTATTGGAATGGATAGCTATAAGCAGCAGGTGTACAAAGCTGTAATCAGGAAGATAAAACCTGTTATGAATGAACGTTCAAAAACCTTCACTGTCGAGGCTGAGTTCCTGGAGCTACCGCCGGTCCTTTATCCAAATCTTACGTGCGAAGCAAACATCCTGATTCGTGAACAAGGTAGGGCCCTGACAATTCCAAGATCCTGCCTTCGCGAAGGCGACTTTGTGCTGTTAAGTAATAAAAAATTTGTAAAAATAAAGACTGGCTTAAAAAATTTCGAGAAAGTGGAAGTTCTGGAGGGATTGAGCATTAATGACGCCATACTTAAAACTGACCAATGAATCTCAAACTGCTGGTTTCCGTGGCGAAATCTTTGTCACTGGCCCACTGGAAACAGACACTGATAGCTGCGATCGGGGTGACGTTCAGTATAAGTGCTTTTATTGCGTTATTGGGCTTCATGACGGGTTTAAATGATCTGTTGGATGGTCTCGTGCTTAACCGGACGCCGCATATCAGATTGTTCAATGAAATACACCCCAGTGAGACGCAACCGATCCAGTTGGCGTCAGAGTATAAGAATGCATATCATTTCATATCTTCCGTTAAGCCGGGGAATAACCGGGAAAATATTCACAATGGCATAGCAATTATGCGGTATCTGACAAATGATCAACGCGTCGCCGGAGTTACCGCTGTCGTTAAATCTCCTGTTTTTTTTAATGCAAGTACCATCGACATTACTGGAGTACTTAATTGCATTGAGGCCGAGCCTTCGTCACGGCTGTTCCGGTTCAACGAATACATAATTACCGGCAAAGCAGACGACATTGAAAAAGTGCCGAATAGCATTATCCTTGGAATTTCGCTCGCTGAAAAACTGCTCGCCTCACCGGGGGATGTCATCCAGGTTACCACTCCTGAAGGTGAAATGCTTTCATTAAAAGTTGTTGGATACTTTCAATCTGGAATTAACGAAATAGATAAAGTGCAGAGTTATGTTTCGATAAACACGGGGCGTAAGCTCCTCGGCAAATCTGGCAGTTACATTACCGAGATCCAAATCAAACTAAAAGACATGAGTTCAGCGCCAATGTTGTCCAGGGAATATGCGATGCTGTTTGGTTGCCAGTCAGAAGATATCCAGACAGCCAACCAGGAATTTGAAACAGGAAGCTTTATAAGAACTGTCATTGCATATGCGGTTGGGGTCACACTGTTGATTGTTGCAGGATTTGGAATCTACAACATTCTCAATATGATGATTTATGATAAGATGGATGCAATTGCTATCCTGAAGGCGACAGGTTTCGCAAGTTTGGATGTTCAGATGATCTTCTTGTTAATCGCTTTAAGTATCGGAGTCACCGGTGGGCTCGCAGGTCTAATGTTAGGCTTTGGTTTTTCATACCTCATCGACCAGATTCCTTTTACTACAAATTCATTGCCGACAGTTAAAACATACCCGGTAAATTATACGACGGCTCTTTATGTTACGGGTACATTATTTTCAATAGTCACCACACTGATAGCGGGCTGGCTTCCATCGCGTAAAGCGAGTAAGCTGGATCCGGTTATCATTATAAGGGGAAAATAATATGAATGATACCATTCTCGAAGCAAGAAGCATAAATAAAAGATTTCGCGGTCCTGCCGGTTTACATGTTTTGAAGAACATCAGTTTTACGCTCCCCCGTGGCGAATTCGTTTCGATCACCGGGAGATCGGGTTGTGGCAAGTCTACCCTGCTTTATATATTGTCAACAATGGACACCGACTATGAGGGTGAATTATTTATTGATAACGAACCTATGCGGAATAAAACAGAACCCGAACTGGCACAAATACGAAATCAAAAGATAGGATTCGTTTTCCAGTTCCACTACCTGCTTAATGAATTTAGCGTATTGAAAAACGTTATGCTTCCGGCATTAAAATTAAACCGGTTTAGCAAACAGGAAATTGAATTTCAGGCTATGGAAAAGTTGAGAACACTTGGCATAGCACATATTGCACTCAAAAAAGCAAATTTGATCTCCGGGGGCGAGAAACAGCGAGTGGCTATCGCCCGCGCACTTATCAATGATCCATGTATCATAATGGGAGACGAACCTACGGGTAATCTCGATAAAAAAAACGGGGAAATAGTTTTTGAAATTTTTAAGTCCCTGGCGATTACTAAAGGTTTAACGTTACTGATAGTTACACATGATCAGGACTTTGCGAAGAGAACCAATAAAACCATCATGATAGATGATGCTATGATTGCGTTTTGACGGGTCACAGCCGTTCAATACCACTTCCGAAAGCCATTAAAAGGCGGTACTGTCGATTGGGTATAGTACCAATTTGTGATTCATGACCAGTATCACAAAAACCGTTAATCAATATCATAGATTTCTATTCCCAAACAAAGTTTCTTCGTAGAAATCAACCAACATTCTTCACCATTAAAATTTATTAAAAATGAAAACTGATATTCAAATTCAGAAAGATGTCCAGGACGAATTGAACTGGGAACCCTTTATTAATGCTTCGGAAATAGGTGTTGCTGTAAAAAATGGAATAGTGACATTATCGGGCCAGGTTGACAGTTATGCAAAAAAGTTAGCCGCTGAAAATGCTGCGAAAAGGGTTTCAGGCGTAAAAGCAGTTGCAGAAGATATACAGATTGGTGTTTCTCCTGCAAATCGCCGGAATGACACAGAATTAGCACAGGCAATCTTAAATGCTCTGCAATGGCATTCGGCCATCCAGGAGGAAAAAATCAAAATCAAGGTGGAAGACGGCAACGTAAGATTGGAAGGAGAAGTGGAATGGGAATATCAGCGTGTCAGTGCTGAATCAACTATCCAGAATCTTGCAGGAATCAAATCCATCCTTAACCTGATCAAGGTAAAGCCTAAAACCACCCCAACAGAAGTCAAACAAAAAATTATTGCCGCATTTCAACGCAGCGCGGTCGTGGATGCAGCAAACATTAAGGTCGACGTATCGGGCGCAAGGGTTACGCTTCGTGGAAAGGTCCGTTCATTTGCAGAAAAACATGACGCAGAGCGTGCTGCATGGGCAGCACCTGGAGTAAATACTATTGAAAGTAAACTTGAAGTTGAAACTCCGGAACTGGCAGTGGAATACCGGTAATAACCCAGTTTAAATTCTGACTAAAACGCCTTTGCCCACAAGTCAAAGGCGTTTCTATCTTAAACGCACGATCTTAACAGTCTCCCGAACAATACCAGTGTCTGCAACCCCAAGAAACATTCTGAACAAGCTACAGTTACTAAGGTCAAGAAGAACGCTTTAAGCGGATTACACACCGCCTGGACGTTTTTAAGGCCTTGGCTTTTGCATTTCAGCAAACAACGATTAACGCTGAGGGAGTTACAAAGTTAAGCGGCGACCGCACGGCATGAATCAAACACCCCCGGGCAACACCTGCGATTGGTTTATAAAAGTTTAGAACTTCCTGAGTATCGGAAAGCCAAAAACTTAATTTGCGCAAAAACTAATCCAAATTTTTGGCGGGCACGCCACCGAAATGACTTCAAAAAGAATGATTTTCAGGTAAAATTAGTAGCTTAGTATCAGCAATCTACATCTCCCGCGCTCCATATTACGGTCTCCGGCCGGTCGATAATCCAGACAATTTACATATCACACTCAAATGACTCCAGATGACAAATGAGACTATATTGCGTACTCAGCCAACCCTGCAGCTTTTAATAGAAAGCATACACGATCAGGCAATATTCATGCTAGACACTAGTGGGGTTATCATCACGTGGAACAAAGGAGCAGAAGAAATAAAAGGTTACGCATCGAAAGATATAATAGGCAAGCATTTTAGTGTATTTTATACTGAACAGCAAGTGCTGAATGGCGAACCGGAGAAAAATCTTGAGTTGGCTCGTAACTATGGCAGACTGGTCATTGAAAATTGGAGGCGACGTAGAGACGGGAGCATCTTTTGGGCTGAAATTATTTTGACAGCACTCATAGATGATAACGCAGAACTTATTGGCTATGGCAAAATAACGCGCGATATCACTAAGAGGAAAACAGTTGAAGAAGAAATCCGTCAGTTAAATACAAAGTTCAAGGCCCAGTTAAAACAAAGTTATTCTGAAATCTCCGATTATAAACATGCGCTCGACGAAGCATGTATTGTGGCCATCACTGATCAGAAGGGCATTATTAAGCACGTTAACAAAAACTTCTGCAAGATTTCAGGATATACTGAGTCAGAACTGCTCGGACAAGACCACAGAATTATCAACTCGACTTTTCATACAAAAGATTTTATAAAAAATTTATGGCAGACTATTGCCCGTGGTGAGATATGGCGGGGCGAACTTAAAAACAAAGCCAAGAACGGCACATTTTATTGGGTAGATACAACCATTATACCTTTCCTTAATGAGAAAGGGAAGCCCTACCAATATTTAGCTATACGAAGTGATATTACTAAACGCAAATTGTTCGAGGAAGAAATACTTAAAGTAAACAATGACCTTGAACAAAAGATTGAGGAACGAACCCAGGCGCTTCGACAGGCTTTACAAAGAGAGATTGATCTGAACGAGATGAAGTCACGCTTTGTATCGCTGGCTTCCCATGAATTCCGAACCCCTCTAAGTGCGATATTGTCGAGCACGTCTCTCGTAGAGCGCTATTCTGCACCGGAAAATCAGGATAAGCGCCAAAAGCATATAGATCGGATAAAGTCGTCGGTAAAAAATATGACAATCATTCTTAACGATTTTCTATCGGTTGATAAACTGGAACAAGGCAAGATTGAAATAAAACCGGCTTGTTTTAACCTGAATTTACTTATAGAAGATATTCTCGAAGAAGTAGATTTATCATTGAAAAAAAATAATCAAACGATCATTTATACTTGTCCGGCGATCCAGGATATAACACAAGACAAAAATATCTTATTAAATATCCTGTTGAATCTTATATCGAATGCTATCAAATATTCTCAGGAAGGAAATATGATATATCTGCATGCAGAGCAGAATGACAGGAAAATAATCATCTCCGTAAAGGATACTGGAATAGGAATACCGGAAACAGCACAAAAAGAGCTCTTTCAAAAATTTTTCAGAGCACAAAATGTGGGATATACCCAGGGCACGGGCCTTGGTCTCAATATCGTTAAAAGATATATCGAACTCATTAGTGGAAGGATATATTTTACCAGCCAGGAAAACGTAGGCTCTACTTTCACTATAGAATTTCCGGCTGCGATCTGAATAATAGTTGCTGGCAACAAAACTCAGGTGCAAAAGATGGGTAACTTCAGGACGAACTGAAAGTCATTACCGGTGGGCAATAAACACAGGAATATCAAAAGTTCTGATAAGTCGCGATGCTGTGCTCTTATGATAAAATCTTGAAAGCATACTTCCCCCGTAAGATCCGAGCACGAGGAACACATTCTTCTTACCAAGTAAATAGTCTAACAATGCATCCCGGGAATCTCCCTGTACTGGGTGAAAAGCAACGCTGGAATAATGAGGTTGCAACAACTCTCCTATCCTTGCTTTTTCGTCAATAGTTAAATTGCCATCTTTGTGGGCCTGAATAACTATCATACGTTTGTCTGATAATTCCTGTAATAAGTACGTAAACTGTTTAATTGCAAATACAGAAGAAGCAGTGCCGTCATAGGCAAAAATCACTTCATCTATACCTTCAAAGGAAGATGGTGCCATGATCACAGGACATTCGGATTTCACAAGTAATGATTCGATAAAATGGCTGGGGAAGCCATGATCAGATTCATCAAATTTAAGCCCGGGATCTGCAATCAGTAAATCAGCAAACCGGGTTTCACCGATAAGTTCCTCCAGGGGCAATCCGCTGTCGCGATGCCATCCCCAACGCACATGTCTCCGATCGCATGTTTCCCCGAACATTCGCATATATTCAGTAAACTGCTTTTTTCTCCTTTGAGTTTCAGGAAAATCGCCAGAAACAATCGTTTCAAGATAAGGTACTTCGAGAATCGTTTTCATTGTCGGTTTTAAAATTCCGGCTATATTATCAAGAAAGACTCCAGTTAGCCTGGATCTCGTGATACTGGCCAACCAACATCCGAATTCCGGGACTGTATAAGATTCATTGACATCAATCGCTAACAAAATATTTTCCATAACCTGATTTTAATATTTGTAAATTATTGCTGCATTTATATTGTCAGAATACCGCCCGGGTATTAACTGGGGCGTCAGAATTATTCAAATCCTTGAATCTGATGATCAGATCAGTCAATATATTTCGAGTGATGCTGTCTAAATGAGTCCGGCAAGTGATTTGATCCTCGCAAATTCTTTTGAATCCGCCTTATGAATAAGAAGATATTCTATCAGATAATTAAGATTAATCACTCCTGTTGAATGACCATTACTAAGAACCGGAAACACACGCTCTGGGTTGACAGCAAGTTCTTCAAGACCTGTTTCGATTAAATCATCTCCACTAAAAACGGTAAGATTTTCCTTCATAAGGTCTCTTACCAATAAACCATATTTTTTTTCAGCAATTGCTTTAACAATCTCCAATCTATTCACGGTTCCAACCGCCCTAATTTATGGCGATCTGCCTGGACATATCGTTTTGTTTGGCCTCTTCTTTTTTTGGGAGTTGTAATTTCAGAACACCTTCTTCATAAGTTGCTTCTATTTTGTCCTGTTTCACATCATTAGGTAAAGTAAAGCTTCTGCTGAATGACGAATAGTTATATTCCTTTCGTGTAAATTTTTCATCTTTTTCTTCTTTGCTCTCCTCTTTTTCGCTGCTGATTGTTAGCATATTGCCTTCCAGATCAATATGGAAATCGCTTTTTTTCAAACCGGGGGCTGCCAGCGAAACCTTGTAACCATCTTTATCTTCTGTGATGTTTACCGGAGGCATCGAAATGGGTTTGAACCATTGCAAGCCGTTGTTAAACCACTCGTTCCAGGGCTTGAAAAAGTCATCAAATACTGATGGCAAATCGGTTGACTTGGTAATTGCTTTTGTTGACATAAAAACCTCCTTTTTTTTGATTTATGTGTAGTTAAAGCTACCATAGGATAACCCGGACAAAAAGGACTTATATCAACACATCTACTGACCTTACTCAGTCGCGAGCTTTTTACCATCTTCTGAAATTTCTTCCAGTCATTTATGATTCTTTGACTATGACATCTTCAAAGTGCCTTGGTACATGAGTTACTTCATAAGATTATAAAGGACGATTACGAATCCCTTGCGCCCGGATCCGGCGATTACCGGATCTGGCGATTATAATATGATTCACGCGCATTAACAATGAGCAATATCACAGTCACTTATATTTTAAGTCATCTGGTCTGGCTTATTCCAGGCGTAATTTTACAATTTATGATCAGACCCGTTTCGAATCAGTCTTCGATATAAGAGGTCATCGTTCAATTAAAAACATACTGAAATGGAAACATTGAAATTTTGCCAAAGTTGCACGCTGCCGATCGACGACGCTGAATTACGCGGAACTGAAAGTGACGGTTCAAAAAGTGAGTTATATTGTAAATATTGTTATCAGAACGGGAGTTTCACAGATCCCGACATGACTTTGCAGAAAATGAAGGACATCGCAACAACTGAGATGATGAAACACAATTTACCCCATGAAATTATACAAAAGTCTGTCGATATGTTACCCTTTTTAACAAGATGGGTGGCACAGGCTAATCCAAAAGCCTGAAGTATCCATCCGAAAAGTTGATATGGCTAATCCACAGGAGCATCAATTTTCTCCTGTGCTAATTCATGGTCTTCCTTTGTCGCCACCGGCTCTTCGTTATCTCCCGAATCTTTTGGACTATACTGAAGGCTCACACACATAGGAAAATGATCCGATCCACAACTGCCAAGTCTTTCTATTGAGCTTAATGTAAAATCTTTGGAGCAGAAAATGTGGTCCAGGGGAAAACGGAGGAAGAAATATTTAGCGTTGAAAGTATTGAAGAAACCCCTGCCACGCCTGGGATCCAATAGCTTGCTTACCTTATTAAAAAGCTCCGTGGTATAGCTCCATGCAACATCATTCAGATCACCCATCACAACTACCGGCAAATCACAATCCTTTGCGGTTTCGCCAACGAGCAATATCTCCTTGTCCCGTTCTGTTGATCTCGGATTTTCCTGTGGCACCGGGGGCCGGGGATGAAGGCAGTAAAGTTTCACCTTTTGACCAGACTTAAGGATAACGTTTGTTTCAATGGACGGAATATCGTCTTCCACCAGGTATTTAACGGAGCCTTCGCTCAATTCCAACCTGGAGTAGAAAAGCATCCCATAAGTATTTTCGAGGGGAACCTTGAACTGGTGAGGATAGTTCCCGCTGATTGAATCCATCTGCTCCTGCCACCATCGATTAGTTTCAACCATTAGTACAATGTCCGGATCATGGGTTGCAATCAACTGATGATAATCCTGCGCTTTCCTGTTCTCCTGGAAAACGTTAGCAATAAGTAATTTCAGATTATTTTCTCCAGGCGGATCACTTGCGTCCGCCACCTGTCGCTTTCCAAATCGTGTAAAGGGCAAAATCAGCGAAAACAGATAGATCATATTGATAACAAGCGCTCCGAGGATAATAAGATCGCGTGTGCTTAAAGGGAACAAAAGAATGGCTATGATCAGCCCAATATTTAAGGCGAGCTTTTGCAAACGGGGATAATCAAACACTCTGAAGATCCAGAAGTCATTATGCACAAGCGGAAGAAGCGTGCTCAAAATGATAAAAATGCTCGAGTAAAACAGGATGTTATCTATCAAGTTAGTTCTATAATTTAATGGTCAAAGCTCTGGAATCGTCTTGCTTCCAAAATGAATTTATGCCTTTAGTCAGGAATCCCCGGTGCAACAAATTTAATAGTTGCTATCCTTTCCTTCAAAGGCAATAAACAACGCAACTTATGAAAAATATAACTGTGAAAAGTAACCGATAATGGTTTCACCGAATTCCACCTCCGGGTTTTGTATCCCAAAAAAGGGCTACAGGTTCTTCAATGTGATTTTCCTACCACGTAGTTACCATGCTTCGCTTTGCGCTGGCAGTGAGTGAAACAAATCCTAATTTGTTAAGCTTAGCTTCCTGATTTTATACGGGCTTTTGTTTGCGAGGACCGGACGACCAGCATCGCTATGCCCATTAAAATGACGGCCAGAACTGTCAAATAGATATACCCGTCCGAACCAGAATATCCTGGTGCGGGAACACCTTGACTATCCTCCGTATACGAAGGAATGATCCAGCTAAACAAGTAAGCCTGACCTAAGGTCAACAAACAAATGGCGAAAAGCATGATGAAACTATGTTTCACGGTGAAGCGGAAAAGATCAGATTCCCTTCCCACCAGATGGCCCGCTGCAGCTGCAATAGCAATCGACTGTGGGGAGATCATCTTGCCAACGACTCCACCTGAAACATTAGCACCTACTGTTAAAACAGGATCGACCCCAATTGAAACGGCAGTCGCATACTGAAGTTTACCAAATAAGGCATTGGCTGAAGTGTCTGAACCCGTTATAAAAACACCTAACCAACCGAGGATTGGTGAAAAGAACGGGAACCAGGATCCCGTATTTGCCAAAACTTTTGCCATGGTATTTGAAATTCCGGCATTATTCAGGATAAACGAAAAACCTAACACAGAGGCAACGGTGAGAATAGGAAATCCTAACTGCTTCAACGTTGAGACAAAGATTTTCGCCCCATCTGTAAATGCAACACCTATAAGTGGCAGAGAGATAAGTGAAGACAACAATATGGCTGTCCCCGCAGCACTTAAATAATTAAACTTAAATACCTGCGGAAGCAATTTTCCATCACTTAACAAAATTACATTGTGAAGTCCCGGTATGTCGAATTGAATCTGCCCGATTGCGTTCAGGGTGCTCTTAACGGGAGGAAGCCCCCACGCAATAACCATAACGGTTAAAATAATAAAGGGCGAGAAAGCTTTTATGATCTGACCCGAAGAATGCCTTGCCTCTGTACTTTCTTCTTGTTTTGGTTCATCCCTGAATTTCCAGACATTTCCTGGTTTCCAGTATTTCAATAAAATGACCAGGGCAAGTATAGAACCTATACCGGCAAGGACATCCGGAAGCATTGGGCTCAGATAGTTGGACGCGAACCATTGCAGCACAGAAAACGAGATTCCGGACACGAGAATAGCCGGTAAAACGTCAATAGATTTTTTAAAGCCGCAGATCAGGACCACGAGATAAAAAGGAATCAGGAGAGAAAGGAATGGAAGTGTACGGCCCACCATTTGCGATATAGCCATTTCAGGGATTCCTGAAACCTGCGCCGCTACAGTTATCGGAATACCAATAGAACCAAACGCCACTGGTACTGTATTGGCAATAAGACATAAACCAGCAGCATACAGGGGATTGAAACCCAGGCCAACAAGCATTGCTGCTGTGATAGCAACGGGTGCTCCAAAACCGGCCATGCCTTCTAAAAATGATCCGAAAGAAAAAGCAATTAACAATGCCTGTAATCTCCTGTCGGACGTTATTGATGCCATGAAATGTTTAATAATCTCCAGCTGTCCGCTTTTTACCGTGATATTAAAAAGATAAACGGCAGTAATCACTATCCAGCAAATGGGGAAAAGACCATATAAAACACCATGTGCCGAAGATAATAAAGCAAGCTCCACCGGCATCCGGTATATAAAGACAGCAATCAACAAGGCACTCAGTAATGCAAGCAAGCTAGCCTTGTAGCCTTTCATTTTTTTGATGATCAATGCCCAGAAAATAAAAAGGATAGGGAGAATTGCCACCAATGCTGATACTGCGATGTTGTCAAAGGGGTCAATTACCTGAGTCCAATGCATCATAAGTCAACTTATGGAATTTTGACCGAAGATAATTGCACTCACCTCATTTTTTTTCCAATACAGATTTGTGATTTTCGTCGGCAACCTGACCGGAAACATCCTGGCAGGCCGACGGCTATATAAAGCCGGAGTGCGATTCGCCGCATGGGCCATTCTGCACTTTTTGTGTTGAGTTAATTTATTATTTTTCTTTCTGCCTCCGGTGACTTTCTACTACAACGTCATAGTTAGAGGTCGGTCATCACTTTCGGCAATAAAAAAAGGCATCCCGTAGAAACAGAACGCCGTTAACGATTGCTAGCCATAAAGGGCGAAATTAATAACCCAAAATGAAGCAGGTGTCAAGATTGCGCTTTTGTGTGAAAACTTAACATTGCACATATTATCTTATTGTTAAGTTTGTAAACAACAAATATTAGAAACCATGCCCGGGATGAAGAAGAAAACAAAAAAACAGCTACTACGTCAACACATTGCGACAACCATCGCAAAAAACCTTTTGGACCTCAGGGATACACTGGGTGAAAAAAAGTTCAATCGCAAAGTGAAGAAAGCTGCTAAGGTTTTGACCGCAGGAATGCCCAAAAAGAAAAAGGAAGATAAATATAAGGACGTTCCTCAACTTCCGTTAGTTGCGGCAAACTAGATTTATTTGCCGCAACAGATAGATTTCCTCCCCGGCTGATTACCAACCAGGATTCTGGGTTAAATTTTTATTCTTATCCAATTCGCCCTGGGGTATAGGCCATAACTTATGCTTTTCGGTGTTGTTCCTTGTCTGACCGCGGGTGGAAATTCTTTTGGCCAGGCTGGCGGAGTAGTTGGGAACATCATTAACCGTGAATGTTGGAGTTGCAGGTACGTCAGCTGGATTTCTTGCAGCTCCGACAACTGGTCCGTTCATCGCCTCCAAAACAAGATCCCAGCGACGCAGGTCGTATAATCGCAACCCTTCCCCCGCAAATTCCACGGCACGTTCTCTTCTGACGATCTGTCTGAGCTCGGCCTGGTTACCACTTACAGGAGGCTGACCGGCTCTTGCCCTCACGAGGTTGATTGCATTGGTAACAGTATTATCTATCTGGTTAAGCTCAATCTTTGCTTCAGCATATGTCAGCAGTATTTCCGCGTACCGCATCAGTATGTACCCCGTTTTCGTTTCCCACGAATATTGAGTCGAATCAACATATTTTCTCCAGCTGTACCCTACTCCACCAGACGATCCTGTAGCACCCGCAAACCACGGGCTGGTCAGATAACCGATCCAGTCTATATTATTTGCCAGTGTATCAAACTTATTGGTGTTCCAGTTCCATTTGAAACGCTGGTTAGTATGAATATTGTAGATAGTTCTTTCCTTCGGTTGTACATAAGGGAGAGAGGGTGCCTTTGCGGTGTTGTGTACCATGGTATCCCCAGGCAGATATACTGTCCAGCGTAGCCGGTTGTCCCGGTTAACAGATGGCTTCGCAGGATCATAAATGGTTGACTGGTCAATTCGTTTTCCGTCCCTGGTTTCGAATTTATCAACCAACTGCTGCGATGGAAAATGACTGCTCTGTGATGTACCTACCTGTCTTGGAATGGTGATTACTGCCAGCCAGTTCTGCGGATCAAGCACGTCCGTTGGAAACGTTTGATTGAACATAATTTCGCGACCCGCATTGGCCTGCTGACCACTGAGTACAAATAAGTCGGTATAACGCGGGTTAAGCGCATATTGATTACCATCTATGATGGCCTTTGTTGCTGTTGCTGCAGTATTATAGTCTTTGATCAGTAAAGCTATCTTAGCTTTAACACCAAGAGCAACACCTTTGTTTACCTTGCCCATTGCCTGTACAGCCTGCGTTCCCGCAGCATCGAACAATGTTACTGCCTCATCCAGATCCTTGTACAGGTCGGCTGCTATCGTGGCAACCGGTGTTCTTGTCAGCGTAAAGATATCGACCGCTTCCAAAGGCTCCCGGTAATAAGGCACGTCCCCAAATTGCGACATCAGGTGGAAATATGCCCATGCCCTAAGCACCAGCACTTCTGCCCTGATCCTGCCATATGTCTTTGGATCAACGTTGTCTTCTCCGCGAACCATACCCTGCAATTGCTGATTGGCTCTTGCAACCAGCTTATACTCCTGGTCCCAGGCTACTACCGTTATTCCGTTCGAAACCAGGAATGGCCCTGCATTACCCAGTGCAATCTGGTCTTCTGCGTTACCTGTTCTCCTGATGGCAAGGTCCGTTGTAGATTCGATGCTATACATCAACGGAACGTTATTCGCCACTGCCCAAAACGCACTGGCATAAACACCGGTTAATCCCAGGTCCATTTCTGCCTCATTGGTCAGAAAGGTGGATGCAGCTGATGCATCAAGAGGTTTCCGATCCAGGAACTTCTTACAGCCGTATAACAGGGTGACAGCGGCAAGCAGCGATATAGAAAGTATCTTTTTCATTGTTATTCGGTTATGGGTGCTAGTTAAAAGTTGATATTCAATCCTGCAGTAAACGTTTTCATTAACGGATAGAATTCCGCATTCTGCGTGTTGATCTCCGGATCAAATCCATCGAAGCTGTCTGTAACAGTGAAGATGTTCGACGCACTTACAAAAATTCTTGCGGAAGTGATCTTCGCTTTAGCCAACAACTTTTCCGGAATACGATATCCAAGGTTCACGTTCTTTATACGGAAATAGGAAGCACTGCGGATCCATAGTGTGGAAGCCACGTAATTGTTTCCGCCCGATCCGGCAGGCAAAAGACGCGGGAAGGTGGCATTAGGATTGGTGGGGGACCAGTAATCCTTATGTATTTCCAACAACGAAGCTGCAAAATCAGTACTGGAAAAAGGTACTGCTCCCGTTCCGGTAAGATAATTATCTCTTCTGCCGACACCCTGTCCGAAGACGTTCAGATCAAAATTTTTGTATGTCAGGTTGATGTTGATACTGTATTCATATCGCGGGAACGCGTTGCCGATAAACGTACGGTCGAAGGCATCGATGATGCCATCAGGTTTACCCGCAGGACCGCTGATATCCGCATATCTCACATCACCAGGTTTGGGTCCTACCCCTGCGTTTGTTGAATTGAAAGGTGTTCCAAACTGCACAGGGGAACTTTTTATTTGATTCGTATCCTGGAAATAACCAAGTGCCTGGTATCCGAAATAAGAATTAAATGCCTGTCCTTCCTGTGTACGGAGAAATCCTCCATCAAGGAACTGGTTACCGGCAAGGCTCGTAACCGTGTTCACAACATCGGAAAGCATGCCTGTTACATCAATACCGAAATCTTTGAATTTCTTCCTGTAATTCAGGGAAAATTCCCAGCCTTTGTTTTCCATCTTACCTGCATTGATCAGTGGATTAGTGGCGCCACCGGCATAGGTAGGAAGCGGTTGACGTAAAATCATATCGGTAAGGCTTCTTACATAATAATCCGCAGTAAAAGTGAAATTCTTTGCGATACCGAGGTCTACACCGATATTCCATTGATTCGATTTTTCCCACTCGATCTGCTTGTTTGGAAATTCAAGGATCGCGTATCCAAGGGTGGTTATGTTATTGAAGTATGCATTCGTACCGTTGTTTGGATTATTGTAAGGCGACTGTCCATAAAAGGCATCAAAGGGATAAAATGAATTGAAATTCTGGTTTCCTAGAGTACCTAAAGAGCCTCTTAGTTTACCAAAATTTATAATACCCCGGGCCCCTTCAAAAAAGTCTTCCTGTGAAAATATCCATCCCGCAGAAGCAGATGGAAAGAAACCCCATTGTTTATCCAGCTCTTGTGAAAAGCGGGAAGAGCCATCATATCGTCCGTTCAGTTCGAGAAAATACTTTTCATCGTAGTTGTAATTTAACCTTCCAAAGAAGCCGGCTAAAGCAAGTTCACTTGCGCTTGCATTATTATCCCTTGCACCTGAACCAAGATTAAGATATGGCTGATCAGGGTTGATGAAACCCGTTCTTGATGCGCTGAACATTGAATTGGTGAATAGTTCAGATTGTCCCCCGGCCAGCGCCTTTAAATAATGCTTGCCGACCTTCGCGCTATATGTTGCCTGGGCAAGATAGGTCTTGTAAATATTTTTGGCGGATGATTCACCAAGTGAAGTGCTGCCCGGCCAAACACCGATTTTATCATAACCCTGGGTGGCAACATTTGGTTGATAAATATCTACGTTGCGAACAAAGGTCTTTGCTGTTGGCGTTCTTGATTCCCTTGCCCAATATGCTTCTATCTCAAGATTTTTTATTGGACGATAGCTGAAGCCGGCCCTGGTGAGAAAGGTATTATCTTCTCTTTCAGATGTTCCGGCAGCCTCAGCCATAGCAAGCGGATTGCGGTTATTGGTTTGTCCCGCAGTTCCATACATACCCTCACCATATTTTCCACCACCAACTGCCGGCAATCCTATAGCCTGGCGAATGATAAATTCGGGTGAACCCGTTGATGGATTTATGGTAGTACTGTTGTTATAACTTAACACACCACTTACAGTAAGTTTATCAGAGATCTTAAAATCAGGGTTGAACCTGACATCATACTTCTCATAACTGTTGTTTTGTATCAGCCCTTGTTGCTTCAGATAACTCACAGAAGTGAACACATTAACCCTTTCACCACCTGAGATCAGCTGTACGTTGTGGTTTTGAAGGAGTCCATTGTTCGTGAGCAAAAGATCCAGCCAGTCCGTATCGATCACATCAAGGTTGTTGGGAGCTGTTGTTTTGTACTTGTCGATAAGAGACTGTGCATACAACACCGCGTTTGGATTCCCGGTGCGGTTCCTTTCGGCGACGTTGCTGAGTTCCATATGCTCAATCGCTGAAGTGCGTTCCGGGATAGCTGTTGCAACCTGCTTTGAAACAAATGCATTGTAGCTCACTTTGAGTCCGGGTGAAGTTGCTCTTTTTGTACGTACGAGTATTACACCGTTTGAAGCACGTGAACCATATATCGCGGTAGAAGCTGCATCTTTTAAAACGTTGATACTTTCGATGGCATTAGGATCGATATTGTCAAGCGTTGAAACAACACCGTCTACAAGTACCAGTGGGTCCGAGCCAGCTGTGATACTGCTGATTCCACGGATGCGTATAGTAGCGCCATCTGCTCCGGGCCGCCCACTCTGCTGCTGAACCGTTACGCCCGGCGCAAGTCCCTGCAACAGATTGCTGGTACTTGCCACCTGCCGTTTGGTGAGTGCATCATTTTTGATGGTCACCACAGCGCCCGTTATCGCGGCCCTTCGCTGTGTGCCATATCCGACAACTACCACATCAGCCAGTTCAGCGTTAACCGATGTAAGTGGGATGACCATACTTGTTAGTGAAGCAGTGAACTCGCGTGTAACAAAACCCACACTTGAAATGACAAGTGTTTCGCCTGCTGTTGCGCGGATGCTGAATTCACCCGCGGTGTTTGTAGCCACGCCGTTTGACCCGCCTTTCGAAATCACCGATGCGCCGGGAACCGGGTCTCCTGCCGCATTGGTTACTTTACCGGTTAGCTGTTGTTGGGCAAAAGCTGAATAGCAGGTGGTACACAGCATGAGTAAAAAAATGAGCTTTCTCATAAAAGACAGTTGTTAATTTGGAAGTGATTTTCTACGCTTTATTATGGTTTTTCTTAATTGCAACTCTTAAATAATGGTCGATCGTATTTCCCTGCGGCCTGGTGTCGGACGGCAATACGATTTCACCTGGCCCTAACCTGGAGAAGAATTGGTTTTCTCCAAAGTTGTCCACACCTGGTACAAGGCTCTTGGCATATGAAAGCAACCTTTCCATTTACCACCTTTTGCAGATAGTAATACTTCTCCCCTTCGGTTTAGATAGCCAAACCATTCTCCATGTTCATTATCCCTGAAGTGGTTCCAGGTATACTGATGCACTTTCTCAAACCATTCGCGACACCGCTCATTACCAGTCAGGTCATATCCTTTCGCCAGGGCAACCAGGGTTTCCATATGTACCCACCAAAGCTTCTGATCCCATTCCAGCTGTTGCGGTGGATGCCCCTGTATGTCGCGGAAATAAAATATGCCTTCATGAACAGGATCCCATCCATATTCAAGTGTGTGCAGCATGATATCGCAGGCACGATCGATCAATTGTTTGTCGCCAATCCTCTTCCCCAGATCCATGATAAACCACATCGCTTCAATGGCATGTCCGGGATTAACCAGCCGGCCTTCAAACGAATCGCAGAAGCTGCCGTCCTCGTAAACATTCTCCAGTATCAGTCCGAAATCCGGCTGATAAAAAACATCCATAACCTCGCTGACAATGCCCGGGATGAATTCGTTAACTTTTTCCGAACCCAACAAATGTTCGAGCTCTATGGAGAGGTTGCAAAGGATCATGGGCAGACTAAAACTCTTCAACGACCTGGTACCCGGATAAGATTTATCGTAAACACCTTTCCAGTTTTTCTGCCTGTCGAGAATATTCTGGAAAGTTTGTAGCGCGATATCTTTATAGCGTTCCTCGGGAACAGCCTTGTGTAACGAAGCAAAAGCCATGGTGGCAAAACAGTCACTAAAAATATTATATGGCTGAACCAGGGGTTTTCCTTCTGCAGTGAGCGAGAAATACCAGTTGCCTTTTTCATCCCTGCCGTGTTTTTCCATGAACTCCGCTCCGTGCAGCGCCATTTCCAGCCAAGCCGGATTTTTTTCTACATGATTGTACATATAGCTGAAACACCAGACTTCCCTCCCCTGCAGCCACATAAACTTGTCGGTGTCGTAGACCGAGCCATCCCGCTCCAGGCAGGTGAAATAACCGCCATTTATATCATCCCGGCTGTATCTCATCCAAAAGGGAAGAATATTATTTAATAACTCCTGCCTGTAACTTTCCGCATAGGAATGCAAGCCAGTATTGGGTTTCAGCGTTTTGCCAGGTATCCGGGAAGGTGTGATCATATTAAATAACTGTAAGAAGTATTTAGCAATCTTACAATTTTTTAACAAATAATAAAAACTTTGTTAAAAAATTTAATTAGTTTTCTGCCATAATTCGCGTATTTAGCAGCCTGATCTAATCACAACACTATGCGGCAATCTTTCCTGGAGGTTTTCTCCGACGGTGATTCTTCCGGTGTAGCCTTTAAGAATAAGAATCTGAAGAGAGCTATCATCGCATACCTGGACAGCGTTACAAATGCTACAGTGGCGGATCTGAGCAAGGAACTGAATATCAGCACCCCAAAAACGATCACCTTGCTGAACGAGCTGATCAATGATGAGCTCATCAAAGACTATGGCAAAGTTGATTCGACCGGCGGGAGAAGAGCCAGTATGTACGGCCTGGCTTCTGAGGCCGGCTTTTTTATCGGTGTAGATGTAAAAAAATACACGATTAATATCGGCCTTCTGGATTTCAAAAAGAACCTTGTGTCTATCAAAGAAGATGTGCCTTATAAACTTGAAAACACGCAGCAGGCTTTTGAACTGTTGATAGTGCTCATAGAAGATTTTATCAGTCATCTTTCAATTGCCCGCGAAAAGATCTGGGGAATAGGTATCAACCTTTCGGGCCGAGTCAACACTGAAGGGGGCTATAGCTACAGCTATTTTCACTTCCACGAAGAACCACTCGCGGCGACACTTAAGCAGCGGTTAGGCATACACGTTGTACTGGAAAACGATTCGCGTGCCATGGCTTATGGTGAGTTTTGTTTTGGTGAGGTGAGTGACGAAAAAAATGTCCTGTTCATAAATCTGGATTATGGGGTTGGTATGGGCATTATGATCGAAGGAAAAATTTACTACGGAAAATCAGGCTTTAGCGGGGAGTTCGGGCATATCCCTTTTTTCAACAATGAGATCTTATGTCATTGCGGAAAAAAAGGATGTCTTGAAACAGAGGCCTCCGGCAGCGCCCTCGTAAGATTGTTTAAGGAAAAGATCCGGGAGGGATCTTCCTCACAGCTTGCAAAAATGTATGGAACACCGGAGGACATAAAACTGGTTGATATCATTCATGCGGCTAATAATGATGACATGCTTTCGATCGAACTGATCGCCCAATTGGGTGAACGGCTCGGGAAAGGGCTCGCGGTATTGATAAATATCTTCAACCCCGAACTCGTGATTATAGGGGGAACGCTGGCCCAGACAGGGGATCTTATCAGGTTGCCAATTAAAAGCGCGCTCAATAAGTACTCTTTGGGGCTTGTGAACAACGATACCAAACTGAGGATGTCGAAGCTGGGAGAAAAAGCCGGTGTGATGGGAGGCTGTCTTACCGCCAGGAATAACATGTTCCTTAGCCGGACTATTTAGCAATAACTGTTTCAGGGCCGGGTCGTTCCGGCTATTTAATAAATCAATGATAAGATGGCAATCGTTTCGACTGTTAGTGCACCGGAGGCTGAATTAAGTGAAAATCCCGTTAAGAGCTATATGCCTGCGCTTTTCTCGCTGGCAGTGCTGTACTTTATGATGGGTTTCATCACATGCCTCAATGACACACTTGTACCGTTTTTTAAAACCGGGTTTACGTTAAGTTATTCGCAATCTTCGCTAGTACAGTTTTATTTCTTTCTTACCTATGGAGTCATGTCTATCCCCGCTGGCAAGGTGGTTGAAAAAATCGGATTTAAAAATGGAATGGTGATGGGATTTTCTATCGCAGCATTTGGTGCGTTGTTGTTCTACCCTGCTTCGGTATGGCACCAGTATTTTTTGTTCCTGGCTGCATTGTTTATTCTGGCGATCGGCATCGTATTGCTGCAGGTTGCAGCCAATCCATACATCACGATACTGGGCCCGGCAAAGACCGCATCTTCGCGCCTGACGTTAATCCAGGGAGTCGGGTCGATCGGAACCACGGTCGCACCTATATTCGGCGCCTACTTTATTTTATCGCCACTCCGCGACACGGGGGCAGGAAGTGAAGCGGTACGATATCCCTATATCGGGATCGCAGTGCTGTTGATCATCATAGCACTGGCAGTTTCAAAGATGTCTTTACCCGTTATAAAGCTGGCACCGGCATCCCCTGCGGCGAAGGCAAAATCGAAGAGCGTCTTTTCATTCAGAAATCTGAATTACGGAGCTATTGGCATCTTCATGTATGTTGGTGCAGAGGTTTCCATCGGCACCTTTCTGACCAATTATATTTCAGACAATATTGGAATAACTGAGAAAAGCGCTAACCAGTATGTGTCGTTTTACTGGGGATCCATGCTGGTAGGAAGATTGGCAGGCTCATATATTCTTCAACGGGTAAAAGCCCCGAAGGTGTTGAGCTTTTGCGCGGTTATGGCAATCTCGATGATACTGATTTCTGTGTTCAGCGAAGGCTATATAGCGGTGTGGACAATGATCCTTGTTGGCTTGTTTAATTCGGTAATGTTTGCTACTATATTTTCCTTGTCTGTAACTGGGTTGGGAGAACACACCACCAAAGCATCCGGCATCCTTTCAACCGCTATTGCAGGGGGCGCAATAATTTCTTATTCACAGGGCCTGATAAAAGACAGCTTTCCATGGGAAGTAGCTTTTATGGTTCCTCTTATCTGTTACGTATACATCCTGTTTTATGGTTTGAATGGATATAAAAGTCTCAAGCCAACAAAGTCATTCAACTAATGAATAGAAAGAAATTTTTCGAGATAATTGGAATTGGCACCGGCGCAACACTGACAAGTTTCCGTGGAGACGACCACAATAGTGAGCACACCTGGGCAAATCATTCACAAACAACTCCCGGCCTGGCCGAAGCCGGAGCGTATAAAAATGAAATTGCAGTTGATCTGGTCATAGCGGGCGGCGGCGTTGGAGGATGTGCCGCAGCACTGTCAGCGCTGAAGAACAATTTGTCTGTGGTGATGACAGAAGAATCCGATTGGATCGGTGGTCAGCTCACCCAACAGGGCGTACCTCCGGATGAACATCCGTGGATCGAGACACATGGAGCCACGGCGCTCTATCGTAAGTTCCGTACCAGGGTGAGAGGCTATTATAAGCAACACTATCTTCTTACTGATGCTGCTGCGCAAAGAGAATTCTTCAATCCCGGTAATGCTGTAGTGTCTGAACTTAGCCATGAACCGCGCGTAGCACTGGCAGTGTTATATGAACTGCTGGCTCCATACATCAGCAATGGAAAGCTAACATTGTTGCTTAATCATAAAATCAGTTCAGCTGAGGTAACGGGCAATAAAGTTAAAGCACTAAAAGCCGTTGATACCGAAAGCAAAAAAGAAGTGTTCCTTGTTGCGCCGTATTTTGTTGATGCTACGGAATTAGGTGACTTGCTGCCCTTAACCGGAACAGAATTCGTGACCGGTACGGAATCAAAATCGGTGACAGGTGAATTGCATGCTCCTGATACTGCGGACCCGGAAAACGTACAGGCATTCACGGTATGTTTTGCAATGGACTACATACCGGGCGCTGAACACATCATCGAAAAACCAACAGATTATAAATATTGGAGCAGTTTCATTCCTCCTATGAAACCTGCATGGCCAGGCAAACAATTGCAGCTGATGTATCCAAAGCCTGCTACCCTTGTTCCTACGCCATTGGGTTTTCATCCCGAAGGATTGAAAACGGGCAATTCTTTAAATCTCTGGAACTATCGTCGTATAATCAGCAAAGACAATTTTCAGCCCGGCACATATGCCGGAGATATCTGTTCTGTTAACTGGCCACAAAATGATTATTTGTCCGGCAACCTCATTGGTGCAAGTGAAAAGGATTTCAAATATCATGTAGACCGGGCAAAGCAATTAAGCCTGTCCCTTCTCTACTGGTTACAAACTGAAGCGCCACGTCCCGACGGCGCTCTTGGCTGGAAGGGATTACGGCTTCGTAAGGATATCATGGGAACAAGAGATGGTCTGGCCAAATACCCATACATCCGCGAGGCCCGCAGAATACAGGCACTGTTCACAGTAAAAGAAGAACATGTAGGCAAGGCGAACCGCGAGCTTGTACACGGAAAAAAAGCAGCTGAAAGAAGTGAGGAATTTTATGATAGTGTTGGCGTGGGTAGTTATCATATCGATCTGCATCCCAGCACAAGAGGTAACAACTACATCGACTTTTCTTCCCTGCCGTTTGAGATACCGCTTGGGGCCCTGATCCCGAAACGTATGGACAATCTTCTTCCCGCTAATAAAAATATTGGCACAACCCATATCACCAACGGATGTTATCGCCTGCATCCCGTAGAATGGAACATTGGTGAAACTGTCGGGTTGCTGACAGCTCATGCTATTAAGAATAAAGTCACTCCCCGCGCCATAAGAGAGAATCAAAACAATCTGGAAGATTTTCAAAAATTCATTCAACAACAAGGTGTGGAAATCAGATGGCCGAAATAAGCGGATAACACAGCACCCAGTCACAAACAACAATCGATACAACTCAACAATAATGTACAAGCTCAGGAGATCCAGGTTAACGATACGTCTATCTTGTTTTGTAACCCTATTAATGCTTTCCCTGTCCGTGATCGGACAATCTAAGCCGGGCGGGAAAGTCAGAATTTTATTTGTGCCATTGGATGACAGACCCCCATGTTACCAGTTTACCGAGAAGATGGCATTGATCGGAGACGTGGAACTTGTTACTGCGCCAAAAGAGCTTGTTGGCAGGTTTACTGTACCAGGTGAGTCGGACAAGATCATCGACTGGATGAACAGGCAGGATATGAAAAATTTTGATGCTGCTATCATTGCATTGGATATGCTTGCTTATGGTGGTCTTGTGGCATCTCGCGTCTATAACGTTAATGCTGATGTGGCTCTTAAACGTATGGAACACCTTGGCAAGTTGCGCAGCAGGTTTCCAAAGTTGAAGATCTATGCGCAGAGCGTGATTATGCGACTCGCGCCAACTGCAGACGGAAAAAATGAGTCATACCGGGCTGATCTTGCAAAATGGGCAGAGGTATCCGTACAATCTGATTCTTTATCCAAACGACAAACAAAAGAATCAGAAGCAAAGATTCCAACCGATGGCCTCGCACAGTATAAAGCAGCAAGAAATCGTAATTTAAAAGTGAATCTTCAGGCCATAAAGTTTGTAAAAAGCGGTGTGATCGACTACCTCATCTTATCGCAGGACGATGCCAAGCCAGTCGGCATCCATGTTGCCGATCGACTGAAACTACAGGCTGAGACCAAACGTTATGGACTGGGCAATAAAGTCGCTGTTCAGCCAGGGGCGGACGAAGTGTCGATGTTATTATTAGGCAGGGCGCTCAACAAACACTATAACCTTACACCAACAATAAAGGCTGTCTACTCATCGGATATAGCAGCGAAAACGGTAATGCCATTTGAAGACAAGCCACTGCAGGAAACGGTAAGCTATCATATTGAGGCGACCGGATCCCGGGAGATTAAAAACGAAAACGAAGCAGATCTTTTGTTTTATGTTTTTGCTTCCAGGAGAGATGCAGGCAGAGCACAGACCTTTGCGAAAGAAATTGCTGATAAGGTGCGCGCCGGAAAAAAACTTATTGTAGCTGACATAGATCCTGTAGGCGATGTGCAGGGTGGAGATTCAACATTTACAAGAGCACTGCTTGAGATGAGGGTATTCCCGGAGCTCAACAGCTATTCGTCGTGGAACACCGCAGCGAATACAATCGGCACTACGTTGCCACAAGGCGTTGTGTTTTATGTTGCGGAAAAGAAATTATTTGTCAACGAGGCAGCAGCGGCACGGATCTGGACAGCACAAAACTGGTTTACTTTTCACCGTGTGTTAGATGACTATTATTTTCATGGTTTGAATCGGTTGCTTGTAAACAAACACTTCGACCAGAACAAACTTAGTTCTAAGATTTTGAGTGATGCAGAAAATAAAACCGTTGAGAACTATGGAACTTCATTGATGCTTCAGTCGTTCAATAACCTTTCTGACATGTACGCAAACAAAATAAAGAACAGCCGCCAAAAAAAGGTATCATGCCAGGCCCCTTCTGATATGAAGTTCACGCTGCCCTGGAACAGGACCTTCGAGGCTGAAATAGATTTTAAACTCAATTGTATTTTAGGGCAATAGTCTTCATTTAATTGTTACCAGGGATACTCACTGCAAAAAAACATAATTATTCCGGTTCGATGATATTGTCATCGAGTCTTAAGTCGATCATCAGGTAATTGGGGTCGATACCGCCGCGGTCAGGCTTACGCGGAACTGTAACTTTGATTGTCTGCTCGCCCGACAGCACGCGATGCTTCTGCAGGTAAAGTGGCTTCGATAAATCCCTGCCTTCCTCATATAAGCCGACCTCAAGCCAATCATTCATCGGTACTTCTTTTTCGTTACCGACACGGTCGATTACCAACTTTTGAGCCTCCACTTTCATCGTTACTTCCCAGCTGCCCGCCCTGGTCAGGGTCACAGCCAGTTGCTTCGTTTTCAGTCGCCAGTAAGTGTTCTCTTTAAAAAGGTCATTCAAAAGATAAGTCAATGAGTCAGGGGTAACTTTTTGTAACTCATCATAAAGATCAATCGTGGTGGGGAACGGTAACGATCCTGAATCGCGTTTGCCCAGCAGAGTCCTTAGTGCAGCATTTACGTTTTCAGTCCCAATGTATTTACTCAAAGCATACATGGCCAGCCCACCCTTCCGGTAATACAAAAAGTCTTCATCTGCCTGCAATAACGAAGCTGTTGCCAACGAGCGAGGCATTTCATAGGAGGCATGCAGATAGTTTACGTATTTGCGCAAATGCGCATCTCCATAGTTTTTTTCCAGGACCTTCATGCCGGAATATACCGCCAGGCCCTCGATCAGTACACCAGCTCCTTCAACGTATGCAGGTGATAAGCGGGCAACTCCCCACCATTGGTGCGCCATTTCATGAGCCAGTATATAGTAAGGAAGGTCAAAGCCGTTCGGACCCTCATCCGGGTTCAGGACAGCATACTGCTCTCCGTAATAAATGATGCCCGCATCTGCGGTTGCACCACCACCCGGACCGGCGCGCTCTGCTACCGTTATTTGCGAATACGGGTAACGGCCAAACTGTTCCGTGTAATAAGCCAGCGAAGCCTTAACGCTATTGAGGATACGACTTATGTTTTGTTGATGATCGGGATGAAAATAAATGCTGATCGCAACATCATTCCATTTGCTTTGAGCAACTGCATAGTTCGCTGATAAGATGGAATACTCACCGCCGATTGGACCATCCGTTTTATAATGAAAATAACGCCGGTCACCTGTTATCCAGGTTTGGTAGAGATTACCGGGAGCGATGGCAACTTCGTCTTTTACAGTGCTAACGATCACTTCAAGGGTTGTCTGATCGGGACTGAGCGACTTCAAACGCGCCTTAGGATCATACAGAGAAGGTATCGCAGGGCGCGACGCAAGCTTATTCTTTTTTCTAAGTGTTGCATCTTTTAGTTCCCTGTATGGTTGATAGCCGATGGCCGGCAACAGGTCGTAATTAGTAAAGTAGGTGCCATTTTTTACCACGAGTAGCTCTGAGCCGCTGTTACGAAAACCCTCCGGTTTGTAACTTATGCCAAATTGCATTTGTAATGAATCTCCTGGTCGCAGGGGTTCCTTCAATGCGTAGATAAAATGACTGAGGTGCTTGTCCATCCGCACTGCCGTTGCTGGTCGACTGAATATTATTCTGCCCCCGGTTATTCCCGACACATTTCCGATATGAATGGAGTCTATTGTTACCGTATGCTTATTCACCAGTGTATATGCTGCCTGGATTTTTACTTGCTGATGGTCGGGGAAAATGTCTACCTGCAGTTTTGTTTGAACCAGCTGCGGTTGAAGAGAGTTGCTATACGCTCCGTAGCCACGTTCGTATTCTGCTTTTAATCTGACGATATCCGAACTGTCCTGGTACTCATTCCGCACATTTGTATTATAGTAGATGAAACTTCCCGTAACAACAAGAAACGCTGTACCAATAATTGCTACCCTTTTTGTAGGACCTGCCATACCCCGTTTTGCTGACTGAAGCCGATCTTGCAGGCTTTGAGCCCTTCCCCTCGGCCAAAGCAACCTCGCAGCAACCCCAAGCAGCAAGGCCCAGGCTATCCAGTATAATTTGAACCACAACCATGGGCCTGGTGTTGACCCAAAGCCACGCATGTCCGTATATGACCATCCGGGGTCCGATCCAAAAATGAGCATATGGTGCTCCACCTTAAATGTGGATGCAAAGGCAATGAAGATGAAGATCAATAACAACACCAGGTAGCTGATATACTTTTGATTGACCACTACATGAACCACGAGTGCCAGCAACGCAAAAAGGAGGTAGTCTATCAGCTGCAGTCCGAAAAGTGCCTCCAGGTAGAGTAAGAGGTCCACATCATAATACTTCACGCTTAACTGCATTCCAATTCCTGCTGCCATCAATATCGCAATCCACGCCACGATGATGAATCCTATTCCCATAAACTTCCCCGCAACGAGTGCCCATTCAGGTACCGGTGCAGCGTCAGCAATCTCTCTTAGTCCACTCTCCCTTTCGCGCCACATAAGCTCGCCGGCGAAGTACATGATGAGTAGCGGTATAACGACCCACGGGCTTCCGGGGTTACCTACATCAGGGGTGAGGTATGTTAATACCTGCTGCGTAGTCGGGAACAGCGGAATGCCAAACTGGGTCATGAGGCTTTGACCGAACACAACGGACACTATAGCAATAATACTGACCAGGGTAAATCCCGCTCGGTGCCTGGCTATCTGCCTGAACGATGTCCGCGCAATGTAAAGTGCCTGTTTGAGAGAAGTCGCAAAACCAAAATTTCGTCGAACTTCCGGAACTGAGATTGCGGATGCTCTTATGCTGTTTGCTTCAGCCGGAGGATTGCTATTTATTATTGGCCTTCGCCTAAACCGGCCCCACCAACGCTTCGTTTCAGCAAAATTGAAGCGTATGTAGGTGAACAGCAGTGAACCGACAGCAACACAAAGCCACAAGACACGGTTCCAAAGAAACATTCCTTCAAGCTTAACCAACCTTGTATTTTTATCCATTGGCGTCCAGGTCGCCATTTCATTGCCTACAATGCCCGCAACCCCGACAGGATCCAGCAACTTCACCAGTTCCCAGTTACCGAAGAGCTTCGCCATGCCCATTGCGATGATCTGGGCAACAATAGCCAATAGCAGGCTTGCCATATAACTTGTCATCACCTGGCGGCTGAGCGCGGCCATGCTGAATTGGATGGCAGTTGCAATAAATGCATTAGGTAATGCGATAAGGAAGTAAACATTGAGATATGCGGACGGCCTAAACGGCCCAAACTCATCCTCGTTCATACCTGGCAGGTAGAAGGAAAGCAGTATGCCCAGCGGCAAAGAAAGCACCAGTAGAGCATTGATCGCAATAGCTGCCAGGAAACGTCCACCCAGGTACTCAACCTTCGAAACGGGCATGGTGTATGTCAGCGGATGCATACGCGTTCTTATATCCCTCGCTGCCGCATCGCCGGCTATAGCGGCCCCCATCATCAACCAGATAAAACCGCCTATAACAGTCATAGCTGTGATGTGGAAAGTATTGTTAACATATACTCCATCCCCCGGTGTGATGAGGAAGTCCATCACGATGGTGAATGTGAGAAGTACCGCCAGGTATAGCCAGGTTGAGAGCTGTTGTACCAGGTAGCTGAATTCGAAGCGAAAAGTAGTTATGAGCTTCATATTGCCTCCCCCGGTTTATGGCTTCCGATATGAGCCCCCATCGTGCTGAAATATACATCCTCAAGGTCAGGAGACGCCGCTTCAAAGCTGTTACCGGGATCTTCTTCACTGTACACATGTACCACCGTTCTCCCGCTCAGTAATTTGGTAGATATTACCTTATGCTCCTGCTCAAGCTTTGGCAAGACACCTTTTTCAACAATACGCCGCCAGATCTTTCCCTGCAATTGCTCAACTGCTTTCAGCGGCTCAGCTTCATACAGTATCCTGCCTTTGTTGATGATGGCCATGCGGGTACAAAGCTCACTCACATCCTCGACAATATGAGTGGACAGGATCACTACACTAATTTCACCCAGTTCGCTCAACAAATTGAGAAAACGTACCCGTTCTGCGGGATCAAGACCAGCAGTAGGCTCGTCCACGATCATCAGCTTCGGATTGCCCAATAATGCCACGGCCACCCCAAAACGCTGTTTCATTCCTCCCGAAAAACCGCCAAGTTTTTGCTTCCGCTTCTCCCAGAGATTGGTTTGTTTCAATAGGGACCTCACTACTTCTTTCCGGGACGCGCGGTTGGTAATGCCTTTCAGCACAGCGAAGTAATCTAACAGATCTTCCGCCGATGATTTCGGATAAACACCAAACTCCTGGGGAAGATAGCCAAGGGTCTGCCGCACCTCTTCCTTACGGTTCAGTACATCAATGTCACCAAGAAAGATCTGCCCGTCATCCGGTTCCTGCAAGGTAGCGAGCGTTCGCATCAGCGTCGATTTGCCAGCACCATTCGGCCCCAGTAACCCATACATCCCGGAGGGAATGTTTAGTGATATATTATCCAATGCCTGGACCCCATTAGCATAAGTTTTAGAGACATTGCGAATCGACAGGCCAGAAATCTGTTTTTCCATGTTATCTTATTTATCCCGGTTCAGGTTTTAAAATCAGGAATGAAGTGCTCTATTTAGTTCCCTTCCTGCATTTCATTGCAAAACAATACTTAACCAAATGCAAAGCGAAAAGCGATATGTTAGTGCGGTGAAGTAATCGACCAGATGGTGTTTTGCATCCGTGAGGACGCCCGCAGGCTACATCCGAACTTTCGTAGACCGGAAGAGGGTCTTTGGTCGAGCGGGCTGTGAGTATATGGCAGGAAAAAATACCTTTGACCCATGAATCGCATTAAAAGACTGTTCAGGCTGATCCATATCACTCTCTGGATACTGTTTAGCCTGTTGGCAGCCCTTCAACTGAGCCAGGATACTTCTCACTGGCCTACCCTCACTTTTGGATTGCTCCTGTCAGTGTTGTATGTTTTTTACAGCCATTTTTTTCTCCTGACACGATTCTCCGGTAAGAAAAAAAGAGGTGCTTACTTTCTTAGGCTCGCAGGTATAATCCTGACCGGACCTGTTCCCTACCTGCTTTTTCACTACCGCAAACTGGATACGCTTGACCTTTTCTCTGAGTATTATATGATCAGCATTTTCTCCTTTGTGCTCCCTTTTATTTTCCTGGGTTGGCTGGCCCGTGTCACCGAGAACCTGGTGATCAATACATTTAAAAAAGAGCAACTTGAAAAACAGGCGGTAGAAGCAGAATTGTATTATCTGAAATCGCAGATCAACCCGCACTTTCTTTTCAACACCCTTAATAATATTCACACGCTGGTTTACAAACAGGTACCGGCTGCGCCCGACGCAGTTATGCAGCTGGCCTCGCTGATGCGCTATATGATCTATGAGTCAAACGCGCCGACGGTACCGCTCACAAGAGAGATGGAGTATCTGAAGGATTATGTTAGTCTGCAGCAACTCCGTTATAAGCAGAGCCCGGTGGTGGATCTCAGGATCGAAGGGACAATAGACAACTGTTACATCGCCCCGCTGCTGTTCATCCATCTTATAGAAAATGCGTACAAACACAGCCCTGCGCGGCTCAGCCCCGGGGAGCTGAAGGTGAGGGTGAAGGTTACGGAAGATACGCTTATCTTCAGCGTACAGAACCCCGTGGGTAATAACCCGGCAAATAGCCTTGATGACCAGGGCGGTATTGGCTTGCCAAATGTGAAGAAAAGGCTGGCCCTGCTCTACCCTGGTCAGCACATACTCGAAATTGATCATCAGGGCGAAACATTTGCTGTCGTTCTTAAAATTCAAGGTTTTCAATCACAGCTGCATGAAAGAAAAGCTCACCTGCTACATAATTGACGATGAGCCGTTGGCACAGGAAATACTGGAAGACTATATAGGCAAGGTGTCATTCATGGAGCTGAAAGGCACTTTCATGAGCCCCCTGGAAGCAGCAGCGTCCCTGAAGGAAGAAAAACCTGATCTTCTTTTCCTGGATATCAATATGCCAGACCTGGATGGATTGAGTTTTATTCCCATGCTGAATCCCAGGCCCATGATCGTACTTACCACGGCATATGATCAGTATGCCCTGAAGGCATTTGAACTGGAGGTGAAAGATTACCTGTTGAAGCCTTTTTCATTTGAACGATTCTATAAAAGTGTCCTGCGCCTTTACCAGGAACAAAGCCTCAGAGTAATTCCAGAAAAACAAGACGTAAAACCGGAACCGAAAAGTGGTCAGGAATACATTTTTCTGAAAGTGGGACACCGGATTCAGAAAGTAGCTACCGGTGATATTTTATTTGTAGAGGGCATGAAAGATTATCTCCGGATTCATACCGCTGAAGAAAAAATTATGACGTTGTTGAATTTCGCCAAACTGGAAGAGTTACTGCCTTCCCGGGATTTTGCCCGGGTGCACCGCTCCTTTCTCGTGGCGATTGATAAGATTGACCATATAGAAAAAAACAGGATCTTTGTTGCAGACCAGGTTATCCCAATCAGTGATACCTATGCGAACTCCTTTTATAGCAAGCTCAAATACTTTCAGTGATCATGTTACTGAAATATTAGCCACCGGTACTTAAACCTATTCGCTGGTAATTAATGGAAGCATTGTTGAAACACGTAAAATGATCCTCAGGAAATAAAGTCGCAGGTTTAAGTTTTGGTTCATGCCTTTCCCGAACAATGACTACTGTCAAAAACATATCTGACAGTAGTCATTTTTTTGCAGCAACGGATCATCTTGCTTTGTTAATTGTTGAAAAAAACGGCTGGGCGATGGTGTTTTACCTGCGTATGCAGCATTTGATGAGAACTGCTGGAAAGAAGCGTACCGCGATGAATCTAATTATGCATAAACTACTTTTATGACAAACCTAAACCACACTGATAAGCAAGCTGAACCTGGAACGCAAAAAAAAGAGGAGAGGCCAAAATTGCCGGTTGATGAAACAGGCGAGCCAATCTTTATCCAGGATGATCCTGACATCATACCCCCTCCCGAGGATGAATTAGAGACAACCCCCCCTTACGAGCCGCCGCCTCCTGCAGAAGGACCCTAACCAAATGTTCTGGTGTCAAAAAAACACATCACCGGGTAAGTGCTGCTATAATAATTTATCCAATGTGATGGGCAATGATCTGACACGTATTCCTGTAGCATTGAACACTGCATTTGCTATTGCCGGAGCCACTCCTACAAGGGCTATTTCACCCAGGCCTTTTGTGCCCATCGGATTGGTGTATGGATCTTTCTTGTTAACAAACAAAACATCAACAGGTGGAATGTCTGCATTAACCGGTACATGATAGTCGGCCAGGTTATTATTAATGGCCCGTCCCGAGCGATGATCAAATACCAGGTCCTCCATCAATGCCATACCAATACCACCTACCGCACCACCCATCATTTGGCTGGCCGCCGTCTTGGGACTAACAATGGCTCCCGCGTCAGCGCATGACACTACATGGTCTATCCTGATTCTGCCGGTTGGCATATGCACGCTGAGTTTTACAAAATGTACAGAAAAAGAATACATAGAGTAAGGCTGTTGTTGTCCCTTTGATTCTTTAGTCAGTTCGACATTCAATACATTATTTTGTTTGAAGAGATCACTATATGATAGCCTGATAGCGTTATTTGTCTTAAGGGAGATCCCGGTTTCTGAGAACTGCAGGTCCTCTGGTTTTACTTCATGAACAGTTGTTGTATGAAATGGCGAACCTTCTTTACTGGCAAGAACCGCAATTTGTTTCTTTAATTCAATACATGTTTCCTGCACCGCCGCTCCAACGGTAGCAGTAACTGTTGAACCACCCTGCATCGGTCCCGGTGGCAAGTTGGTACTGCCCATTTCGACTTTAATTTTACCGGGAGGCAGTCCCAGTTCATTAGAGGCAACCGTCGTCATCATCGTTGCTGTACCAGGCCCCATATCATTTACCGAACATTGTAACAACAGCCTCCCGTCAGGGTTTAATCTTGCTTTTATGGTAGCCGACCCCCGGAAAGCACCGAAAGCGCCTGTGCCCATACCATAGCCGGTCAACCAGTCGCCATCCTGCAAGGATTTCGGTTGGAATTTTCTGTTTGCCCATCCAATTTTTTCCGCTCCCATCTGGTAGCACTCTTTTACATGTTTACTAGACCAGGGCAGGTTGCGCTCAGGATCGTTGTCTGAGTGGTTCCGGATTCGGAATTCTATCGGGTCAAGGTTCAAAACAAAAGCCAACTCGTCCATTGCAGATTCTAACGCAAATGAGCCGGTAGCCTCTCCGGGTCCACGCATCCAGATAGGGGTGCAGGTGTTTAAAGGAACAAGCCGGTAACGCGTAGTAACATTTGGGCAGGCATACAGGAAGCGTGATATGTTTACGGTGGCCTCAGTGAATTCTTCGTAGGAAGATGTTTCGGCGGTTGCTTCATGAGTAAGACCAACAAGTTTACCGTCCTGCGTTGCGCCCAAGCCGATTTTTTGCACCGTCTCGGGGCGATGACCAACGTTGGTAAACATTTGTTCGCGATGCAACACCAGTTTCAGTGGCCGTTTAACATGCTGCGCACCCATTATGCAGGCAATTTCATAAGGCCAGGTACGCAGGGCCATACCAAAAGCCCCACCAAGATGTTCGGCATTCACGGTGATGTTGTCCTGGGGCATCTTAAATGCATCAGCAATGGATCGCTGCGTGGCCTCAACACCTTGCGTTTTTGTGTACACGGTCACTTTGTCTGCCTCCTGCCAGTGCGCGATGATACTTCCTGGTTCCATCGGGTTGTGTACTTCTATGGGATGATAATACTCCTGCTCTACTTTTACGGGTGCATTTTTATAGGCATCTGCTTCTCCTCTTTTGTAATCTTCGAACCGTGGTCCCGTCGGAATTTTTGCTTTGGCAAGATTCGCCTTCAGATCGGTCTGATGCGTTCCCTTTTCATAAGTTGCCTTAACCAGCTTAGCCGCGTACAACACACGCTCGTAGGTATCTGCTATCACTAACGCAACAGGCTGATCATAGTAGAAAATTTCATTGTTGTAAAAAATGCGCAATGGTTGTCCTGCGGTAGGTGGCTTGGCAGGATCTTTCCCTGTTTCATATCCTGGCAGCTTAGGTGCATTGAGGTGCGTGATCACGGCCAGCACTCCGGGAGCGCGTTCTGCCGCCCTGGTATCTATTGATGTTACTTTGCCTTTTGCAACAGTGCTTCCCACCAAAAAACCAAAGGCCATGTTTTGCACTTTATATTCAGCTGCATATGTTGCCGTACCCGTTACCTTCGCTTTGCCATCCACACGATCGATGGGAATGTTGTTTTTTCCTTCAAAAAAGTTCTTACCCATAAAAGTCGTTTATGATTTTCCTGTGGCTTTTTTTAATGCTTCCATAATGGTGTTCGGTGCAAGCTTTAATTTAAAATCGTTATCACCATATCCTTTGGCTCCCTTCATGGCGATAGTGACCGCGTCGCTGAAAGCTGCTTCAGAAGCATTTTTTCCTTTTAAGAAAGCTTCCGCTTCTGCCAGTCGCCATGGCTTGTGTGCTACACCACCCATAGCTAACCGAACATCAGTCATTTTCTCACCCTGCATATCAACGGCAGCCGCTACTGAAACGAGTGCAAACGCATAAGACCAGCGGTCACGCACCTTTGAATAATGCACATTTTTCTTAAAGTTATTGTCGGGGATCTCAATGGCTGTGATAAGTTCACCTCGCTCAAGTGTGTTATCTTTTTGGGGAGTCTCACCGGGTAGCCTATGAAAGTTTTGAAATGGAATGCGACGATCTCCTTTAGGACCAGTTATCAGCACCGTAGCGTCCAGTGCTGCCAGCGCAATGGCCATGTCGCTGGGATGAACAGCAATGCAACTGGAGGATGCCCCGAAGATTGCATGCATGCGGTTAAATCCTTTGAGGGCACCGCATCCCGTACCGGGCTCACGCTTGTTGCAGGGCATATCCGTATTATAAAAATAAGGACAGCGGGTACGTTGCATGAGGTTACCACCAATGGTAGCCATATTGCGTAACTGCTGGGAAGCTCCGGCTTTCAGAGCCAGTGCGAGCAATGGTTGTTCTTTTTGGATCAACTCACTGTCAGCAACATCACTATTTAAAGCCATAGCACCTATATGTAGTTTACCTTTTTCTTTCCTGATTTCCTTTAAGGGAAGATTGGTGATATCAATCAACTTTTGGGGATTCATCACTCCTTTTTTCATCAGGTCAATCAGATTGGTTCCACCGGCTATCCATTGAGCAGTACTATCTTTAATCAATGCATCTACTGCTGCCCTGGATGTATTTACTTTTACGTAGCTAAAGTTGATCATAATTTTTGCCCTCCTTTTTTTACATCAGCAATTGCCTTTACTATATTAGGATAGGCACCACACCGGCATATGTTCCCGCTCATATACTCACGAATATCCGCATCGGAATCAGCATGTCCCTCTTTTATGCAGGCAATACCCGACATGATCTGGCCCGGCGTACAATAACCACACTGAAAGCCATCGTGCTTTATAAAAGCTTCCTGCATCGGATGCAGTTTGTCGCCATCTGCTATACCTTCAATTGTAGTAATTTTCTTTCCTTCCTGCATCACTGCAAGCGACATACAGGAAAGCACCCGTCTTCCATCCACATGCACGGTACATGCCCCACATTGGCCATGATCACAGCCTTTCTTGGTGCCAGGTAAAGCGAGTTGTTCGCGAAGCAAATCCAGCAAAGTAACACGTGGTTCGATCGATATCTTATGACTGGTCCCGTTCACTTCGATACTCAGCGGCACCTGTTCAAAATACGCGGCAGCCTTTTCATCTATATGCGCCCCTGCGGCTTTTAGTAATTGCGGAGGTGCTAAAGCCAGGGCGGTTAAAACGGAGGACTGTTTTAAAAAGTTCCTTCGCCCCTCATTTTGGGCAGAGCCGTCAGACCGATTGTCGTGAAGATTTTTGTGAGACATTTTTTGAGGTTTTATTGCGGGTAAGTTGTAACTGGATTGATGTAAGTACGGGTATCCAAAATTATTCCAACAGCCAATTGCCTAATCCAGCTTTTTAAAAATGCTTTGCATGGTTTCAAAATCAACATCCGTCATATCAACCAGCTTTAAGGCTTTAACCATCTTTAATGTCGACGTTTTGTAATGCTGAAAGTGTGGCGTTTTTAAATGCGACTGGTAGGCGTCCTTGTCTTCGTATATTTCCACTATCCTTACCTGCACAGGATTCTCTTTCTGATACATAGCAAAAAGGGCTATTACGCCAGGTTCAATTCGAACTGATGCTGCCGATTCTTCTTTCAAAATAGCTTTGTATTCTTCCAGGTATTGAGGCACGATTTCGATCTCCGAAATGCGAACCATCATTTCCGGTGAGACAACTGACAGTGCAGGCTTATCTATCAATTTATTGAATATGTTAGCCTGCGTTTTGCTGATATGTATTGCAATCAATTCTGCTGCCCCGGCCAGCTGCCCTTCCGCGAGACCTATAACCCGGCCGAATTGTATATGCGACTTAAGCTGTGACTCTACGCCACTCATGGACGCTAATGCAGATATGGTAACTAATTCCCTTTGCTGGTAAGTCAGCACTTCACTATCAAAAATATCTGCGAACAGATGTTCTTTCAGAAAAGCATCTATTCTCGGAGCAAACACTCCAAACCCCGGTGCGGGCTTAGCTTGTGGTGTTCCGGTAAGCTTTTCCAGAACCTTTCTTCCCCTTTCGTACTTATTCTCACTTTCTATGGTAATTAAAATTTCTTTGCCTTGTTTATCAATAATACCCTTCGATTTTCTTTCCTCTACAACCGTCATAAATGTATTTATCGCATTCAGGCTTCGTGGGAAGCCACAATACGCATACAATTGCACCAGCATCTCTTTTATCTCGTTAATTGTCAGCCCGGCATCAAGCCCCTTATTCAACTGAATGTTGAGGTTTGGCAAATCCCCTATTGCAGTAAAAGCGGAAATGGCCACGATCTGCTGCTGCGCAGAGGTCAAGGTGTCGCTGGTGCTTTTTGTTTGTGCTATCAGTTTTTCTCCGACTATCATCATTAACATGAAAAAAAATCCCCATCGAGGAAATCTGATTTTTCTTATTGCCATATTGTTGATTATTGATTTGCTTCATTGAATTCTTCGTCGGTTACCGGCCTTAGCCAGGTCACATTTTCCTGGCCTTTGTAATTGCTTATGGCAATATGAACCATTCCTGGTATATCGCAAATTTCGTTGGTTTGAGGACATCAAACTGAGACAGGATACGGATTAATTTACCAGTTTTACTGATTTTCGATCCATTGGGACTTACAGAAAAGAAGGTTTAGTAAGTTTGTCACAATACCCGAGACATGGCAGCTATAGACAGGATAGATACGGTACAGCAATATAACAATTACGCTGGTGTTGACACACTTCATCCTTTGGTAAGTGTTATTAATTTTAATGAAGTTCCTACCATTCAGCATTTCAGGCGCTATATCGGTCTTTACGCCGTATTTCTGAAAAATATCAAATGCGGCGATATCACTTATGGCTGTCAGCCTTATGACTATGAAGACGGAACCCTGGTATTCATTTCACCCGGACAAATTTATGGAATTGATAGCCATGGAGTAGCTACAAAGCCATCGGGATATGGTTTGGTGTTTCATCCTGATCTGATCGTGGGAACTCATCTGGCTAAGATCATCAAAGATTATACATTCTTTAGTTATGAGGTGAATGAAGCTTTACACCTGTCTAAAAAGGAGCGAAAAACGATAATTGAAAGTTTAGAAAAAATTTCAGCTGAAATCGATCAGAATATGGATAAGCATAGTAAGACGCTTATCGTCTCCAATATCGAATTATTCCTGAATTATTGTATGCGCTTCTATGATCGTCAGTTCCTCACCCGAACCAACGTTAATAAGGACATTCTTGTGCGGTTCGAAAACTTACTAAATGATTATTTCAAATCCGGCAAGTCGCAAACTCACGGATTACCCGGTGTGGCTTATTGTGCGGAACAATTACATCTTTCCGCCAATTATTTTGGAGACCTGATCAAAAAGGAAACAGGGACAACCGCCCTCGATTATATTCATTTAAAATTGATTGATGCAGCAAAGCAAAAAATCTTTGATCCTGGCAAATCCATAAACCAGGTTGCCATTGAATTGGGTTTTAAGTATCAACAGCATTTCACCCGTCTGTTCAAACAAAGGACTGGGATGACACCAAATGAATTCCGGAATTTGAATTAAAACTAGTGTAAGGTATCCCCGACCGCCTGATGCGCGCGAAAATAAAAAGCATTCCGGAAAGGCCAAAAGCTTCATCGTTTGATGGGGCTTTTTTTAGTTCTTAGAAATGATCGCGGATTATTTTGTTAACGCCATCCAAGGCCTGGAGCTACATGGTTCATTATTGATGAAAGAACGTGCACGTTGTATTCAACACCCAAAGTGTTAGGGATCGTCAAAAGAACAGTATCCGCTTCCTTTATCGCTTCATCCCGCTCAAGTTCTTTGATCAGCTGGTCAGGCTCTGCAGCGTAACTTCTTCCAAAAATTGCCTGCCTGTTCATTTCTATTGATCCGATCTTGTCTGTACTGTTGGCATCCCTACCGAAATAAAGCCTGTCCTTGTCATTGACCAATGCAAATATTGAACGGCTCACTGAAACTCTTGGTTCACGTTTGTGTCCTGCTTTTTTCCATGCATCTTTGAACAACCTGATTTGTTCGGCCTGTTGGATATGAAATGGCTTGCCCCCTTCATCAAATTTCAGGGTTGAACTCTGAAGGTGCATTCCGTTTTCTGCAGCCCATATGGCAGTTGCGTTAGAGGCCGCGCCCCACCATATGCGGTCAGCCAATCCTTCCGAATATGGTTCTAACCGTAAAAGCCCTGGAGGATTAGGAAACATCGGGTATGGATTGGGCGTTGCAAACCCAACCCCTCTCAGTTTTTCGAGGAATTGAAGCGCTTTTGCACGACCCATATCAGCTTCAGTCTGATCGCTCTCCGGCCCGTAACCAAAATATCTCCAGCCATCTATAACCTGTTCAGGCGATCCCCTGCTGATACCAAGTTGCAGCCTGCCACGCGAGATAATGTCTGCAGCCCCGGCATCTTCCACCATGTATAATGGATTTTCATAGCGCATGTCAATCACCCCGGTGCCTATTTCTATTTTTTTTGTTTTAATGCCGATAGCAGACAACAATGGAAATGGGGATGCCAGTTGCCGCGCAAAGTGATGTACCCTGAAATATGCTCCGTCCATACCAATTTCCTCTGCTGCCACGGCCAGGTCGATAGACTGAAGCAAGGTATCGCTGGCTGTCCGGGTAGAATATGCCGGATTATTTGCCCAATGACCAAATGATAAAAAACCTATCTTTTTCATGTAATCCTTGTAAAATTTACGTTTGTCGATTTCCGTATAGTATAACGATAACGGGGAACAATTGTTCATTGGTTAACTTTCCACGTTACTTCCCGCTACCTTCATACTGGTTAATGAATGAAGTAATAAAAAGAATGTTTTTTTTTCAATAAGCGCCGTATCCTTGAATGAAAGAAGTTCTATGTACGAAAAGTCCGGAAAAGCGACATATGCCATAAGTGTGCCCTCATAAATTCTTTTTTCAAATTTTTCAGGCATCTTAAACCCAAGGATATTGATATAGTAATTACGGGTACTGTCTAAGTTCTTAACCATAACTGTTGCACTGTAGATTCCAAATCCGTCTCCAGGAAGCCGGCTATTGAATAACTCCTTTTCCGGAGTGGACCTCCAGGATGAGACACATCCAATCAACTTATTTCTTTTTCGCAGGAGAAGAAAACGAAGGGGCCTTCACAGCTGGCCATGGTTCTTTTTCAAGTAATTTCATGGCCTCCTGAACGGCTCGTTCAAGTTGTGGATCATTCCCTTTCGCTACTGCTGCTGCGGTCACCTTTTGTTCAATATCTGGTGCGATGCCTGTGTTCTCAGCTACCCATTTGTTTTGCGCCGGATCGAATATCGCGTTGTCCGGTGCTGTCATTGCCCCGCCATCAACAAAGGAGTAATGAACGGTGGACTTCACGAGTCCGCCCCAGGTACGGGTTCCGATGAGTGGTCCAACTTTCTGTTGTCTGAATATCCACGGGAAGAAATCGCCCCCGGAACCTGCAAGTTCGTTTACCAATAAAACTTTCGGACCCAGGATCCCTGCAGGTAACCGGGTCGGTTGACCGTTGGGCACTTCATTTGTAATAGCTGCCCTGAGGCGACGTACCATCAGGTCTACCATGTAGTCATCCAGCAGCCCACCACCATTAAATCGCTCGTCTATCACTGCGCCTTGTTTGTCCTGTTGTGCAAAATAATACCGGTTGAAGTTATTGAAGCCCGAACCACCAGTATTTGGTACCCAGACATAACCAAGCTTACCATTGGAAAGTTTGTCAACCTTCCTCCGGTTATCTTCCACCCAGGCAAGTTGTCGAAGCGCGTTTTCATTTTCGGTTGGTTGAACAATTATGGTCCAGGCACCTTCCATCGAAGACTTATTATTAATCAGCAGCGTAGTTTGAAGCCTTGCGGTACCATTCAATACTTCGTATGGATCACTGTTGGTGGTAAGGGGTTTGCCGTTTATTGCGAGGATATAGTTGCCTTCTTCCACCTTTAGGTTTGGCTGCGCCAGTGGGGCTATAAGTCCCGGGTTCCAGCTTTCGGTTGTAAAAATCCGTTTGATCTTCCAGTGTTGTCCATCAGCAACCAGGTCGGCACCTAAAACACCTACGCGCGACGTATCGACTGCCGGATAATCACCTCCGAAAACAAAACTATGGCCAACTGAAGTTTCACCTCCTATCTGATCAAGTACGTAAGTGAGATCCGCACGATGTTTTATATAAGGAATCAAAGGCGAATATTGGCTCCATACGTCCTGCCAGTCCCTGCCGTGCATGCTTTTATCATAGAAGTAATCACGCTGGTAACGCCAGGCTTCGGTAACAATTTGTTTCCATTCATCGACCCTGTTGAGTTCCATTCTGATGTTAATAGGCACCAACCCTTCTGTAGGTCCGGCTGGTTTTGTTGTTGACACAACTCTCCATGTTGGCCCTGACCTGAACAATAGCTTTTCTCCATTTGCTGATACTGCAAACTGAGCTCCTGCTTTAACTATTTCATCCATTTTTTTTGACGCAACAGTGTAAAGATTTATTGTATTGCCGCTTACTATAAGGACACTACCTTTCGGGCCGGGGAGCGTTCCATTATAACTCGCTACTGGTATCGGCATAGCAATTATCCGCCTGTCGATATGCTCCCAATCTATCTTTACGCCTTTAAAGGTTGTCGTATCTTTTGTTTTGGGCCTGCTCGTTGTATCCGGCTCTTCATCAGTTTTAAGCGGGAAAGGGTTGGGATCATCTTTGCGAAGCACGGTAATATAAACGCCAAATGTAGCCCTCGCCTGCTGTGAACTGGTGTTGGCCCATCCGGATCCCAAAGCTACATTGGTACTTGCGAGGAAGTATAAGTAACGTCCATTGAGATCCCATGCGGGTGCTATCGCATCGGCCATAGGATCGCTTAGTGGGGTACTTTTTTTAGAATCCAGCGACCAGAGCATAATGCTTCTGAAATTGTTTGAAGCGGACCTGGTATAAGCCAGCCACTTGCTATCCGGCGACCACGAGAGGCTCATATTGCCCCTGTCTAAATTTGCACCACCAACATCTATGGTGCTGATATTGCCGGTTGATAGTTCCACTAATTTTACGCGGACTGCGTTGTCCGTAAAAGCGATGTATTTGCCATCAGGAGACCATGAGGGTGACCATGCTAGTTTGCTTTCACCGATAGATATCTTGCGGGGTTCTTTTATACCTTCCTGGTCGGTGATGTAGAGCGCATATGAATCTCCGCCCTTATCCGAAAACCAGGCGATCTGTCTTCCATCCGGTGACCAAAGCGGCCTGCGGTCAGCAGCATCTGAACTTCGGGTGAGATTTCTGGGATCACCGTTTTCTACAGGTACAGTAAATACCTCACCCCTTGCTTCCAATAAAATCCGTTTGCCGGTTGGAGATAACGATGCATTCGAAACCGAGGAGGTAACATTTTGAAATTTCGTTTCCGCCCAGGGAAAGTCGCCTGTAACGGTTATGGTCAGTTGCTGACTTTTGCCGGAAGCAGGATCAAGTAAATGTATGTATCCATTGTGTTCATACACCAGCTCTTTCCCGTTACCATCCAACCATTTAATATCACCGCTTTTCACGCTGGTAACCTGGCGCAAAGCCGAAGTGGCAGGATTGAACGCCCAGATATTCATGATGAAATCACGGTCGCTTAAAAAATAGATTTCATTATTCATCCATAACGGATGTATGTCCATGCTTCCTTCCGATGGAATGTCCTGTTCTTTCAATGTCTTAAGATCCAACACATGCAACGGTGTATTTTGTCCGCCGCGATAGTGTCTCCATTCTACATCCCAGCGGCTAACCCGGTCAATGGTCAGCCTGGTTCCGTCCGGGGAATAGTTGCCATCGAAAGCAAACGGTGCCGGAAGCAACGTAGAAGGACCGCCTTTGACGGACACTGTCCATAAGCGGTCAAAATCTGTCGGGGCGGTTTCTCTCCCGGAAGCATATAACACCTCCTTCCCGTCAGCACTCCATCCGCGTGGATTTGATTCCGCGGGATACCAGGTCAGGCGCGTTGGAGTTCCTCCCTTTGAAGAAACAATATACACCTGTGGTATGCCTGAACGGTTTGAACTAAATGCGAGCCATTGCCCATCGGGCGAAAAATGAGGGTTAGCCTCTGTGGCAGGTGTGCTGGTTATACGACGCAGGTCGGTACCATTTTTCTGGCAAATCCAGATATCGCCCCCATAGACGAAGGCAACCTCGGTGGCACTGATAGCCGGCTGACGTAACAGCCTTGTGCCTTGCGCGTCTGCTTTGATAAAGCCTAAGAAAAAAAACAAAGAGGATAAGGTGATTAAGAGTTTTGAAGGAGCTGGCATAGAAGGTAGGTTTGTGCTGATCGGATTAGATGATTATATAAGCTAATGTAACGATTTATGTTTAGCCCGGATTCCTGTTGAACGAAAATCAGGCTTACTCCGGAGTTATTGAGACACCAATTTCTTAACTCAGGTAACAGGTAATCAGATAATAATTTTGAACGTTATGGCAGCCGTGCAGCTTCGACTTATGGATGGAAGTTATCATGCAACAACGCCAGCACTGGAACTGGTTGAATATTTGCGATAGAGATGAGTGCATTCAAAGGAGAGTTCAATAAATATGATGATGCATATTTTACGTGATGATCCGTAAGCAAGACCTGTATCAAATGAAGTTCAACAAACAGCGTCTATTTATCGATTCACCGGATTTGCCCGGGGTTTTATGGTAGGGTAATCACACTGTACCCTTATCGTCCCAATGATCCTTAATTACTTTTCCTTCTTTATCTTTCACTATCCTTCTTGCATAACGGTGGCCTTTGATGGACCCATTACTTGTTTTGGTTCCCAGAAAAAGTATTATCGGATTTCCTTCCCCGTCTGTTTTAAATCCGATATCATAACCTTTAAATCGCATCTCAATGAATGTTGAGGGATCATACTTTTTTTCAAGCAATTTGATTATCGGGCTTCCTAGTGGCATCATGGGGATTTTTGGTTAACAGTTATTGTCAACAGAAAAATCATGCCCTTAGCTCAACCTCAAAATTTACCTGTTTATTAAAGGGAGCGGCACCAGAATAGAATTTTGCCAGGCTAAATACTTCTCCTTAAGGTTTGAAAGCTTGCCTGGATTGGTTTGCGATAGATTGACTTTTTCTCCCGGGTCTTCAGCAATGTTAAAAAGATACTCTTTACCCGCGTCGTTCAGGTATTTCCAATTCCCTTCGAGTATTGCATGTTGATTTGTTCGTTGGGTAAGGCGCCAGTAAAAAGTGCGCGCGGTCTCAAGCTTGCTATTTTCAAAAACAGGGATGAGGTTTATGCCATCCGGGGGTAGCCGGGAGTCGCCTTTAGCACCGGCGATTGCTAGAATAGTTGCTGTCCAGTCCATCGTGATCACCGGCTGCCTCGCAGAAGTTCCAGGTTTAATTTTGCCCGGCCACTTTACAAAGGCGGGAACCCTCACCCCACCCTCCCAGGCACTCATCTTGCCTTTTGAATATGGTCCCATATCCGAAAATTTTTCGCCACCGTTGTCACTGGTAAAAATAATCACCGTGTTTTTTTCAAGACCTTTTGATTTCAGCGTTGCCATAATATTGCCAATCTGGTCATCAAGGCTTTTCATCATGGCAGCGTAAATAGCAGGTGATCCATTCGACATCATGCCTCGCGGTAATTGAAAAAGTGAATCATTCAGCGCCTTGTCAGTTGGTCCTTGCCATGGCCAGTGTGGAGCTGTAAACTGAAGACTGAGAAAGAAAGGTTTCGCATGAGGTGTATCGAGAAAGGCGATAGCTTTTGCGGCAAGGAGATCTGTCATATAACCAGTTGGCTCTATCAGGTTTTCATTTTCGTACATGTCAATCCTGCCCGCATCTCCTTTATGGGAAAAATAATCTGCCGCCCCGGTCTTTATACCATAAAAATAATCGAAGCCGTTCTTTGCCGGGGTAAACCTGGTGCCTCTGCCAAGGTGCCATTTCCCGATCAATGCCGTTTCATAGCCTGCTTTTTTCATGGCAGCGGCAATGGAAAAATCTGATTCAGACAACCCGATCTCTTCGTCACGCGGAGATGGGATCCACGGTTCAAGCAGGCCGATCTCCGTCCGGGCGGGATAACGGCCAGTCATAAACGCAGCCCTGGTCGGCGTACACACCGCGGCGGCGGCATATGCGTTTTTGAAGATCATGCCTTCAGAGGCAAGCTTATCAAAATTGGGAGTCTGATAATCCTTCCTGCCGAAACAACTCAGATCTGCATAGCCCATATCATCCGCCATAATGTAGATGATATTCGGTTGTTGACAGAATACATTCCCTGCTATAACAACGCATAGCAGCACCAGCAACAATCGCTGTACAAACAATCGCAAATAGAGATCCATAAAGAACAAAACAGGTACGCGCCAGAAGAGCATATTGCAAATATTTGAAGTGACTCAAGAGGCAATCGCTCAATATGAATTCTTTAGGACGGGATCGGTAAGATTTCAGTTAGAGAACGTGGCCCAGGCAAAACAAACCAGGAACAAAAAGATGATTATATGAATGAAATCGAATTCGAACTCAACTTCAGTTTCCGAACCTTTACCAAGAAATGCCAAAATCAGGCTTTTCAACTTTTTCATAAGGGTACTTTGAATGTGAAGAGATGAAGAGCAGGACAGCCTGGATTTTATATCAACAAGATAGCGGTTTGTTTCAATATTGCAAACCATCCTGGCATATGGGCTACAGTGCAAATAAACGATTTATGCAAGTCCAAGTTGCTGCATCATGGCCATCTGGTCCCAGATCTCCCACCGCTTTGCGACCTTGCCATCTACAACATAATCGATGATATGGCCCTCGATCTCTACCTTTTTTCCGGTCGCTGGCATGTCTCCAAACGGTCCGGTATTTGACCCGGTGGCCGTCCAGCGTGTGCTGAACTTATGGCCCGAACTGAATTGATCTTCGATAGTAAAATGCAGATCCGGGAAAGCGACAAATAATCCCGCCACCATTTCAGTGAACTGCTCCACCGTGAGGTCACGTCGGGTATTACCGTTGATATGTACTATACAATCATGATGGAATACTTCATTAGCAACAGAAACATCTCCATTGTTCAGGCCTTCAACCCATTTTTGTTCGTATTCAGAAACAATTACCGGTAAGTTTGGATGAGCAATCATAATAGCCTCCATATTTTGTTGTGAAGAAAAAGACCCGAACCCGAAACTCAGGTTCGTGTTGAAACCCAATGCGAGTTCACACAAGGAGAAGATATTTGACCGTGTTCTAAGGGCTGGAGAAGGAAATGAAAGAAAATTGTGGTAATCTAATTTACATAATTAACCGCGAATAAGGAACTTTACCGCACCAACGGAATGACCTTCCTGCGCGCCAATTGAATCGACCCTCCTGCCCGGAACCTCATAAAGCCTTCAAATTTTGATAATTGGCAAAATTTTGATTAATTTCGTTGTATAACTATGTGTGTATGAAGGCATCAATGGGTTCCCGGGTAAGAGAAGCGTTGTCAACTACAAAAACCGCTAAGGTTTTGACGGCAGCAATAATTGCTAATAATCGCTACAATAATGATGTAATAAGGGTCAACGGCGCACTCCCTAACGGAGAAACGCTGGTCCTTAAGCGCATAAGTCTCAAAGATAGATGAGTCTTGCTGTAGGCTTTCTCATTATTTTCCTCCTCGCTGTTCCAGGTATAGTTTTTCGTGTTACCTATCTCTCCAGTCCTTATTCGAAAAGGAATATCAATACCACTACCCTGGAAGAGATCTACAGTTCCCTGATCCCTGCTTTTATTTTTCATTCTATATCCGTACTGGTGCTTGCCGGATTAGGTTATATAATCAATTTCCAGTTCATCTTCAACCTCCTGGTAGCCAATACCTCAGCAAAAGACATAAACAAGCTGAATGATTATCTTTTTTCGTTCCTGGTGTACATGTTCATCAACACAGTAGTAAACTTCCTTGCTGCACTGTTTTTGCGGAAGTTGGTACTGCGCTATAATGTTTACAGAAAATTTCCCGTCCTCGCCATTTATAATAAATGGTATGATATACTCAAACCGAAAAGTAAAGCCGCTGAACCTATTTCTGTATGGCTGGATGTATTGCTGGAAACCAGGAATGACACTTTGATTTACAGAGGTTTTCTGACGGATTTCTGGCTGGATAAAGATGGAGGTATTAAGGAGCTTCATATGGAAGATGTGAGACGAAGAGTTTTATCAAAAGATGAGAAAGCGGAAGGCCTGGATTTTTATCAGACACCAGATGCTGAAATAAATCCACCTGATAATAAAACACAGCCAGCCATTTCAGAGACAATAATTTTTGAGTCAGGAATAACGGAAGAAATAGATGAAAGATATTATCACATACCCGGAGAAATATTTATCATCAAATACGCAGATGTTAAAAACATGAACATTACTTATTATTCCGAATTATAAACCCTTGCTTATGCAGCGCTTAACATAAGCTGGCATTTGAAGCTCTAGATTATGGGATTTGAAAAGGTGGCTTGAAGGATTTACCAGGTCCGCACCAGAGAATCAAAATTTTTTCATTGTTTGTACAGGATATACATCCCTATCAGCTGCTGCCGGGAATCCAAAATTTGGATGAGATATACCGTCCAATGATGTCACCGTCAACCCAAATGTTAGGCAAAAATGCGGGTTGGTGAAACCAGCTTGCTAGTATCAACCCCGTTATGTCTTACCGGGTTCTACTTAGTGACCATTTTAAAACAGGCTTCTGTTTGTTTTATGCTGGAAGAACGGATATTTTCGTATACCAATTCTATGAAAGCAATTTTAGTCGCCCTCGTCTGTATAGTATGCTATCTCACTTCATGTACAAAGTCCCCGATCAGTACTGCGCCGCGAAAAGTCGGCGTAAATGATCACCCCGCGTCATTCATCCATTACACGATTGAACGCGGTAGTCATTATAGCAATAGAAATCCGGTGATTGCCGTTGATTACCGGCGGCAGCAGTTTATAGCCGTGTTTGACAGCTCAGCCGTATACCGGACGATTAATCCTGCCAATCAGTACGACGTGAACAAATTGTATGGGTTTTCGGATAATAATGAACACCATCACCGTAACAGCGCACGTTTTGGATGGAGATGGAGCGACAGTGCGCTAAGGATATTCGCGTACGTATATAACGAAGGGGCAATGATGACCCGGGAAATTGGAACCATCACCATTGGGACTGCACATCAATTTGAAATAGAAATTTCTCAGGGTTCATATATCTTCACATTGAATGAAAAAAAGTTGGTTATGTCCAGGACCAGCCGCACCCATACTGGCATCGGCTACAAGCTATATCCTTATTTTGGTGGAGATGAAGCTGCTCCGCACGACGTCCGTATCCTGATTCGGGAAATCAATTAGCCTACTAAAACCGCTTTCACCACCGTAATCATGGGTAACGATAACGACACTTTTAACATGGACCTTAGTTTAGAAGCCATGCAAAGATTTCATGCATGAACTCCGGGCACTGGTAGTTGTTTACGCCTTCCCAACTGGTCATGTCGAGGGAGACCATACCATCACCCATGGCGATGATCTTACCACCACTATCCAGGTTCTTGTAGACTCCCAGATCAACCGCGTAAAGCCTTACCGGTAGAAGGGCCCAAGGTCGAATTTGGTAAACTGCCGGTCTCTCAACAAGTTACGCCAGGCAATATTCATGCAATTCAAAAGCCTATCTTTAAATTGAATGATAACTTTCACGGACATTTGAAGTGCCAATCAGTTCACCACCTGATGCCGTTTGTTTTGAATATTTACATCGGCTTCAATATTGTCCGCTTCCGGACAGCGGGGTGTACCCTACCGGCCATAACCCTGACTTAGCCTGAAGCATTCTGCCGGCCCCTCCGGAAAATTGCCCGTTGTTGACGTGCATTAAGTGCTGCCAGTTACCGTGTTATTGATGTTGTCAATTACATTGCCCACTGGCCCCGAACCAGCTGCGTTTCAATACCATAATGTTCTAAATTGTTTCCCCAACTCTTTACAATGAAGGAGCTATGAATTGGTTTGACTTCGTGCGGCTATGTTGATATATATTCTTCTTAATATATCCGGATGATTGGTAGCCGGAATGGATTTTATTGAACCACCTTATAAAATTCCATGACTGATTGCATGCTGTCTTTCAGCGACCCCGATGCTTCATCAAAAAAATTATCTTTCATTCTTTTAGAAGCTTTGTTGTCTGATGATTTTTTGATGAGCACGCGAATAGGTTCCAGGCCGTCGAAAAAAGGCGCAACCTGTTTTTCAAGTGCCGGCGATTCTGCTTCTATCGTTTGAAGTACAGTTTCGTATTCATCCATGATATTATGAATCTCTTTCACATTGTCCGGACTATGCCTTCTTGGTATCCGCTCAAATAATTCTTTCAGGGCTGTGGTTGTAGTGTTCATCCGGGAGAAATCGTTTATTATGATTCTGATATTGGTTCTTCTTTCATACTTACTATTTGGAACTGAGGATTAATCTCTTTAAACTTGCGAAAAGTCCGCTGGTGCAAGAAAGGTTCTTGTAATGGTAGATACGGTGTCCTTATACTCGGGCAGGTCTTTGATCTTTATCCATTCCGGATCAGTAGTGAACACCTTCCAGTTTTTATCGTGCTCAGCCATATCATCAAAGGCAATCATGTATGTCAGATTCGGTATCTTCTCTCCAATCAGCGTTTCGCCGAAAAAAACGGGATCAAGTCCTACCCTTTTAAAAATTTCTATCTCACCACCTTCGTTGAACATGTGTATCTTTTTGATTCCCGCCAGTTCACTGTGGCTCTCATAGCGCCTTAACTCCAGTAACCGTGGTTTCTTTGCCGGCACTATCATTTGTGGCAAATTTGTAAAAGACTTTAAGAGTGAGCTTTGAATCCGGGAATAAGCAGGTGTTTTAGCCTCTGCCTTAAGATATGCTTCAGCACCGGACTGGTAGGCTTTATCTTTTATCAATGCGTCCCTCATACCGGTGAAAGCTTCAATGGAACTAAACGGGATCAGCACAAATAGTTTTGGTTGTCCCTTAGCTTCCATTTCCCTGAACACGCCGATGTTTTTACTACCCAGCCTGTTCAATGCAGGGATAGCAGCTTTTTCATAATATTCCTCTACAAGTTTTTGCTGTGCATCATTGGCGAAGGTGTATTCTCTTAATTCATAGAATTCCTGTCTTTTCTTCTTATGTTGTTCGCTATCACCCGTGGCCAAAGCAAATGCAGGCGATATACCAGCTGCAAAAGCGGTTAACATGGAAGCATTTAAAAAACGGCGTCTTTGCATATCGTTGTTTGTATTTTCTAAATTAATAAATTATATACAGTTGAAAATTGCGCTTGTGATAATACTGCGAATGAACGTTTTTTAATCAACGAACAAATCTTTCAAAAAATTCCCATGTCCTTAACATCTGACCGATTCTTTGCCTGTTGTCTCCGCTCCTTGTAAGTTCGTGGGTCGCATTCGGATGGCGGACATATTCTACGGGCCGGCCGAGGACCTTTAAACTTCTATACAACATTTCACTTTGAACAAACCCGGTGCGTCGATCATTATCCCCATGAAATATCAGGTACGGAGTAGTGATCTCATTAACATAACTGATCGGCGATTCCCGTTGGAGCACTTTCTGAACTTCCGGCTGCCAGGGATAACCACCAAAATAATTTGGTACCAGGCGCCATGCATTACCCTCACCAAAAAATGTTGCCAGGTCGTACACCCCCCTTTGTGAGCTGGCAGCTTTGAAGCGTTTATCATGAGAGATTATCCAGGCTACCAGGTAACCGGCATAAGATCCACCACTAACGACCATCTTTGAAGTATCGATCCAGTTTTCTGCAACAGCTTTGTCCAAAGATGTAAGCACATCGCTTGTTGGTCCGGCACCCCAGTCATTCACATTTGCCCTCAGGAAATCCAATCCATATCCACCGGAACCCCGGGGATTGCAATAAACCACTCCGTATCCCTGGCTGCAAAAAAACTGGAACTCATGCCACATACTTGCTTCTCCTGGTCCCCACATGGCAGATGGCCCACCATGTATATTTAAGAGCACGGGATATTTCTTTCCTTCCTGGTAAGCGGCAGGCTTCATCATCCAGTATTCAATGGTGAGGCCCTTATCGTTTGTGAACGTTTTCTTTTCGGGGAGAGAAAGTTTTTTCAACTTCACCCAGTTATTAAAACTGCTCAAAGGCTTAACCACTTTCATCTCTTTATCTGAAAGATATACTTCACCGGGATTGGTAACTTCTGTTTTTGCAAAAACTATTTTCTCACTGGAAATATCATAGCTGTAAATGCCGGCATTGTAGTCACCGAATTGCTGCACTTTCTTCGTCTTGAGATCTACTCTGTAAACAGGTACGCCTCCATTTGATAGCGCACTGAAATAAAGAAATTTCTCATCCGGACTCCAGTTAAAATTACTTTTACTACGATCGAAGGGAATGGTCACGATATCTTTTACTGAGCCATTTACGGGCATGATGGCAAGAGATGGCACAGACACAAAAGACGTATTGCCATACTGAAATGCGAGCCACTTGCCGGACGGAGATATGCGTGGACTATTGTACGATTTACCTTCTTCTCCCAATATTTTTCGGAGGTTGCTTCCGTCAGCATCAGCAATAAATATTTCGCTTTCAAGGGAGCGGTCCGGGTGTTGCAGGGAATCCAGATCGCCGGAGAAAATAATGTGCTTACCGTCCGGTGTGAAGTCAGCATTTGTAAATCTTGCGAATCCTTTGGTCAGCGGCCTTGGGACAGCAGTCGTATCTGCATCGACCACGAAGATGTGGGTGAAGTTCAGATCCGGCGACACATTGGTTTCGCTTTGAAAATTTAGTTTATTAAAGACGACTGCCTTCCGGTCCTTTTCATTTTCGCTTAACCAGGCCCTTACCTGTTCATAATTGCCATCCGGATCCGCTTTAATACCTGGGTTCAGAGGCCCGATGTTTTTGCTGAAGCCAGGTCTTTCAAATGACCATGCGGGCAAACCACCTTTCACATTGAGCACTGAATCCTTCAACATATCCCTCGATGAGATAGAGCCTGAAAACAAAATCTTTTTGCCATCCGGTGACCACACAGGGTTTGAAGCGCCATAAGCATGCCTGGTCAGCTGACGGGGTTCGCCTCCGTCCATTGATAACAGGAAGAGTTGCGATTTCCCTTCCGAGACGCGTGCAAATACCAGTTGCCTGCCATCAGGGCTCCAGGCCGGCTGGGACGCACCTTCACTGGCAGTTGTGAGCTGGCGGGGCGCTGACCTTCCGTCTGTAGCAACAACATAGATCTGCGTAACGTACTTATAATCCCCTTTGCCGGCAGGATCGGTTATAATTGAGTTTAATGTAAAAGCCGCCCGGGTGCCGTCTTTCGACAATGTAATATTATCAGGTCTTTTTATTTTAAGCATGTCGGTGACACGCATCGGTTCGGTGCCGTTTTGAGCTTGCACTGAATAAAGGATCAGAAAAAATAAAAACGAAGAACATATTTTTCTCATGCGATAGCTTTGGGATTTCAATGTACTGAATAAATGTATTGCAGCCGTTTCGAATCCAAATCAATCGCAGATTTTCCAGTTAAAATAACAGTCTTTAATACTTAACTTAAGGATATGTTCGTGATTGTTTGGGAAGGCACTACTTTACAAATGTTATAAATCAATATCATGTTTGATAAGGATACCTATATACAAAGAAGGCAACAACTCCGGGCAAAGATGGGTTCGGGCATCGTTTTGCTCACAGGTAATCAGCAAAGCAGTATGAGCTATAGAGACAACTGGTATCTCTTCAGGCAGGATAGCTCCTTCCTCTACTTCTGTGGTATTGATCTGGCAGATCTTATACTGGTAATTGACATTGACAATAACCGGGAGATACTTTTTGGCGATGATGCTACTATCGATGATGTTGTATGGCAGGGACCACTTCCATCTCTCCGGGAGCTTGCAGATCAGTCGGGTATCGCCGTGAGCAAAAAGCTATCTGAGTTGAAGCCTTACCTGCATGCTGCCGGCAGTACAACTGTTCACTTCCTGCCTCCCTACCGGCCCGAACATTATGATACTATCGAGGACCTGCTGGGAATTCCCCGACAGGAAGCAGAATCTAAAAAATCAATTACGCTGATCAAGGCGATTGTTGCATTAAGATCGGTAAAATCAGAAGCTGAGATAGCGGAAATCGAGGAAGCCGTCAACACAACTAGTCAAATGCAGATGGCTGCCCTTCAGTTTGCAAGGGCGGGCGACACAGAAGCACAAATCGCAGCTCAGCTGCATGCCATCGCCATTGCTGCCGGAGGTAATGTATCCTTCCCTACAATCCTCACAACAAGAGGTGAAACGCTTCATATCCATTACACAAATAACCCGATCGTGCCGGGTAAATTACTTTTATGCGACTGCGGAGCAGAAACCAAAAGACATTATGCGGGTGACCTCACCCGCACTTTTCCCGTTGATAAATCATTTACCCAGGTCCAGAAAGAAGTGTATGAGATTGTTTTGCAGGCCCAGCAGGTGGCGGCTTCAGCACTAAGACCGGGAATACTTTATCGCGATGTTCACTTACTTGCCTGTGAGAAACTTGTTGATGGACTTAAAGACCTTGGACTGATGAGGGGCGACAGTCATGAAGCGGTTATGAACAACGCGCATACACTGTTCTTCCAGTGCGGACTTGGCCATATGCTTGGTCTTGATATCCATGATATGGAAAATCTTGGTGAACAATTTGTCGGTTATGATGACACAATAAGGAAAAGCACGGAATTCGGACTAAAATCCCTAAGGCTCGCCAGGGCGCTTGAACCGGGATTTGTTTTGACGGTTGAGCCAGGTCTTTATTTTATACCGGCTTTGATGGATATGTGGAAAGCAGAAAAGAAACACAAATCGTTTATCAATTATGATAAGCTTGATACATTCAGGTCGTTTGGTGGCATCCGGATTGAAGAAGATTTCGTGATCACTGCTAACGGCTCAAGGGTGTTGGGGGAACCGTTGCCTAAAGGAGTGACCGAGATTGAAAGTTTCCGGAAAAACATACTTCAGACTGTTCCTTCTATTGTACCGGCCTCGGGAATTTAGAATCTACTGCATTATCTACATAAGCTGGTTCTCTTGCACCGGCTGACCTGCTATATTAGTTCCCGGAATTGTTAAAAAAATATAAAACGTAAATCCCGATGGGGGTTACAGTCGACTGCCTTGTCATCTAATAAATCTCATCAGATGATAACAGCACTAATAATATGGTTTCTCAGAAAAGGGCTACCTAAACTTAAAGCAGGGAAAAAGAAATTCGATTTTAAATCAAATACTTCTGCCCATGCAGGCTAATATCTTTTTGATGATAATGACCTGCTGCTCAATACAACTTGCCGCACAGCAAAATTTAAGTACCTATGTGGTACGATATAAAGGTGAAGACGTGGGTACAGTAAAATTACACCAGGTAATTAAAGGCGATACCGTTCACTACCGGATGACATCCGATATAAAGACAAGATTCATATTTACCATCCGTGTTAAATCGGTAGAAGAGTCTGTTTTTCAAAATGGCCGGCTCGTTTACTCTGCTGTTAACCGCTCCGTAAACGGCACCGAAAAGGTGAAGAAACAAACAACCGCGGGTAATAAAGTGTATACGTTATCAGATGATGGAAAATCTATGTTGCTTCATCATGAAGGCATCGCATACAATCTTATGAGGATGTACTGCCTGGAACCCGTTAACATAAGAAAGGTCTACTCTGATAATTACCAGAAATTTCTCCCGGTAACCAGGATAAAACCCCATACCTATAAAGTTGTATTACCAGATGGTAATTATAACTACTATTCTTATACAAACGGTATTTGCAGTAAAGTCGAGGTTTTTAATAGCCTCTATCATATGGAGATGAACCTGAAAAATTAGTTTAATCATTCAACCAGCACCAATGAAAATTTTTATCACAGGAGCGAGCGGTTTTATCGGGGACCATTTATCAAAAAAACTGGCAGATGGCGGTCACCAGGTACATGCACTCGTACGCAATGAACTTCCCGCCCGCCAGAGACACCCTGATATCAGGTACTTTATGGGAGATATAACGCAACCTAAAACAATTCAAAAAGCAATAGCAGGCTGTGAACAGGCATATCACGTTGCTGGATATGCGAAACTATGGGCAGCCCGGAGGAGAACTTTCTACGACATCAATGTTACCGGCACGGAAAACGTGTTCCAGGCAGCTTTTGAAAATGGTGTGAAGAAGGTAGTGTACACTTCAAGTTGTGCAGTTTTCGGCCCATCGTTAAATACAGCGATAACTGAATCAGACCCGCGCATTACGGCTTTTAACAACGACTATGATCTGTCAAAGTTCCTTGCAGAATCGAGTGTCCGTGAATTCTGTAAGAAAGGCATTGAAGGTGTAATTGTGAATCCGTCGAGGGTCTATGGACCCGGCCTCGCCACACATGCAAATATGATAACAAAAATGCTGACTCAATGTCTTCGCGGAAAGTTTGTTTTTATGCCCGGTATCAAAAACGTTATTGGAAACTACGCATATATTGATGATGTTGTACAGGGCCATATCAACGCCATGGAGATTGGCAAATGCGGGGAGCGATATATTGTAGGCGGTGAAAACCTGAGTTATGACCAGGTAATTAAAATAATCAGGGAGGAGATCGCAAGTGCGCGGCTTGTACCTCTGCCCGCATTTGCCGTAAAAGCCTGGGGTTATGTTGAATTACTAAAACACAAACTGACAGGTGCTGATCCAAAGTTTACGCCTGCCGCAGCAACCAGGTATCTGCAGAATGCGGCTTTCGATTGCTCGAAGGCGATCAATGAGATTGGCTATTCCATTACCGGGTTCAGGGAAGGAATCAGTAAGACTATTCACCATATAAAAACACACCCTTGAAAAGCCGGTATTATACGTTAATAACGGGGGCAAGCGAAGGGTTGGGAAAATCTTTCGCGCTGGAATGCGCTGCCCGAAAACATAATCTTGTCCTGGTGGCATTACCCGGGCCCGAGCTCCACAATTTGTCAGACTATCTTCAGAAAAATTTTGAATCTGACGTGGTGGTGATTGAACAGGACCTGTCCCAGGACAACAGTGCAGTGATTATTTTCAATAAGATCTGCAGCCTGGGAATTGAGATAAACATGCTGATCAATAATGCCGGTATTGGCAACACAAGATTTTTTGAAGAAGAAAGCTCGCGTTTTTTTGAAAAACAGATTCGCATTAATGTGCTGGCTACAACAATGCTGACACACCTGTTCGTCCCAATGTTAAAAACCAACAGCCCTTCTCACATATTAAACGTTAGCAGCCTGGCCTGTTTCTTTTCTCTTCCCAAAAAACAGGTGTATGGCGGTACAAAGTCATTTATATACTTCTTTTCAAGAAGCCTTCGCCAGGAGCTGGCAGTACATAATGTAAACGTAACAGTGCTTTGTCCCGGGGGCATCAACAGCAATGCTGCACAAACGATGTTGAATAAATCAGGAAGCTGGATTACTATAAAATCGTTGATGAATCCGGAGGAGGTAGCACCCCTCGCCCTGAATGGTATGTTCAGGAAAAAAGGTGTTATTATCCCGGGTAAGCTGAACAGGCTTTTTCTTTGTATGGACCGCGTAATACCCGTGGTTCTGAAAAAAGCCATTATCAGCCATCAGATCGGCAGGCTCAATGCTTACCGGTCACCGGCAACGGTCAAGCACATACCGGTCGACACCCCTGAATCAGGAATCCGGAAGGCAGAATCCGCATAAACAGGACCGGTAGATATTTTACGCCCAGTTGATACCCTTTTTTCCCCAATTCATACAAGAATACGTAGTTACACGTGCTTGTATCAAAAACTTTTTCGTTTATTTAATGGTTTCTTTTTAACCCCTTTACAACCATCCATTACCGTTATACAAGGGATACGGTGGTACCAACCAACTAAACTGTAATTAACAATGAAAGTTCTTAAAGTTACCGGAATCATCCTCCTTGTTATTGTTGTCCTGGCGTTCTCAGCAGGCATTTATGTTAAGACCGCATTGCCAGATACCGGCCAGCCAAAGGATATCAAAATTGAACGGACTGAAGCCAGGGTGGCGAGAGGAAAATACCTGGCAAATAATGTGGCCGTCTGCATGGATTGCCATAGTAGCCGCAACTGGCAACTGTACTCGGCGCCACTTAAGGAAGGAAACTTCGGTGGCGGTGGTGAAGAGTTTAATAAGCAAATGGGATTCCCGGGAAACTTTTATGCTCCGAATATTACGCCTGCCGGCCTCGGGCAATGGACCGACGGGGAAATTTTACGCGCGATCACAACAGGCGTGAGCAAAGATGGCCACGCGTTGTTTCCGATTATGGGCTACAAACGCTTTGGTAAGATGGATGAGGAAGATGTATTGAGCATCATCGCTTATATCAGGACACTGGCCCCGGTAGATCACAAGGTAGCAACGTCAACGGCGGACTTCCCGGTCAACTTTCTTATCAACACCATGCCTGAGCCTGCCGCGTTCCAGCCTAAGCCTGACAAGAGTGACAATGTAGCCTATGGAAAATACCTGGTGAATGTAGCTGGCTGCGTAGACTGTCACAGCCAGACCGACAAGGGTCAGATCATTGAAGGAACAGAATTCGGAGGTGGTATGGAGTTTAAGCAACCAGCAGGAATTCTGCGCTCAGCTAATATCACTTTTGATAACACTGGTATCGGATCGTGGACCAAAGAAGCATTTGTAAAGAGATTTAAAACATATACAGACAGTGCGTATGTTCCTGTTGTGGTAAAGAGTGGTGAAGTTAACACGCCTATGCCATGGGGCATGTATGGCGGAATGGAGCAATCTGACCTGGAGGCAATCTATGATTATCTCAAAACCATTAAGCCTATTGTCCATAAGGTAGAGAAGGTAAGCAACTGATCTCCCCTATTGTAGTGATTAGATCCAACAGTATAGGCTATTCGCTGATGCCCCGGCGGACAGCATCTTTGCACCAGCAAACTTTATTGGACTAATCAATACAATCTGAAACAATGAACAAGATTTCCTTATTCTCAATTCTTCTCGCGGGTGCATTAATTACCGGATGTGATAAAGATGACGATTACGACTATGAAAAACCGGGCGGTGGTCAAAACAATGTCAATGTCGTGAAAGCCGCCGGGGACAGTGCTGCTATCATCGGAACCATTAACCAGTTCAGAAACATACTAGGGGATTCACTCAATGTTGCACCCGGAAAAACTTCCGGTCGACGCGAAGTAAACTGGGATGGAGTTCCGGCAAATTTTACCAACAACAATAATTTCCCACTTGATTTTTTCAACCTCACAGATCCTGCGGGTGCAAACGGCAGAAAACGGGGACTGGTCTACCTCTCAACGGGATCACCATTAAGGCTTGACAGCAGTTCCTTTAAAGATATTGATGCAAGTTACGCAACTCAGTTTGTTCCGTTCAGCCAGAAAAAAGCGATCATCTCAGCGAATTCAACAGTATCTGAAATCATGTTCAAAGTTGCAGGCACAAATACCGATGCTGCTGTTCAGGGATTTGGAATTATTTTTTCTGATGTAGATGATCCGAACTCAACAACCGTCCAGTTTTTCAATGGCAATAAAGATCTTGGCACCTACGGGGCACAGGCAAAAAATGGTTCCGCCAACTTTTCTTTTCTCGGGGTGCATTTTCCCAATGATAAGGTTACAAAGATAAAAATTTCGGCAGGCAATGGCGTTCTCGCGGCAGGTATTAAGGATGTTAGCAATGGCGGTAATAAGGATCTCGTCGTTTATGATGATTTCTTTTACGACGAACCCAAACCACTTCCATAAAATTCAGGTGCGGGTAGTTTGACAAAAGGTCTTCCTTAGGGAAGATCTTTTTTTTATCCCCGTATTTGGTGACAAGAAACATGCTGCTGATTGTGAATCTTTGAAACATAAACCACAATCATGAAAAAAACGTTTTTAGCACTATTATACCTTTCAGTGCTTTTCAATTCCTGCAAAAAAGATTCTGTCGATGAGGGCCCCATAGTGATCCAGGGCAATGGAACCATCCAGGATGAGATCGATGCATTCCGCCAGCTACTTGGGCCATTGAACAATGGTGCCGCCAACACCAGCGGTCGTCGCGAGATAAACTGGGACGCGGTTCCTGAAGCTCAGCTTGGCAAACCGCTTCCAAATGATTTTTTTAATCCAACCGGCCCCGGCGCCCTTGCTACCAGGCAACGCGGATTAATCTATACATCCCTGGCAGGGTCATTCGTGGTCAGCAAATCAAATTTCAACGAGATCAACACGCTTGCCTCCGGTAGTTTCAAACCTTTTAGCGGGGCCAATACATTCGCGAATGTATCCAGTACATTATGGGAAGTCGGGTTCCAGGTACCGGGACAAACCAGCCGGGCTTCCGTCCGCGGATTCGGCGCTGTGTTTTCCGACGTTGACAGCCCAAACGAAAGTTATCTTGAGTTTTTTGATGATGATAGAAGTCTCGGCAGATTTTTTATTCCCGTTCACGATGCAAATTCCTCATTTTCATTCCTCGGTGTTCATTTCGGAGCAGATCAAAAAGTCACAAAGGTGGTTGTCAGTCATCCGGGAATTTTAAGTTCAAACCAGGCAGACATTTCAAACGGAGGGCCTGAAGACCTGATCGTGCTTGATGATTTCCTTTACAGTGAACCAACCCCCCAGCCCTGAAAAACCGCCCGAAAAATATTAGCGCAACAAAAAGCCGGATGTTTAGGTAATTTTAATGTACAACCTATCCATGATGCGGCCAGTCGCCATGATCTGTTTAACAGTGTTGATCTGCAAGTTAGCGGGCGCGCAACCTCCTTCACTTTATTTTGAAAATATTACCACTCAGAATGGCCTTTCTCATAATAAGGTAAACTGTATTATACAGGACAAGAGGGGGTTTGTATGGCTGGGAACCAATGATGGCCTAAACCGGTTTGACGGCACGCGGTTCACAGTTTTCAAAAATTCGCCAGGTACCACTACTACCATTTCAGGAAACATTATTACTGATCTGTTTGAGGACGAACAGGAGATACTATGGATAGCTACCGCTGATGGTGGGCTTACCCGCTATGACTATCGCCTTGAACCTTCTAAGCAATTCAGGCAGTTCAAAAACCTTCCGGGAGATTCATCCTCTATTCCCGTTAACATCATTAATAAAATTGTCCAGGATACTGCAGGCTACCTGTGGTTGGCAACCAGTGGTTTCTATGTACTCCGTTTCGACAAAAAAGCTGAGCGGTTTCTTAGCCCGATAAAAAGCGGTACCAGGACTGTTTTAGCATTAACTCTCAGAGAACCTGATGTTTTGTGGGCCGGAAGACAGGGAGGCGGATTGTTATATATCAATCCGGCAAATCTCACTTACTCAATGGACCCCAGGTATAATGATCTTTATGCCAAAACACTGCCGCATGTAACAGTGGTATCATTGTTTACCGACAGCAAAAAGAACACCTGGTTTGGCTCCTGGGATAAAGTGCTGTACAAGTTCGACAACAAATCAAAATCGGAAACGTGCTATCAAAGTGATAATCGGGAATTTTCTTTTCAGAATGATGAGATACTCAGCTTTGCGGAAAGCAAGTCGGGGCTGATCTGGATGGGGGGCCGCACAAAGGGTTTGCATATCTATGATCCGGAGACGGATGAGTTCCGGAACTACATTCACGAGCCTGCCAAAGGCGGAAGCATCGCAGATAACCAGGTAAACTGCGTGTTTATTGACCGATCCGGCCTTGTTTGGTTGGGAACAAACCTGGGTGTAAGCATCAGCAATCCATTGCAACAGCAATTCCGGCAACAGTTTATCAGTAAAGCCGAGAATGAAAATATTACCCTGTTCGATTTTTATGAAACAGAAGGACGTGACCTATGGATAGGCACCAACAAGGGGATATATATCCGGAAAAAAGGAGAGAAAAACTTTTTATTAAAGCCTGTAATCTATAAAGGCAAAGAACTGGAGGTTTCTAAATTCTATAAGTCGGTTTCTGGTGATCTCTACCTTGGCACAAATTACTCGCTGTTTATGCTCAATCCTGACAATTTCAACCTCAGGCTGTTAGAGAACACCGATAAGGATAGCGTCATGAATCAGATAATCAAGTCGCACGTTGTGTCAATAGCTGAAGACACTTATCAAGGCGAACCCGTGCTGATCGCATCTCCCTATGGTCATTTCCTCGCTTATTACTTCTGGTCAAAACACAAATGGGTCACCCGGCTTGATACGGCAATGAACATCCTGGTTAATTTCAATATCCGCGATAACCTCGTGAAAAAGATTTATAAAAGCCCGACCAATGGAAGACTTTATCTCGCAACGGCAAAAAATGGCATTGGTATCTGGCGGAAAAATGGCGGGGAACAATTCAGTTTTGTAAAAAATAATCCCCTGAAGAAGGACGGACTCAGTAATAATGATGTAACGGATATGATAGAAGATAAGGCTCAGCATCTCTGGGTGACTACCTATGGTGGTGGACTTCATTATTTTGATACAAAGGCCGACACTGCTCATCATATTCCCGAAAGCAATAACCTGCTGGAAGGCGTGCAACTGGATAAAAAAGGAAAGGTCTGGATGATCAGTAATGGAAATCTTGATAAATACGATCCCGACTCCAAAATCTATTCAAGCTTCCAGTTGCCTGACATTGAGAAAACTTCAGGAGTGCATGGCAAGATATTCAGGAACAGTGCTGGTTTGTTCTATGTTGCAGGGAAGAACTACTTTATAGAGTTTGATCCGCTCAAGATCAATGAGACGCAGCCTCAGCTACCGGTTTATATCACAGACTTCCGCATATTCAACCAATCAAGAAACCATTTACTGAACCGGGAAAACATTGATCTGGCTTATGATCAGAATTATATAACCATTGAATTTGCTGCACCAAACTTCGCCAATAAAACACCGGTGGAATTTCAATATCAGCTTTCCGGTTTTAATGATACATGGATCGATCTTGGCACCGAAAATAAAGTCAGTTTCTCGAACCTCTCCGGTGGAAACTATGTATTCAGAGTAAGGGCGACCAACCGGCCCGGGGTTTGGTATGAACACCAAAATCAATTGGTGATAACTGTAATTCCGCCATTTTATAAGACCTGGTGGTTTTATGTCTTGTGTACTTCGGCACTTGCCGCAATTATCTATGGTATCTACCGTTACCGGGTAAACGAAATTCTGAATCGCCAGGCGATCAGGAATAAGATAGCGCAGGATCTTCACGATAACGTTGGGTCAACACTCAGCAGTATAGGCGTTTATAGCCAGGTTGCAAAGATCTACAATGAGCAGAATAAGAATGACAAACTGAAAGACGCACTCGAAAAAATAAGTGAAACTTCGGGAAACATGATCAGTGAAATGAGTGATATTGTGTGGACAATAAATCCCCGCAACGATAGCATGCCCGTAATGCTTCAGCGAATGGAATCGTTTGCCAAACCCCTGCTTGCGGCAAAAGACATCCAGTTGCATTTTAACTATGACCAGGGTATTGAAACGCTTAACCTGGAGATGACCCAACGGAAAAATTTCTACCTCATCTTTAAAGAGGCTGTCAATAATGCGGTAAAATATTCATCGTGCCAAAACCTATATGTAACTATACAGATAAGGAATTTCAGGCTCGAAATGATCATACGTGACGATGGAAAGGGGTTCGTGATGAAAGATATAAAAGAAGCAAACCGGCATTCATTATCAGGTAATGGACTTAAAAACATGTCGATGCGGGCGAGAGAACTGAAAGGGAGTTGTGAATTGTCAAGCTCCGATGGGAAAGGTTTCACTGTCAGGCTCCAGTTTCCCATCACCTGATTAGGGGATAGGAGCCGCGATATTTTAACAATAACTTCATATAAATGAATTTATGAGCCTACGTATCGCCATTTTTGATGACAACCGGAACATCCGGGAGAGCATTGATATGTTACTGGCAACCGACCCCGAATTTGAAGTAGTAGGATCGTTCAGCCATGTGCTTGATTGCCTGGATGATATTCGTGAATGCAAACCAGACATTGTGCTAATGGACATTGAAATGCCGGCAATGACTGGTATCGAGGCTGTTCGTGCTATAAAAAAAGAATTCCCGAATATCCAGATCCTTATGCAGACTGTATTCGAGGATGATGACAGGGTTTTTGACTCAATCTGTGCCGGCGCATCAGGATATCTGCTCAAGAACTTTCTAAACACTAGATTGGTTGACGCCATCAAGGAACTACAGTATGGCGGTTCGCCAATGAGTCCCTCGATAGCAAGGAAGATGTTTAATAAGATGCAGGAGATGTCAAAGTACGTTATTCCTGAAGCTGTGCCGGACTATAATCTAACTCCCAGGGAAAAAGAAGTACTGGCTTGTATAGTGGAAGGTCTTGCTTATAAAATGATTACCGACAGGCTTCATATCAGCTATGAAACAGTTCGCAGCCATGTAAAAAAGATCTACGAAAAATTACATGTGGCTTCCCTCACGGAAGTTGTATCAAAAGCAATGAAAGAAAGGATCGTTTAGCGATAGAGAGTTCAACAGAAACCGGGTTAGCATTGAATGATCTACGATTCAAAATTGAGCGATACCAGCTTTAATCAACCAACATATGATCTAAAAAAGGATCTTTCAGGATCCTTTTTTTGTTGAAACACCCGGGGCAACATAATTGTCTATTGGCCTCAGCGTTTGCAGGTACTTGTAAATAGCTTTCAGATCATCCTCCTTCAAGTTGCTGAACGGTTCCCAGGGCATATGGGATTCCTTTATTACCCTGCCTTTTCGGAATCGCTCAATAAACTGGCTCTGCGACCACCCGTTTATCCTTCCCGTTTTATGAGGCGTAAGATTAGGAGATGTTATATACAATGTACCGGAATCAGTTTTTGATTCCATCGTAAATCCGCCGGCGTAACGTTCACCAATAAACGCACCAGTCATCAGGTCTCGGTTGGTATGGCAACCCTGGCAGTTGGCAATATTGTTTGCAATGTATCTTCCATAATCTGCTGTCGTATCGCGTCGAACTGCGTGGGGTACCTTTTCAGTTGGTCCCGCAGGCTCAAGTACCAACGCTTTTATCGTTTTGCCCAGGAGATTCATGTTGTTCTCCGGAACTGCATTAGCTACCGGTGGCTGGGAGCGCAGATATGATATGATGGCCGTAAGATCTTCATCACTGGTATGATGAAAAGGCATAAAGTCGAACAACGCCCGGCCATCGGTACTTACACCATATCTTAATGCCCTTGCAAGGGCCTGGTCGGTTTTATAGAGTATACCCGTTTTATCCGGCGTGAGATTTGGAGCGAATATCTCGCCAAGCGGAATTTCAAATTTGAGGCCGCCGGACAAGGGAACATTCTGTTCGCTGCTGGCTACCGAAGCCTTGTTTTCAGGCGCATGGCAGTTGGCACAATGTGCGGCGCCAAAAACAAGTTCGCGTCCCCTTGCAATGATTGTTGTATCGGTTGTAGCTACTATCGCCGGAAAGGGCGCGTCAAATTTTCGGTTGTGCCTGAGCTGTATAAACACAAAAAGACAAAAGATTATTGCAAAGATTGCAATTCCTGTAATGCGAATCACTTTTTTCACGATGACTGGTTGATTGATTGGAGATTAATTGCGGTCTGAATTCAGGTAATAGTATTTTTCGAGGAGCGCCTGTTGAGTCCCATTCCTTTTTGCCTTTGCCGCCATCCATTTGAACACTGGAAAGAAGTACCCGAACATCCCGCTGGGCCTTGTATCGGTGAGTACCATTAGCATAGCAAGATGGCTCATGCTTTTAGGTATTCCTTTTTTTGAGGTTTTGCCATCACTTGCCAACCCGTAAGCGATCGCCAGGCCTTTGACAAAGTCTTCATGCCCCGGCACGAATCTGACCTGGCAAACAATTGTTTCGCTTGTTTTATTAACAAAGTGATGGGGAGTGTTCCTTGGAACAGTAATGGATTCTCCTGGCCGTAGACTATAGAGTTTGCCACGCAATACCACTCCAAGTTCACCGCGCACCGCGGTAAAGGTCTCTTCAAATGCAGTATGCACATGCATGGAGTTCCCACCGCCGGGTGAAATTTCCAGTTCGCCCAAAGAATAAAGACCGCCTGTATCTGAAGCCGATTTCAGCACAGTCACTTTGTCGCGGTAGATTGGATTATAGAACACTTTTCGCGCTATTAATTTCTTTTCCATCCTGAATGTTTTTGAATCGATCGATACATCTGCCTGTTTTAACGCAGGTTCAAAAATCAGTAATCGGGAGACAAGAAATATTAACCGAAAAATGGAGAATCTGTAACCGGATTCGGGGAGGCGAAGATCAAATGAGCAGCAATAGGAAACCAGACAACGCTCCGCAAAATGTATTGAGAAAGTTTACCGCGTCATTGTTCATTTTACCGTTTCTTTCCAGGGTGGCACCTAATATCGAATCCACCACGTTGCCGATGGTTCCGGAGAGAATTATGATTAATATGGTGGCTAAGCTGAATTCTGCGGATAATGCATAAGCTAAAGCGATCATAATGCTTCCAACTACACCAAACAATAATCCTTCCCCGCTGATTACGCCATTTTCCCCCCGCCTGTCGGAACGGAATGTCAGGATGTTCACAAACTTTTTTCCATAGAGGGAGCCAAGTTCCGAAGAAATAGTGTCAGCGGTGGCTGAAGAAAGACTGGCAGCCATAATAATAAGTATCGAATGCCCGAATTGGGGAAAAAGAAGCGCTGCAAGTCCGAGCAATCCTGCTATGCCGCCGTTGGCCAAAACCTGCAGACTATTCCGCCGGCCATGATTTTTTTCCGATAATCCGATTTTTGATTTTTTCTCAAATCTCCATGAAGTTGCAAAGGTTGCGAGTATGAAAAAAGAGGCGAGTAGAATAACACCGGGAAAGCCTGTACCACAAAAGATCGTAGAAGCCAGCACGGCTCCGGTGATAGCCCCGGCTAATGTCAGCTTCCGTGCGTACAGGGTAAACCCTGTCATTAGCACCAGTAATATGATAAAGATTATGCCCGCTGTCATGCCAATACAGGTAAAAGCGCCCTGGAATAGAAAGAAAACAACTTTAAGATTATGAATATAAGCAGCCGAGAACAGATTTTGATTGGAGAAGGGTAGAAATCAATCGATATGACTAAAACTTTATTGGCGCGCCAGTCGTGGAAAATCAAAGAAACAGAAATTAACTATCTTGTTTATGCTATAAATGATGATGAGCTTGAATATTACGAGGTGGAGATACTACATGAAACCTTCAGGCTCAGGAAGGACCCTTTGGGGACCTGGACCGGGCTTGATGGCGAAATGTCTGACGATATCCGCAAATGGGGCGAAGTAGTGGACCTGATAAAGAAAGAAAATAACAGACGCGAACAGAGTATCGCGCGATGAGGTAATTTCGCTCATGCATAAACGATACCTTGTTAAGCGCACGATTAAGTATGGAGCAGGCTTCAATTAAGTTAAGGACCGTTCAGGTGACCCGCTATATAACACCATTAAGGGAAGGTGGGTCCCTGCCCGCGATAGCGGAAGCCGATGACGATTTTATGTATGTCCTTAAGTTTAGAGGGGCCGGCCAGGGAGTTAAGGCATTAATCGCTGATCTGATAGGTGGTGAAATTGCCAGGGCAGCAGGTTTCAAAGTTCCCGAAATTGTATTTGCTACCCTGGATAGCGCTTTTGGCAGGACTGAACCGGATGAGGAAATCCAGGATCTGCTCAAAGCAAGCGTCGGCCTTAACCTGGGGCTCCATTTCCTGTCAGGAGCAATGTCATTCGACCCCGTGATCAATAAGACAGATCCGCTCCTTGCCTCCAAAATTGTTTGGCTCGATTGCCTGTTAACTAATGTGGACCGAACCGTCCGGAACACCAATATGCTGATCTGGAACAAAGAACTTTGGCTGATAGATCACGGTGCAGCCTTGTATTTTCATCATTCCTGGTCAAACTGGGAAGAACACGCATTGAGGCCATTTAACCTGGTAAAAGACCATGTTATGCTACCCCTGGCTTCGGAACTCGAAACAGCTGATCATGAATTAAAACAGGTAATTACTTCCCGGGTTATAGATAATATCGTTGATTTGTTACCAAACGAGTGGCTGATACCCGGTTCTGAAACAGATACACCTGCTTCAATGCGACAGGTGTATTCAGCCTTCCTTAAACTACGGATGGCCAACTCAAACATCTTTTTAAAAGAAGCACTGCATGCAAGAACAGCACTTATTTGAGTATGCCGTGATAAGGATAGTTCCCCGGGTGGAAAGGGAAGAGTTCCTGAATGCAGGAGTTATTCTCTTCTGCAAAAGACCTGTGTACCTGGGTGTGAGATATGAATTTAACCAGGCCAAAATACAGTCACTTTTCGGGGATACCGATCTGAACTGCCTGGAAGAATCACTGGATTCGTTTCGGAAAATAGCGGCTGCCGATCCTGACGGAGGGCCAATTGCGCGACTGGATGCTGCCGGCCGTTTCAGATGGCTGACAGCCACCCGCAGTACTATGTTGCAGACGTCTAAAGTACATCCGGGCCTGACCGCTGACCCAGGTAAAACGCTCGAGACGCTCTTTGCCAGGCTAGTACGTTAAAGCTTACTTCGCTCGTACGTTAAAACGTACTTCATTCACAGCCGTTATTAATACTGCCAATATCGCCGCACCGTTTTATTTGGTTTCCAGTCAACACCGGGACCCCGAATTCCTTATGTCAGATACTACCTGGTCCCGCCCGGGATTTCATTGTTGCGGCTTGCCTACCACCGCTGAATGGCACAATTTTTAGATCTTACTATGTGATATTGGTTACTTAATTTTTATATCATGGCACAAATCAATGAATCACTTCAAAACAATAACACCAGGACGGTTAACCTGGTAGTTGATAAAGTTCCATATCTCGTGAAAATAACGCCTGAAAAATTTAACGACGATCAAAGGTTTTTTGTAGAAGTAAATGGAGATGGCGGACATATGTACGCATGGTATCCTGATCTCGTCCGGTTACACGCCCTGGATGATGAGTCATCAACATTACCCGTTGCTCTCGAAGAGGCAATCAGTGATATGATCGTCAAAACAATTAACATCAAATAATATGATGGTGATCAAGCCAGGCCTGGAGATTGCATCTCCAGGTTTGCAGTTGTTACGGGAGAAATTCAGGATCGCTCGTGACCATTCATGAATTCAGGATAGATAATTGACCATTCATAAATTCAGGATCGTTCATTGATAATTCACAAATTAAGGATCGTTCATTCACCATCCACAAATTCAGGATGGTTCGTTAACCATTCTTAAGTTGATAACATTGCAATGCAATTTCAAGCTCTTCATTGGTAGGTACAACCAAAATCTTTACCCGTGAATCCGGCTGTTGAATCGTTCTGACTCCGGAACCGACAGCCGCATTTGCTTTTTCATCCAGTCGAATACCCAAAAAATCCATTTCACTGCAAATTTGCCGGCGCATTTCAACATCATTCTCTCCCACCCCGGCTGTAAATAATATGGCGTCAACCCCATTCATTGCTGCGACATAAGCGCCGATATACTTTTTTATCCTGTAAACATATATACTAACAACAAGTGCAGCATTTTCATCACCCGCCTGTATCTTTTTTCGAATGTTCCGCATATCATTTGAACCGGCCAGTCCGGCAAGGCCAGCATTTCTGTTTAACAATTCCCTCACCTCGTTAATGCTCATGCCCTGATCACCGAGATAAAAGATTACTGAAGGATCGATGTCTCCGGATCTCGTTCCCATTACAAGACCGGCAAGCGGACCAAAACCCATACTGGTATCAATCGATTTACCATTTTTTACTGCAGTGATGCTACATCCATTTCCAAGATGAATGGAAATTATTTTTCCCGGCGCTTCACCAAGGAAATCAGCTGCTCTGCGGCAGATATATTTATGGCTGGTGCCATGAAAACCGTAGACCCTGATAGCATCTTCGCGATAATACTTTTCGGGTATGGCATAACGGTATGCATGCGGAGGCATCGTCTGATGGAATGCGGTATCAAAGATGGCGACATGTTTTGCCTGGTCAAAAAACTGTTCTGCAATTTCAAGGCACGCATAATTTACCGGGTTATGCAGGGGCGCAAGGGAAAACAGCGACCTGATCCGTTCTTTGGCTGCCTCATTGATTACTGTCGCTTCCATAAAATCTTCTCCTCCATGCACAATGCGATGACCAACCATTCCGATATCGCCGGGAGCGCTTATTACACCGCTTTCATCATCCATGAGTAAAGCCAGGATCTGCTCCATGGCCTCCCGGTGATTTGAGATCATTATCGACTTGTTGATTATGATAGCGGGTGAGACATTTATCCGGTGACTTATTTCAGCCTCACCACCAATTTTTTCAACCTGGCCTATACAAACCGGTTCAGGATCCGGCATATTGAACAACTGGTATTTTATCGAACTACTCCCGGCGTTTATTACAAAGATTCTATTCATTCCTCAAAAATTATCCTGTGCCTGTATGGCTGTGATTATAACTGTGTTGAAAATATCTTCAACGGTACATCCACGGCTCAGATCATTTATAGGTTTATTCAAACCCTGTAACATCGGCCCGATGGCAAGCGCTCCTGTCTCGCGTTGTACGGCTTTGTAGGTATTGTTGCCGGTATTAAGATCGGGAAAGATCAATACGGATGCTTTACCGGCAACCGGTGAGCCAGGTAATTTCTGGTTGCCCACTATGGGATCTACAGCGGCGTCATATTGAATCGGGCCCTCCACTTTCAGGTCCGGTCTTTTCTGTTTTACCAACTGGGTTGCAACCCTCACTTTCTCCACGTCCTCCCCTTCTCCGGAGGTTCCGCTACTGTATGAAAGCATTGCAATTTTTGGTTCGATGCCGAACTTAGCACTACTTTCAGCAGATGATATTGCAATTTCAGCGAGTTCCTGTGCCGTTGGATCAGGATTCACTGCACAGTCGCCGAAGATCGCCACTCGTTCCGGCAGACACATAAAAAATATGGAAGAAACGATAGAAATTCCGGGTTTCGTTTTTATGAACTGAAGTGCCGGCCGGATAGTATGCTGGGTAGTGTGAACAGCCCCGGAAACCATACCATCTGCATGTCCTTTATGAACCATCATCGTGCCGAAATAGGAAACATCGGTCATCATATCCCTGGCCATCTCGAGGTTCACATTTTTGTTTTTGCGAAGCTCAAATAAGGTTTCATAATATTCAGTATAGTAGCCGGAGTTAACAGGATTAATTATCCGGATGGCTCCCAGGTCAAGGTTGAGACCCAACTTCTTGACACTGGTGGCAATCTCAGCAGGGTCGCCGAGCAAAGTCAGGTCCACAATATCCTGTGCAATCAGTTTTGCGGCAGCTTTTAATATCCTTTCTTCGTTGCCTTCAGGAAGTACAATATGTTTTTTCTGTCGCTTTGCCCATTTCACCAGTTGATACTGGAACATGTGCGGTGTTATTCCTTCCTGCCTGAAGGTGATGATTTTATTTTCAAGCGCAGCCATGTCAATATGTTTTTCAAAAGTATCGATGGCAAGCTCTATCTTCTGTTTGTTATCGGCGCCTATCCTCGAATGTATGGAACCGATAGTCCGGGTTGTTTCAAATGTCCCTTTTTTTACTGCGATGATGGGAATAACAGTTTCAAGACCTTCAATCAGCCTGATCACTGAATCTTCGGGCTCCATAGCAGCTGTTAAAACGATACCAGCCACTTTCGGATAATTGGTGGAAAGATTTGCCTGCAGGGCACCGAGTATAATGTCTCCACGATCACCCGGCGTTACAATTAGGCAATTCTCACGGATATGATTCAGAAATCCAGGTAACATCATGGCACCTGTAACGAAGTGATCGACCTGGTTGGTAAGCAGATGCTCTCCAAAGAGGACCTTTGCATTCAGTGTATCGCAGATCTCATGCATAGTGGGGCTTTGAAGCCGCTTATCCCAGGGTATAACAGCAGTCAGTAGTTCTTTTTTCAACTGAAGTTTTAATATCTGTTCCACTTCATCTTTCTGATCAGTGTTCACCCGGTTGCAAATAATGCCAATTACCTTTACATCTCTGGACTCAAAGTTGTGCAGTGCATTTGATGCGGAACTGATGATCTGGCCCGTTGACTTGTTCTCACCGGTAACAACAAGCAATACCGGTGCTCCTAAATTCTTTGCAACAGCAATATTTGATTCAAACTCGAATGCGATTCCCTCACCGAGGAAATCACTTCCTTCAATCACGGTAAAGTCATAATTATCCTCAAGTTTTTTGTACTTGTCAATGATTATACTCATCATATCCCTGCTGCCATCACCCTCTGTCTGTTCGATCATCTGGCGCCTGCTGAATGCGAATGTATCTTCATAAGGAATGGGCAGAGAAAAATGAGTTAAGATCGTATCGATATGCAGTTCTCTTTTTTTATGATTGTCGCCGGCAATTATTGGTTTGAAATAACCAACCTTTTTTGTCTTGCCCAGGATCATGTTGATTAAACCTAAAGCGATGACCGACTTCCCCGTGAACGGTTCAACGGAAGCAATAAAAATATTTTTAGTCATAATTGAATTTTATACGGCCAGGGAGCGAAGTTAGCAGTCCCCAGGCAACGAACTTCAGAACCCGGCCGCAAATCAAATATTGTGCCTTTCGTAAATTTCTATGGGCACCCTCGAAATTTCCACAATATCATACCGGAATTCCTCATTACCATAGAAAATCGCGGCTTAAAAGTCGATTGACAATTGAAATTATCCTGCACAGATATTGTATAAACAGAATTGAAATACCATTCGAAAATTTTAAAATTAAGTATATGAGCGTAATCAATGATTTACTGACCTCTCCGAAAGACTTGTTGACTTCCGTAAACGCAACATCATCAAACACAGGAAGAATTGTATCTGCGATCAGTGGAGCTGCCATTATTGGTTTGGCCATGATGGATAAGAAAAGCTCCTCACTGAGTAAATGGATAAAAATTGGTAGCGGCGCTGTATTGATTTTAAGGGCAGTGTCAGGCCTACGGTCGGCAAATAAATCGCTTGGCGTCAGTCATAACTAAATCAGACCCGTAACCGATAATCACCATCTTAACAATAGACAGGATCCGCCGGATGGCCTTGCAAATCATGCAAGATCTTCCGGCATTTTTTTGACTTTCATTCTCACCCACCAGGTCAAATCAGGCTTGTTTAAGGGAATAAGTTGTAATTTATGCCCTCGTTACCCTCCCGCTAAATCCAGGACGAAGGCGGGCAAACCAACTTTTATATCTTAAATTGAACAGATGAGTCTTAAAGGACCGATTGTGATCATCGAAGATGATGTAGATGACCAGGAGTTTTATGCAAGCACACTTCAGGGCCTTGCTATTGAGAATGAGGTGATATATTTTCAGGCAGCTGAAGACGCTTATCAATTTCTTGAAGCAACCGAAAAAAAGCCTTTTCTTATTATCTGCGATATTAATCTGCCCGGAATTACCGGAATAGCATTTAAAAGAAAGATCCACGAGAATACCTATCTACGGAACAAAAGTATTCCTTTTATTTTCCTGACGACAAGCAGCGATAAAAACACAGTAACGGCAGCCTACGAGATGATGGTCCAGGGATATTTCGTTAAACCGAACAGTGTTACAGAGCTTACCGCCCTGCTTGACCAGATTATCCGGTACTGGAGAGTCTGTAAACATCCCAACTCGGAATAACTACATCCCGAAAACGATAACTCATTTCAGAATTGACCCTTTAATCCTGACCGCCTTGACTTTTTCAAAAACGTTTACAGGGAGGATCTTTCCTTCAGCATCAAAATGCAAGGGCGATATACATGTTTCCCTGTTGAAACCGTTTCCACCAGGGATTTTGAACCGATGATAAACGATATACCATTCATCTTTTCCGGGGATTTGTAAAACTGAGTGATGACCGGCAGCCTTCACAACTCCTTTCGCTTTGAGTATAGGCCCACCTTCCGCTTTTGTGAAAGGCCCGAGCGGCGAATCAGCAGTTGCATACGATACACAATATCTTGGATCGCGGGTATCATTTTCAGACCACATCAGGTAATACTTACCATTTCTTTTTAACATAAACGGTGCTTCGTTATAAGCAATCGGTCGGAATGACTTAACGCCAGCCGGGTCAAAGGAAACCATATCATCATTTAACTTCACGGCATGGCAATTTCCCTGACCGAAATATAAATAGGAAGCACCATCATCGTCCGTAAACACCATCGGATCAATCATCTGACCAGGATATGCACCTTTGGCCACCAGCGGTTTTCCAAGAGCATCTTTGAATGGCCCCTTAGGTTGATCGCCGGTAGCGACCCCTATGTTGCCATCTGCCGAAAAGTAAAAATAATATTTACCATTTTTGAAGACTATCGACGGAGCCCATGCTTTTGTAGTCGCCCAGCTTAGATCCCGGCCAACGTTCATGACCTCTCCTTCATTTGTCCAGTATTGTAAATCGTTGGACGACCAGGCAGAGAACGAAATCGAGTTCCATCCCGGGCTGCCATCTGTTGTAGGATAGATATAATACTTTTTACCAAATACGGCAATGTGGGGATCCGCATACAATCCTGTAAGCACGGACATCGGAGCATTGGTTGTATCATTACTTGCCTGCGCACTGGTATCGATCATAAATTGCGTGAGCAAAAAAGTACTAAAAAAAAGTTTTTTCACCGGTGTATTGATTAAAGTTGAATGGCTATATGGGTTCAAAATACATGATTTTCGTTCATCCCGCTTAGATATCAGTGAAATTAGCCGTTTTTAACTTTTTTGAAATTTACCGGTAATTCAGCCGTTCCGGTTTTAGTTTCTTATCGGTGAACTGTGTTTACGACAAGGGAGAAATTTGAAGATCCCAATACCGATTCAAGGCTTATCTTAGTTTACGAATAGTATAATTTGATTTCATGACAAACATCCTTGCCATATCCACGATCCTCATTTTAGTAAGTTTTTTTTCAGCCACTGAACCGCTCTCACAGCCGGTACCAGGCAAATTCACCATTCACAAATCTGATAAGACTTTGAATTATGTCGAATTGATCCAGGATACCAGCCCCATAATTGCCCCCGGTGCCCGGCTTCACAAGATCAGTGACCAGTTTAAATTCACAGAAGGTCCGGCAGCAGATAAAAATGGTGATGTTTATTTTACTGATCAACCAAATAACAACATCTGGAAATATGATTCAAAAGGCAAGCTGACCCTCTTCCTGTCAGGGGCCGGCAGATCCAATGGATTGTATATTGACCGAAAAGGAAACATTATCTCCTGTGCTGACGAAAACAATGAACTGTGGCAGATTTCCAAATCAAAAAAGACCAAAGTCCTTGTCAAAGATTTTGATGGTAAACGATTGAACGGCCCGAACGATCTTTGGATACATCCTAATGGAGATATATATTTCACTGATCCATTTTATAAAAGAGATTACTGGAAACATACCGCCCAGGAGCAACCGGGACAATATCTTTTTTATTATAACCGTAAAAGCGGCAAGGTTTTACCACTCGACACAACGTTCAACAGGCCAAACGGTATCGTAGGTACCGCCGACGGTAAATATCTGTTTGTTGCCGACATAGGGGCCGGCAAAACTTACCGGTACGAGATACAGGCGGATGGAAAACTTTCCCCTAAACAGCTATTTGTTTCCCAGGGTTCCGATGGCATGACCATAGATCAGAATGGCAATCTCTACCTGACAGGAAAGGGAGTGACTGTTTATAATACTGCCGGCACAAAGATCGCTGAGATCCCTGTACCGGCAAACTGGACAGCCAATATCTGTTTCTCAGGCAAAGACAGGGACGTGCTTTTTATCACTGCGTCTGAATCCGTGTTTACCTTAAAAATGAAGGTTAAGGGCTATTGAACCGGCTCTCACATACTTATGCTCCTTCAAATGGATGTTTCCAGGGGGCACGATATTTTCGCCTGAGCATCGCCGTTGCCTGTTCGTCACCTTTTATTGTTTTTGTTTTCGGATCATAAACAAGCGGCCGGCCCAGTTCCATTGACAAGTTAGCTAGTATACAACTCGCAGTGCTGATATGACCTTCCTCGATATCCGCAACGGGCTTTGTATTTTTTTCAATGGCATTAATGAAGTCCAGCATATGCAGGCGGGTTGCAGGTGCGGCATTTAATTCGATCTGTGGTTCATTGAGATCCTCGGGATATTTCTCTTTTTCATAAACGACATCCTCGTGGATTTTATCTCCCTTGCCCTGCGGAACGAAATCATATTGCATGGTACTGCCGGATAAAGTACCCTTATCACCATAGATCTTAAATGACCAGGGATAAGCAGGGTCGGCAGGGGTTCCCCAGCTCCGGTGTTGCCAGATACAATTAAGATCATCATATTCGAACAAAGCAGATTGCGTGTCCGAGATATTTGATTTACCCTCCTTCTGCACATAGATTCCGCCGGTTGAACTTATTTTCTTTGGCCAACCGAGTTTCAGCATCCACCTGACGGTATCGAGCATGTGCACACACATATCACCGGTGATCCCGTTTCCATATTCCCTGAAAGTTCTCCACCATCTTACGTGCGGCAAACCGTCAAACGGCCGCAAGGGTGCAGGCCCGGTCCACATCTCGTAATCAAAAAAGGCCGGAACCGGCTGTACTGCCGGATTTCCATTATTGCGCATATGAAAGTAACAGCACATCTCCACATGTGAGATTTTCCCAAGCAATCCTGCTTCAACAATTTTCTTCTTGGCATTTATGAGGTGCGGTGTACTTTTCCTCTGAGTACCCACCTGCACCACCTTGTTATATTTACGCGCGGCAGCAACCATAGCCTCACCTTCGAGCACATCAACACTTATGGGTTTTTGTACGTACACATGGGCCCCTGATTTCACTGCTTCAATTGCCTGGAGTGCATGCCAATGGTCAGGCGATCCTATCAATACAATATCCAGCTTATTTTCCGCCAGCATTTTCCGGTAATCGCCATACAACGCTGGAACCTTGCCGGATTTCTGACGCTGACTTACCATCTTTCCGGCTTCCGCCAGCAGGTTTTTGTCAGGATCGCAAAGAGCAACAACGTTTACAGGTGACACCTGGATCAGTCTGAATAAATCGCTTTTTCCATACCAACCAGTACCAATTAATCCAACATTATACTGCTTATCAGCTTTGAAAACATTCATACCGCTCGCATTCAGGCCGGCAAGGGCAAGGGAAGCGGTTGCTCCTTTAATGAACCGTCTCCTGTTAAGGTCATATGTATACATGCAACTCGTTATTTGGTTTGTGAAAAAATGAAGTGCCGGTCAAACCCGGCGATCGGACCAAGTTAGTTAATTTAAGAAATATACCATTTTTACATCACCGGTATCTTGATAATAACTTTAGTTCCTGCAGGCTGGCCGTCAGGCAGGGTGATATCCAGGATGTCGACGCTTGCACTCATCGTCATGTGCCTGTTTACGAGGGAAATCCGGTCTTCAGTCAGTTTTATACCCAAAGATTTCCGGGTTGTTGCAGATTTACTTTTTAGTTCGCGGGCATGTGCACGACCGATTCCGTTGTCTTCAATAACACATTGAAGCATTTTCTCGCTGCTCATACTAACCTCAATGCTTAAACGACCTGCGCGCTCCTTATGCAGCAAACCGTGCCAGATAGCGTTTTCCACATAAGGCTGAATGATCAGCGGTGGTACTTCGATACTGTCGGCATTCACATCCGGCGAAATGTTTATGAGATAGTCAAATTTTTTATCAAAACGTAACGCCTCCATTTCTATGTATAGTTTCAGGGCCTCAAGCTCATTCGATAGAATGACATTTTTACTGTTGGAATTATCCAGGATAAGCCTGATCAATTTGGCAAACCGCGTCAGGTAAAGAGATGCTGTTGCCTGGTCGCTCTTGACTATATAACGATTTATTGAATTCAGACAATTGAATATAAAATGTGGGTTCATCTGCGCGCGCAGTGCCTGCATTTCTGCGTCGGCCATACGTTGCTGTGTTGTCAGCAACATTTCCCGGGCCTGCTCTTTTTCTTCCTGCGCCATTGCACGTACAATTTTATTGGCACACAAGGAGGCTATCGTGGTAAGGATAGACAAATGTCTTTCGGTAAAGAACTGTTTTGCGGAATGCTCGCAATCGATAATACCAAGCACCTTACCGTCTGAAATCATAGGCACTGTTATTTCAGAAAAATGCTGTTTCTCGCCAATGATATAGCGTGCGTCAACAGAGGTATCTCCTATCAACTCAGCCACACCGCTTTTCGCAACACTGCCCACAATCCCTTTACCGAGAGGAATAGGTTTAGCATTTTCCAGGATGTTCCGTCTGGGATTATTGTAACCGTATACTGCTTTGGGTACAAGCATTTGTTGTTGGTTATCCAGCAGGTAGATAACACAATCCTCAAAATGTAACCTGGATATACAATTGCGGGCAACGTCTTTTAAGATCGTATCAACCGTTTGTTGTTCATAGAGACTGGAAGCGAAATAATTGATTGCAGTTTGTATCTCCACCTCAGACCTTTCCTCCCTTATCTTCCTGTTCCTGTTCCTGATAAACAGGAAAAGAACCAGCAGTGTCAGCAATATACCCGAAGATATGAACCACCAGGTCTTTTGAAATGGTTGATTGATTCGCATAGGGATGACTGTTATCTTCCCCCATCTGCCGGCGCCGATACTGGCCCTCACCTTAAACTTATACTCTCCGCCAGGTAAGTTTGTATAACTGGCATATCGTCTTGTGCCGGAATAAATCCAATCTTTATCAAATCCTTCAAGCATATATGCATACAGCTGTCGCTCTGGCCGGTTGAAGTCAATGGCAACAAATTCGAATGAAAAAAAGTTTTCGTATGATCTTAGCCTTATCTCATTTCGATTCGATAACTCGCGCTGAAAATTTCTTTCCTTATCAAAGATTTTAAAAGAGTTAATGAACACCTCAGGTTGACTGCGGCTGGATTTTGTAATAGCCGGATCAAAAACATAATAGCCCCCTACAGAAGTCATATACATTTTATTACCGGGCGCCAGGATGAGCCTGATACCAATATCTTCTTTGATGAGCCCGTCCTGGGCATTGAAGCTGGTGACCGTCCGGTCCAGCGGATTTATCATAGACAGGCAAACGGGTGTTATTGCCCAGACATTATCCGTCTCATCTACCTGCAATGCAGTCGCCAGGTCGGCCTGCAAGCCGTCGGCAGCAGTGTATAACTTAACAATCGATGGGCTGTAGCCTTTGCAGTCAAACTGGTAAAGACCAACATCTGTTGCTACCCACATATTACCACGCCTGTCAGCTGTTAATGACCATACACGGTTGCTCGCAAGCAAGTCGTGCCTGTTATACACCGGCAAGAGATTGGTGAACCTTGCGCTGGCAGTATCAAAGACCGAGAGACAACCCCGGATGCCGCCAAACCAGATATTTCCCTTCACATCTTCTGCCACCGTGCGTATAACATCGGAGCCGATAGATTGCTGGTCAGCGGGATCATGGGCATAATGATTTACTTTTTTCGAATCCGGGTTAAGCTCGTACACTCCGTTTACATAGGATGTTATCCAGATATGACCACGGGAGTCCTCCATCAATCGACCAAGGTTATTTGATCGCTCACTGTTATCCGTCCTGACCAGGGCCACCGGCATCAACTTCTTTCTGTCCCTATTCAACTCATAAAAATAATCGCGGGTCAACACCCATACCCTCCCTTTTTTATCCTGCAAAATATCACTAACCACGAATAACTGCTCTTCGCCATTTTTTACAGCAAATGCCAGCCTGGTCGTATCCTTTCGTTTCGCGTCAATAATATACAGGCCGTCCGCATTTGCTGTTCCTATGTAAGTCAGGTTGCTATCACGATCATGTACAATGGTCCGCACCTCGTAGTATTCACCATTGTCCGAATGTTTAACCGGTAATTTCCTGAACGGGAACAGTCTCTTGCGTTGCTCAATTTTTGTGAGCCCGCCTATATGTGAGATCCAGATATTCTTTTCCCTATCCTCAATGACGCTATAGCATATTTTGGAAGGTATGTTTGCATGAAAGCCATCCTGGTCACCAAAAAACAGGAACTGTTTGATCGCGACGCTGAATATCCCAAACCCCTTATCCATGCTTGTGACCCAAAGATCACCACGCGCATTCCGGACAAGATCACTCACAATATTCGCCGTTTCTTTCTTGCTGTTTGCGGTATCGTATTTAAACGTTTGCCAGGATTTGCTGCGGGTATCAAAATGAGATATGCCGCCAGCCCAGCTACCAAGCCAGAAACCGGTACTGTCTGGTACGATTGAATTAAACAGATCATTCCTGAGCATACCAACCTGTAACGGACGCATACGAAAGGGAGTAAAGACCCTGGACTTTTTATTAAAGCTGTAAAGCCCATCGTGCGTAGCCAACCAGAAAATGCCGGCATCATCTTCTTTTATATCATAAACCGAATTGTAAATTTTCCGAAGCTGCGGTGTATAAAAAGGGTCATCAAACCGACTGATAGAGAATTGAGAAAATGTGCCGGTTGCCTGATTAAGATGATATAAACCGTTCTGTGTTACGCCGAGCCAGATCTCATTGTCGCGATCGGCATAGATCGTGGATATTTCACTTGCTGGCAGTGAACCTCTCAGATTATTGGGCGGATAATTTCTGAACAGGCCGGTTTTCTTCTCGTAGCAACTTATGCCACCGGTTAAGAAGGCAATCCAAATGTTGTGATCTTTATCTTCTGCAAGACATGAGATATAGTTTCCGCCAATTGATGTGCTATCACCCGGGATCTTACGGTAAGATTTAAAAGAATAGCCATCAAAACGATTCAGCCCGTCCGGGGTGCCGATCCAGAGATAGCCATCATGATCCTCAAGAAGACGGGTGATCTTCCTGTTAGACAGCCCTTTACTTTCATCATAGTTGGTAACCCGCCACTCAACGGGCATTTGTTGCGCCATCAACATGGCACCATGACAAACTACAATGGACAGGGACAATAAAAATCTGATTGCCGGTTCTCTCAAGTAATATTCTGATTTAAGTAATATTCTGATTTAGCATTTGGAGCGATGTATAGTATTAGCGACAGGCGCTGTTTCACAATTGTTCTCTCGTTGTGAACGCTTGAGAGAACAACATGAGCAACGTCTGAAATTAAGCTTTTAACAGGGGTGGTCACAGACGCTTGAGTAGGCTGCAGACCCGGTTTCGCAGATGGAAGCATTTCACCTGTAGTTGACTACCAGGTTCAAAGAATTTTGATGGTTCAAATTCCCTAAATTACAAATGCAAACATGCTCACATATGAAAAAAACACAAAGTAACAGGAGAAAATTTTTGCTTGATGCTGTAGCGTCCGCAGCCGGTCTCACCATTTTTTCCGCTGTTCCGAAAGCGCTGCTGGCGGGAGAAACGGTTTTAACAACGGAAAATGACGTTCCATATATCTCCACAAACAAAAACTTCCAGGATAAAATAAATTTTGCGGTAATTGGTATCAATCACGGTCATATCTATTCACAGGTCGAAGCAGTGACCCGCGGTGGTGGTAAGCTTGTTTCATTTTTTGCAAAAGAAAAAGATCTTGCTGATGCATTTCAGAAGCGGTATCCAAATGCAAAACTTGCCAGGGATGAAAAGGAAATACTCGAAGATAAATCGATCCACCTCGTTCTAAGTGCTGCTATTCCCGATGAAAGGGGACCGCTTGGCATAAGGGTAATGAAAAGTGGGAAAGATTATATGGCAGATAAGCCAGGCATTACCTCCCTTGATCAGCTAACCGAGATCAGGAAAGTTCAGAAACAAACGGGACGCATTTATTCTATAATGTATAGCGAACGGTTTGAAAACCGGGCAACCGTCAAAGCCGGCCAGATCGTAAAATCAGGGTCAATTGGCAAAGTGATCCAAACTATAGGTCTTGGTCCGCACCGGATGACACCAAAATCAAGACCTTCCTGGTTTTTCGATAAGAAATATTTTGGTGGAATAATTACAGACATTGCCTCACACCAGTTCGACCAGTTTTTGCACTTCACCGGATCCACCCAGGCCGAGATCGTAAGTGCCCAGGTGGGAAATATAAACAATAAACAATATCCTCTGTTTGAAGACTTTGGTGATGTGATGGTAAAGGGTAATGCGGGTATGGGTTATATCCGGGTTGACTGGTTCACTCCCGACGGTTTGAAGACCTGGGGTGATGGACGACTAACTATACTCGGCACAGAGGGCTATATCGAGATTCGAAAAAATATAGATATCGCCGGCCGTGAAGGTGGCAGTCACCTGTTCGTAGTCAACCAGAAAGAAACCCAGTACATTGACAGCAGTAAGGAACCCCTCACCTACGGTGCCGACCTGGTTAACGATGTCCTTAACAGAACAGAAACTGCCATGACACAAGCTCATTGTTTCCTCGCAACTGAACTTGCACTAAAGGCTCAGAAACAGGCAAGGCCGGTTACTTTAACCTGAGGAAGCATATGTTGAATTGATTAACTGAGTATCGTTTTATTCCCCTCAGAACTTGTAGGCTAAAGTTGCCACAAATTGTGTTGGGGGTATAGGATTGATACTGTAATTTTCGTGAACGTAATAGTTGTAAGTGTTTGTGATATTTGAAACTTTAGCCAGCAAAGAAATTTTCCGGTAAACATACCCGGCAGTAAAGTCTACTGTCGCAAAGGCATCTACGGGAATGCGGCGATCGTATCCCTGTGCCTGGCCGATAGTATTGTTCCAGCCACCGACGCGTTTTCCAATGTAATTAAACGTAGCACCCGCTTTAAATCCCCTCCACGAATAAAAAGCACTGGCGTTGGCGGTGTGTGCAGGATTATTAACAAGACGTTCCTTTTCAACATAGTTTCCTTTTACGTCCGGCGTTTCTGTGTAACGCATAAAGTTGTAGCTATAACCTGCGGTAACACTTAACCCTGTTACAGGTTGACCGACTATATCCAGCTCAAATCCATCACTGGTGGTTTCACCGGTAAGCTCTTTCAGTGAAGTATTGTTATTTGGCGTCACTCCATCTGCTGCAAACTGTGCGGTTTGAGCGAGGTTATTATTGATGATCCTGTAAAATGTGAGGTTGGCAGAAATCAAACCATTGAAAAAATCATTTTTGATTCCCGCTTCGAACTGGTCGATAATTGATGGATCAAGTGCACCACCATAAACATCGGTTCCGCTGTTTACCGTAAACGAATTGGCATAGCTTACAAACAGTGAGGTTGTTTCCAGCGGCTTATAGACCAGGCCTACCCTTGGCGTAAATGCCTGGTCGTTTTTAACAGCTCCACCTTTATTCGACTTGTTGGTAATGAGAGAGGTGGTATCGATCCTGCTTGCTTCCTGGAACGACCATCTGACACCTGCCAGCAATTTAAACTTATCAGACAAACTGATCAGATCCTGTACGTAAACGCCCGTTCTTACAACAGGTGTTTCGGTAAAGCGGGTAGCCGTTGCCGTTGGAATATCAGTTCGTGGTATAAACTTTTCCGGATCAAGAATATTGATCTTGTCATAGGTAGCAGGTACATTGTATGCATAAGCCTTTGTGAGGTAATTTTCAGCGTCTGCACCTGCAAGCAGGGTATGCTGGACCTTACCTGTTTTGAATTTACCAGTCAGATCCACCTGCCCGATGAAATAATCTTCTTCATTGTTCTGACGGCCAAGAGGCCTCGTCCAGTCTCCATTCGCTGCAGCCTGTATTCTTTCGGTTGAAAAATAGTCGCGTCTGTAATTCTGATAGGATCCGTTGACCGTAAGGTCCCAGTTTGTGTTGAGAGAATGTTTAAGACTGAACCCTGCAGTTGCCTGTTTTGATTTAGCGTATTGCCATGGTGTGCCAAAAAAAGAGGACCTTGGAACATCAGGTATTTTGGTGTTGTCGAGTGAGCCTATACCAAAATCAGGTGTAAAATCATGCCTGAGATAATCGCCCTGAACGGTTAACTCGGTTTTTTTACCAAGCTTAAAAAGAAAAGAGGGATTGAAATAATATCTTTCAGAATGAACATTATCCCTGAAACTGCTTGCTTTTTCATAGGTTCCGTTAACCCTGAAAGCAATGTTTTTACTGATGGGACCGTATAAATCAACTGTCGGTTTAAACAAGTCATAACTGCCGGCACGCATACTTACTTCTCCACCCCAGTTAAACTTTGGCTTCTTGGTAACCATATTGACAACCCCGCCCGGCGCAACATTACCATACAAGATCGCTGCACTGCCCTTCAAAACTTCGACTCTCTCCAGGGAACTCATTTCAGGCATTACACCGGTGTTTACCCTGGATCCATTCTTAAACAGATTATTAGCACCCAGGCCATATCCCCTGGCTGCAAAAGTTTCCTGGGTAGAGGCTCTTGTGGTGGACAGGTATACTCCATTTACATTTTTCATGACATCGCTCAACCGCTGGACCTGCTGATCTTCCATAAGTACAGATGAAATTACGGTTACGCTCTGGGGCAGATCTATGGGAGAGATAGGAACCTTGCCGATGGTAACGGGTTTTTTGTTGAGACTTCTCTGTCCCCTCACGATAACTTCATCTAATTGTGCGGAATTCTCGTCGAGCCTGATCTCCAGGTTGACAATCTGATCATCTTTTAAGTCAACGATCGTTTCTTTTGTGCTTAATCCGGAATGAGAGGAAACGACAGTAAAAGCACCGGTTGAAAGGTTTTTAATAACAAACTGGCCGTTTTCATTGGTAACGGCCGTTTTGTGGAGATTTTTATTATCCTGTGTTTTGATCGCGATGTTTACGTAAGCTGCAGGCTGGCCGTCGGTGGTGGACACCCTGCCTTTTAGAACGGCTGACTGGGAAATTGCGGTGTGAGTAAGTAAAAGAAAGAGCACAAACATGTATAAACGCCTCATCTAGAATATTTTCTGCAAATAAACGCTTAGTTCATGCTTCGGTGTTATCGAAATCGGGAATAGCATTTACTGTATGCGGAATATTCAGCGGTCCGGAGCAAACCATTACACAGCAGGACCTGAAAGTCAATTACCAGCAAAATCGCGTTATTGGTCATCGAACGGCTGGAAACCGGGATGAGCACAAGCATCCGGGAGAAGTAATAAACCCGGCTGCTTGACTTATCGGTCCAATACATCCTGCCATTCCTTGATTCTTTCGAAGGAAGAATGCGCGAAGGAACATTTAGGAATTACTTTTATTTTTTTTGCACGGACATATTCCACCAGTGCCTCCAGCAAGTTGGTGCCTATCCCATTTCCCTCCATTTCTTCGTCGACACCGGTATGGTCAATAATCATCTTATCTTCTTCCAACATCTGATAATGGACCTCTCCTGTCCGTTCGCCCTCGTGAATATAGTAAAAGAACCCCCCTGAACCATTTTGAATGTGCTGAATGTTGTTATCCATACAATTTGATCTTACATGTAACGATTACCGTGAGGAAAAAGTTTGCGATCTGACCCGGGCCGGCGGTCATAAGCTATAGAGCTGCTCAAATGCTGGCCAATCAATAGAAAGAACGTTAAACCGTTAACAATCGAAAAAAGAATGGGTATTCCATTCTTTAATCAGCAAAATGCTATTTTTTTACAGCATCCGGCTTTTTGTTTTCCGCTTCAGGATCCGCATCAACTTTCTTGGCCTTCAGATCATAATTAGTCACCTGTTCCTCTTTACCTTTTTCCTGTTCAGGATCTTTATCAACACCCTGGGCAGAAGAATTTGATGGTTCTGCTTTCATTGTTGTTTTTTCTTTATTCATAACTTTATGTTTAGACTGATGGTCTTCTTCACAAAGTACAAACCTGGTGCCAGGCGGTAATAATTAGATGAACCTATATTTATTGTGCTTAAATCCCGATTTAATCTTACATTATTGTGCGAGCCAGGTGCTTAACAAACAGCACCCAAATTGAGTAAAGTGAAAACCAAAAAAGAGAATTCAAAGAAACAAGGGAACCCGGATTTGGTGCCGGCAAAGTCCTCAAAGTCTAAAAATCCCCCAGCCCCATTTCCGGTTGTGGGGATTGGTGCTTCGGCCGGAGGTATTGAGGCCATCATGAACCTGCTATCCAATCTTGCCCCTGATCTGGGCATGGCTTACGTTATTGTACAGCATCTTTCACCTGACCATAAGAGTATATTGCCGGAATTGCTGGAAAAGAAAACTTCTATGAAAGTTCACCAGGTAACGGATGGCATAAAGATCGAGCCCAATAATGTCTATGTTATTCCCCAGGCAACATATATGGTTATTGTGGATGGACATCTTTCGCTTACCGGGCGGACAAAGGGAGACAAACGGGTACCGGTGATTGATCACTTCCTGGAAACGCTCGCCACTGTTTATCAGAATACCGCAATAGCCGTGATACTTTCCGGAATCGGGTCGGATGGGACTGCCGGGGTGCAGGCCATCAAAGCAAATGGTGGAATTACTTTTGCCCAGGATGACTCCGCGCTGTTCCAGGGTATGGCAAGAAATGCATATGAGTCCGGCTACGTTGACTTCGTTATGTCACCGGCGACCATCGCAAAAGAACTGGCTTCATTTGCAACCCACGACTATACGAAGTTTGGGAGTCTCGATAAAATCGAGACGAATAAGAGAGAATTAAAAAAAATTCTGTCATTATTATATAATACTTCAGGGGTTGATTTTTCTCAGTACAAACAGACAACTATTGAACGCCGGCTCCTGCGCCGCATGGCGCTCAACCGGCTCAACACTCCGGAAGAATATAGCAGGTTCCTGAGATCTAACCGTGCAGAGGCCGAACTGCTGTACCGGGATTTACTCATCAATGTAACCCGCTTTTACCGGGAGCCGGCGGTCCTGAACACGATGAAAAAGCGGATCTTTCCTCTCTTGTTCAAGAATCGAAAGCCAAGTGATACCGTCCGGATCTGGATACCCGCTTGCGCAAGCGGAGAAGAAGCCGGTTCAATGGCCATCGCCTTGTTTGAGTACCTGGGCGAAAGCGCAATCGGTACTTCTATACAGATCTTTGGAACAGACCTGAGTGATGTGGCCATTGACAAAGCACGATCCGGCATTTATGCTGCTGCTTCCCTGCAGAACCTGCCTCCAAACCTTGTGCAAACATATTTCACGAATGTAGATGGCAGGTACCAGATTATTAAGCCGCTCCGCGATATCTGCATATTCGCAAACCACAACTTATTGAAAGATCCCCCTTTTTCAAAGATCGATCTGATCAGTTGTCAAAACGTGTTGATTTACCTTGCACCGGCCGCCCAGAAAAAAATATTACAGGCTTTTCATTACGCACTTAAACCATCCTCATTCCTGGTGTTGGGAAAATCTGAAAGCGTAGGAACTGAAACCGAACTTTTTGAGACTGTAGATAAGGAAGATAAGATCTATACAAACAGATCAGTCAATACCCATCTTAATTTCAATTTTTTCTCCAGGCCACAGCGGTTAGTACCCAATGAGAACACACAAAACACAGAAAAAATTCCGGTAAGCCGTCTTGACTATGATATTGAGAAGGAGACTGACAAGATCCTGCTGAGCAAATATGTTCCTGCCTGTATCCTGGTGAACAAGGATTTACAGATCATCCGCTTTAATGGTCCTGTAAACAAATATCTACAACCAGCTTCGGGAAAAGCGAGCCTCCACCTTTTAAAAATGGTTAAAGATGAACTAGTCTTTGAGTTAAGGGGATTGATTCAAAAAGCAAAAATAGAAGGGATCGAAGTAAAAAAAGAGGGCATCGTTCTCAACGAACGCGGGCAAAGTCACGAAGTTGACGTGGAGGTTATTCCGATGAAATTCAGCGCTGAAGGCTCCTTTTATCTCATCATTTTTACCGAGAGTACTCCCGCGTCCATGTTGAACCCGCCGGAAGCAATTCATCCTACTGTAGCAACTTTCGACGATAAACAGAAACGAATAAACCTTCTTGAAAATGAGCTGAGATCTGCGCGCAGTCATATGAAGTCTATGAATGAGGAGTTCGAGTCAACCCGTGAAGAACTTCAGTCCGCCAATGAGGAAGTACTGTCGACAAATGAAGAACTACAAAGCATTAATGAAGAACTCGAAACCTCTAAAGAAGAGCTCCAGAGTACAAACGAAGAACTAATTACAATCAATGAAGAACTGCAACTGAGAAACGATGAGCTCAAAGAGTCGGTTGATTATATCCAGGGCATCGTGGAAACAATCAGGGAGCCCTTAATAGTATTGTCAAAGGATCTTCGTGTGAAAACTGCGAACAAAGCATTTTACTCGACATTCAAGATAGTAAAAGATAGTGTGGAAGGATATAATCTCAGGGAAATTGGTGACAAGATGTTCGATTCCCATGAGCTGAAATCGCAACTAAAGCTGATTATAGATAAAGGCGTTGCTTTTCAGAATTTCGAGGTTAGGGGTAACTTTTCATACCTGGGTGAAAGGGTCCTGTTATTTAATGCCATGCGTATGGTCGGGGATGCCGATAATAAAATGCGGATCTTATTGGCAATAGAGGATGTGACTGCCAGAAAAGTAAGTGAAGAGGACAAAGCGAATCTTATTGATAAGTTGGCCGGTGAACAGCAGAGACTTAATGTGATCCTCAACAACATGCCTGCGGGCATCATCATAGTCGATGACAAACAGCAGTTGGTGTTCTCAAACTCTGCTGCGCGAAAAATTTTAGGTGACCAGGACTTTGCCACGTTGTTTAATGTCGAAGAAATTCTTAAGGAAGAAATGGTCCAGGATAAAGAGGTGATGATTACTACAACAGACCAGGTCATTTATTTGTCGGTTAATAGCGAAAAGATCATTGATACAGACAGTCGGAGAGAACTGGCAGTTATCAATTTTATAGACATCACCCGCAGAAAGAAAGAGGAAGTTGCGTTAAAGTCTTTGCAGGAGAGCCTGAACGTTGCACTGGAAGCCGCACAGATGGGAATCTGGGATCTCGACCTGCAGTCAGGTCTCTTTCGTCGCAGTCGCCGCTATGATCAGTTAATGGGTTTTGAGCAACTCTCAGAGGACGCTTCTTTGCAGGCGAGTTTTAAACATATTATGGACGAGGACCGCGGGCTATTGGAGAGTAGCTTCAGGAGCCTTGAAAAAGCTGGAAAGATGAATGTGGAGGTGCGGGTAATAAATAAGAACACTACCCGGTGGGTGACTGTTTTTGGAAGAACTTTCTACAATTCACAGGGCGAAGCAGTGCAGGCTGCAGGTGTATGTTTCGACATTACAGACCGGAAATTATCGGACCACCACAAAGACGAATTCATTGCAATTGCCAGTCATGAATTAAAGACCCCGATAACAAGCATCCGCTCTTATACCGATCTGTTGACAGAAATGCTGGAAGAAGAAAATATAATGACAGCAAAAGAGATCACGCCAAGACTGGCAGGACAGGTAGAAAGATTAACCGGGCTCGTGATTGATCTTCTTGATGTGACGAAGATCAATGAAGGCCAAATGCAACTTTCAAGAGAAAAAACCAACATCAATTTACTTATTGAGAAATCAGCGGCCGAAATACAACGTGGTTTGAAAAAACACCGGCTTGAATTGAATTTACAACCCTGCCCGGATGTGCTGGCTGATGTTAACCGTATTGAACAGGTATTATTGAACCTCATATCCAATGCGGTTAAATATTCGCCTGAAGCACCCATTATTCATATCAGCACCAGCCTTGAAGGCGGGCGGGTCCTTGTTAGCATCAGGGATTCAGGGATCGGAATGCCGGAGGTTACCCGACGGAAAGTATTCGAACGTTTTTTCAGGGATAGTGAGGCTATCCCAAGTTCACCGGGCATGGGCCTTGGACTGTTTATTGCATCAGACATAGTAAGAAGACATGGGGGTGAAATATGGGTAGAAAGCCAACAGGGCAAAGGATCAACCTTTTATTTTAGCCTGCCAGTCCCACTGTGATCATCGCTTCAAATTTTTATATAGACTCCATTATGTCACTACTATGTCACTAAGCGAAGGGAAAAAGACAGTCCTCATCACCGATGATGATCAGGCAATACTGGATGCACTTGAAATGGTGTTCAAACGAAATGGGTATCGTGTTATCTGCTATTCCAATGGTAACGCGTTGCTCCAGGACAACTTTGAAATTCCGGACATTTTTTTGATTGACCGGCAGTTATCAGGAGTAGATGGATTGGATTTATGCAGGCACCTCAAGGCAGGTGCAAACACAAATCAGATTCCTGTTATCATATTTTCAGCTTCACCTCATGTTCAGAAACCGGCCATCGCTGCCGGCGCCGACGACTTTATCGAAAAACCCTTTTCTAATAAAGCTGTCCTGGATCTTGTGGCACACTATGTATAAACTGTGAAAAAGTTTTCCCTTTTGATCTCCCGGGTATACTCATGTTCAACCGCGGCTATCGAAAGATGCACTGTCATGAAGTGAGAACAATAAGTTCCTCATCGTCTCAATGTAGCCTGCAAATTCATCTGCCCGTTTAAGATAATCTCCGGAAAGTATAGAAAATCCTTTAACCTTCTCCTGGTCAGAAAGTTTCAATAGAAGATTTGTTTTCTCTTCCATCATTCTGACAGATATCCAAAGGGCTGTTTCCAGCTTTTTGTTCTGCAGACGATACAGTTCCGGTTCAGTATATTTGTGGCCGGTGTAACAACGGTAACTTATCAGTCCGTTATCTTTTCTTTCCCATAATCTTCCGCCACAATCCGGGCAAGAATAGACCGTGTGTTTGCCTGGAGGCATTGTTTCAGTGACGCCGGAAGCGGCGAATTCAGCTATCCCTGCTTCCTTCTTAAGTTCTTCCGGGACAGTGATGCCTTTGATTAATTTTTTTGATACAATATCACCAACAATCTTTCCCATACCTCCCAGTCGGGAGACGTGACTAACTTCCATTGCATTCAATACCGCCAGGGGCATGTCCGGGAACTGTGCTTCTTCGGGGTCCTGAACTATCGTTGTACCTCCGCAACCCGCGATGGCGAGCATGCCTGCTGTACCATCGGCAAGCAGGCCGGTAAGGATGATCCCGATTACCCTTTCACCATGTGCCACAGCAGCGGATCGAAAAAGTATATCTATAGATGGGCGCCAGCGGCTTTCCGGTGGCCCGGAAGTTGTGAGCATCACGTTCTCTTTTACAATCAGGTGATAATCAGGACGGGCAACATATATGTGCCCATTTTGAAACGGAACGCCATTTGCAGCGATATGACAAGGCAGTCTTGAATAGCTTTGAATCTTGTCCCTTAAGAACGTTCCGATGCCTGTGTCGGAGAGATGAAGGATCACGAACACCGCAGCGTTAATTTCCGGGTCGAGCTGGCCCATCAACTCAGCGAGCGGTATCATCCCTCCGGCGGAAGCACCAACAACGACAATAAATGGACTTTCAGTCATAAGAAATTCGCAAAATTTGTTATTATTACATGACTGAAAATAAAGTGGATAAAAATTATACCGCAATCAGGATAAGCGATTGCCCTTTCATGATGTAAAAGCGTTCTCAAAAAACGCATTTGCCAGGATTATGCAAAGTAGTATCAATAATAAGGCGTCGCTTGCAGAAATGTTAACAGACTGCAGCATAGACAGGGTGATGGCCATTGATCTTAACTGGGATATTATTGCCTGGAATCAGGCCTCAGAAATTGCTTCGGGATTATCCAGGCAAGATGTACTGGGTAAAAATCTTCTGGAAGTTTTTGGCTCCCTGAAATCAGACAAGGAAATCATGCATGCCATTCACGGTGCATTTCTGGGGAACAAAACATTTGTCCTTTCTGACAGGTCCAAACTGCACCGGTATTATTACGAGAACCATTTTATTCCGCTGAAAGAAAACGGAAGAAAGGTTATCGGGGTAATGAATATTATGCATGATGTGGCGCATCGTATAAAAGCCGAAAATCAGCTACGTGATCTGAATGTCACCCTGGCGGAAAAATACAGGCAGCTTGAAAAGTTGTCCGAGGAACTTACAAGCTTTACCTCAATCACTACTCACAACATCAAGGAACCTTTACATTTTATATATACATCTCTTGAGCTGCTGATGAAAGCGGAAGGTCGTGTACTGGCTGACAGTAGTAAAGCCAATCTCCGGCGGATGCAGGTTTCTTTAAACCGCGTCAACAGGTTGATAGATGACATCGTTGAACTGTTTAAGATAAATGCTGCAACACAACCAAGCGTGCCGGTAGATCTGAACAATGTCCTGAATAAAGTAAAACAGAATTTTCACCGGAAAATATCTGAAAGAAGTGTCACGATAAATGCGGCGGCTTTGCCTGTAGTGACAGGTATACCCGATATGATCCAACTCCTGTTCCAGAATCTTATTGATAACAGTATCAAGTTTCAGCAGGAAGGAAAACCCCCGGTAATAACAATCGCCGCACGCGACGCTCGTATGGATTCAAAAACCCATGAACCTGATTCTAAAGGAGATCTTTATCAGTGTATAACCTTCACTGATAATGGCATTGGAATATCAACTGAAGATCAAAGCAAAATATTTGGCATGTTCGTACAGCTTCACGAAAAAAAGAAATTCCCCGGTTCGGGTCTTGGACTAACCTTCAGCCAAAAAATCATGGAAACACATGGTGGCTTTATAAAAGTTGAAAGCACTGAGAATGTTGGATCTTCTTTTTCGTGTTATTTCCCGAATGACGCCACTGGTAACTGACTGCCTTCGTTCAATTGCATAAGTTTGAAAATGGGCAACCAGATTGTTTCCGGAGATGGATAATCGTGCCAGCCATAGAAATGATCGCAGTATTCACTGAAACCACACAAACCGCGTTTTTCATAATCAGGGCCAGCTCACCCATGACCCAACATGCCTGCGAAGTTATAGACCCCTGAGCTCCCACAAGGGGCCGGGGTATCACATATAGCGTCGGCTATGCATACCCGTGGAATTATAATAAGTATGGACGGAGAACCGCAACGTCGGCGCCCGATGAATACTGATCTGCATGTTACTGTAAACTGGCTGGAGGATCCGGGGCTTGAATATGTATTGGACAGGTTAAGGAGAGTTATCAGCAACACGCGTAATAGTTCAGTTTGAGGACCGCTCCTTTGCATTGGAAACAGCGACAGTACCGATATTTGAAGCAGGTTCAGCGCTAAGCATTGCACGCATGGCTGATACGAGGTCCGCAACACTATTCGTTTTCTTAACACAAGAGTTGGCACCCCAGCTACGTGTCTCCTCGGTACTCACTTCGTTCACCCCGTTAGAATAGATAACAATCCGGGTGTCCGCGTGACCATCTTTGGCACGAATTCTCCTGACGCACTCAAAGCCGTCTATTTTGGGCATATTGATATCTACGAAAATAACATCAGGTTTCAGGTAGTTAAGAATTTCCAGGGCCTGCTCCGCACTTTGCGCGTATGTACACTTGCAATGGACATGCAACTTAGAAAGCGCCTCCATGAAAATCTCTAGCTCATCTTCATCATCGTCGATCAAAAAAAAGTGCTTACACATATGCGTTCATTTTGTGATAAGGCGTTCGTTTAATAAGGTCTTCATTTTGCGGTCCGTTTAAACGGGTTTATGGGCAAGTTCCTTTTATAAAATCGGCTTTCTTAATAGCCTGCGTGGATGTGACAGCAATCATTAAAACAAAAAAAGAATGAGAAACGGATTATAAGATATGTATGTACAAGCCGGAGAAGTGGTCGTCTGTGATTCAAAATTACTGTAAAATTTTATTGCTAATAGATATTCCTTTTCTTTTTTTAAATATAATGCGTATTTTTACTGTCCAGGTATTTGTTTCTTTCCTGTCCTTACATAATCTCATTTTAGCAACTTTTCTTTTCTGTTTCTTCGGGGTATAGATTCGACAGTCCGACTTAGTTCTGCATCGTATGTTCCTGCGCGAGACCCTGTCTACAGGGCGTTTGCGGCACCACTTGAGCTATGCGGAAAGAAAAATCAATTATGTGCAAAGAACAACGAAGCTTCCCGACACAGGAAAGTAAGCGGGAAGTAAGTGAGAATTCTAAGGGAAAAAGAAACCTGCAATGATATTGTGAACTAACCTGTTAATCATGGAGCGTTGTATTAATGTCGGATTTACATTTAACGGAAAAGAATATTTTGCCATTATTCGAAGGCAGACCATTAATAACAAAAAGTATTACAAGATTCGAATAATGAATCAGCGATTGGATGCCTTGTTACACAAAAGCAACTGCAACATCATCAATGAGTATGATGGATATATTGCTCTGCCGGAAGCGGGCAAATGGAGCGAGGGGAGTGAGCTTTTACTTACGATCGCAAAAGAGTTAAAAAAGGAACTTGGCCGGGAAGGAAGAGATCATGACTTCGGGTTTGTTACTGATTTCAGGTTGCTGACACCCTATTAACTGAAGATGTCTGAATATAATTAATGTCAAAAGGTGTATTTACTCTAACCATAGATATAATGGTCCCCGGATCAAAAAAAAAGCGAAGTTTATCTTCGCTTTTTTAATTTTAGCATATTACAATAATTAATGGTCCAACCGCGATCGGCTATGTGTTTACTATAGATCCTCCATTTGGGTGCAGGGTCTGGCCTGTGATGAAGGCACTTTCATCTGTAGCCAGGAATACATAACTTCCTGCAATCTCGAACGGTTGGGCTGGCCTTCCCATTGCCACGTCCTCGCCAAATTTGCCTACTTTTTCGGCATCGAATGATGCTGGGATCAGGGGCGTCCACACCGGTCCGGGTGCAACGGCGTTAACACGGATACCCTTATCAACGATAGACTGGGAAAAACTCCTGGTGAATGCAACAATAGCACCTTTGGTAGAAGCATAATCCATCAGCGTTTCGTTCCCTTTGAAGGCAGTAACGGAAGCTGTATTGATGATTGTAGCCCCTTTTTTTAAATGCGGAGTTACAAATTTTGCCATGTAGAAATATCCAAAAATATTTGTACTGAATGTCTTCTGAAGCTGCTCAGCGGTGATGTCTTCGATACTTTTCTGCACGAACTGAACCGCTGCATTGTTAACAAGGATATCTATCCGATTAAATTTCTCTAACGTTTTCTTTACAATCATTTCGCAATTCTTTTCGTCAGAAACATCAGTGGCTATAAGCAGTGCTTCCTTACCGTACTTCCGTACGTCAGCAGCTGTTTGTTCAGCATCACCATGTTCATCGAGATAGGCAATTACCACATCAGCACCTTCCTTTGCATAACTTACAGCCACCGCACGACCTATCCCACTATCACCTCCGGTTATAATGGCTACCTTGCCTTCCAGCCTGCCCAGGCCAGGCTTTCCATTATCGTAGATAGGTTGAGGATCCATCTCACTTTCCACACCAGGCTGCTTATCCTGTTTTTGAGGTGGAATGTCTTTGGGAATTTTCTTTTCTGCTGTTTCCATGGTTATATTTTTATTTGTTTTAAAATGCTTAACCCTGTCTCTGGGTCTCCTGACGGGAGCGGTATGCGTTATCCCAATCTTTCATGGCATCTTCTATGGTGGCTCCCTGGCCGGTAATGGCATTGGATCCCGTACCAGAGATGCACGTATAACTTTCACCATCCCTGTATACATCTGGCATGAAATTCCTAACGGACTCAGGCATGCTGTCACCGGTATAACTCACGAGGATCTTTTCCTTTTCAAGACTAAGTTGTTTCATAAATTGTTTACAGGAGTTACACAATTCATGTGCCCCGGCCAGGCCGGCACTGGGTTACGATAATACTCGCTGGCACAAGCTTTGAGACCAGCTACCCGTTAGTGAGACCAGCTACCAGTTAGTTTATCGCCTTCAGTTCACCTATTAATTTTTCAATAATGATTGCACGGGATACCTTACTCAACAGTTTATGGCAGGATTCAGCCGAACCATATGAAAGCGTGAAAACCGCATCTGTCAGCGAGATTTATGATGTAATAATCGTTGGAGGCGGGATTACCGGGTTAACGACTGCCCTGTTATTGCAACAGGCGGGAAAAAATTGTCTCCTCATTGAAGCGGAAAATTTATGTTATGGAACCACCGGTGGAACCACGGCTCATTTAAATACCTTATTAGATACTCCATACACCACCATCACAAAAAACTTCAGCAAGGACGCTGCGAAGTTGGTGGCACAGGCAACAGCGGAGGCGATTGATCTGGTCAGAAAAAACATCGCTGACCATGGAATTGATTGTGAATTTGAAGATGCAGCTGCCTACCTGTACGCGGAAAACGAGGAGCAGGATAAGGAACTTAAGGATATAGTCGAAGCATCCGTGGAAGCCGGGCTCACTATCAGGTATACGGACACGATTCCAATACCTGCTTCATTTAGCTCGGCCATAAGAGTTGAAGGCCAGGCAAAATTTCATCCCCTGAAATACTCACTTGCACTTGCGGCTGCATTTGAAAATGGAGGCGGATGTATCGTTCAACATTGCCGGGTGGTAGGAGTTAATGAGAATGAAAACTTAGAAGTAGAAACATCCATAGTCACTTTTAAGGCGCACCGCCTGATCTATGCAACACATATTCCTATCGGTATAAATCTGCTTCATCTGCGCTGTGCACCATACAGAAGCTATGCAATGGCGGGTAAACTCTCGCATGAGCATTATCCCGATGATCTCATCTATGATATGTATGACCCGTACTTTTATTATCGCACCCAGGTTATCAATGGTGAGAAGTTCCTGATAGTGGGCGGTAAGGATCACAAAACCGGTCATGAAGAAAACACGTTTCGTAATTACCTTCAACTTGAAGCAAAGATAAAAACGCTGTTTCCGGACTTCCTCCTGACGCATCAATGGTCATCCCAATATTTCGAACCAACAGATGGGTTACCATATATTGGTCATCTTCCGCAGCACAGCGACAGAGTGCTTGTGGCGACCGGTTTTGGAGGAAATGGCATGGTTTACAGCCATGTAGCGGCACGCGTTTTAACTGATATGCTTACCGACAGAAAAAATGATTACAATGATTTGTTCAAACCCGGGCGTTTAAAGCCGGTAGCTGGTTTCACAAACTTTATCAGGCACAATGCCGATGTTAGCAAAGAGTTTCTTGGTAAACTCTTTCATGCTGAAAAACTGGAAGAGTTAAGCGGACTTGCCTACGGGGAAGGAAAACTGGTTTCATACGAGGGTAAAAAACTTGGCATCTATAAATCTGAAACTGGGGAACTGTTTGCAGTTAATCCAATCTGCACACATATGAAATGTGATGTGAAATGGAACACCGCTGAAAAATCCTGGGACTGTCCCTGCCACGGCGGAAGATTTGACTGCAGGGGAAGAGTATTGACCGGACCTCCAGCGGCAGACCTGGAACAAGTGAATCTTCAACAGGTCCTGCAGAAGAAATAAAATCCCGTTCCTGGTAAGCCATGTGGCTTATCAGGAACGTTGATAAACCTTTCCGAAATCTTCCACGAATTTTTCCTGGTAAGTATTCACATTATGGAGGGTTACCATCTGGAAGCCACTGTCAAGATATTGTTGCGCATGCTCCAATATGCCCCTGATATCTGTGTAAATGGGTACTTTTTCAGCTACCTCTTCACGTGTAACCTTCGCAGTCGCATCGTCAAATTGCTCAGGTGTTGACAAATCTCCCAGCTTCTGAGTACCCACCAGGTTTGATCTCCACTGTTCATACGCACTATCAATTGCCGCCTCTTTATCCGGGTGATAAGAAAATGAAAACTGAAGGTGCACCGGTTTACCAACCCCTCCTCCCTTTTCAAATTTTTCCCTCTTTGTTTTCACCTCCGCTAACTCACCTGCAGTAGTTAACAGACCATCTGCCCATCCACCTGCCCACGAAGCAGTTTGTTCGGAAATGGCCGCGCAGAATATCATGGGCTTCATTTCAGGTAAGGAATAAAGTTTTGCATTCTTCACATTGATATGACCATGATAAGTGACCCGCTCGCCCTGGAGCAGTTTACGAATAACATCTGCTGACTCTCTGAGGCGCTCGTTCCGGATTTGTTTTGCAGGCCATGGTGTGCCGGTGATCATTTCGTTTAATGCCTCCCCGCTTCCCAATTCAACAGAATACCTGCCTGGAAACATCTCAGCAAGCGTTGCCATTGCCTGCGCAACGATGGCCGGGTGATAACGCTGACCCGGAGCACAAACCATACTTACCGGTAAGCTGGTTGCCTGCAGCGCTGCAGCAACCCAGCTGAATGCAAACCCACTCTGTCCCTGTCTTGTGCTCCATGGATGGAAGTGATCAGATGAGTGTATTGCGTCAAAGCCAGCTGCCTCTGCAGCCTGGGCAAGTTTCAATAAACGGGATGGAGCAAACTGCTCGTGCGAAGCGTGATATGCAATCATGCTATTTCATTTACAATTATTGTTCCTTCTCACTTACAATTCCTGTTCCCGTTATTGAGCTGATGGCATAAAACTGGTACTCAAGGTTGTTGCAATAACTTAATCAACTTTCCATCAATATGACCAACGCATCAAAGGATTCAAACTCATTCTGGAAAAAGAACAGCCTGAGTATTGTGGTCCTGTCATTGATGGTCATTTTTCTTTGTGCCCAGGCATATACCGGGTGGAAAGAATATAACAATGAAAGAAAAGAAAACGGGTATCAGGAAATTCAATTCACCGCTTATCTTAAAACCGGCCATTTTGTGCAGGCAACTTTCGAGAATTGGGAAAGTGAATTTTTACAGATGGCGCTTTATGTGTTGTTTACTGTATCACTTCGTCAGCAGGGTTCATCAGAATCAAAAAAGCTGGACGAACGTGAAGAGGTGGACCGCGAACCTGTCCCCCACGAAAATGCACCATGGCCCGTAAAAAGGGGCGGAGCGTGGTTAAAGCTGTATCAGAATTCCCTGAGTCTTGCCTTTATTCTGTTATTCCTGGTATCATTCATTTTTCACTTTTATGGAAGCCTGGAAGATTACAATGAACAACAGTTACAGAAAGGCCTGCCGCAGGAACGCTGGACTCAGTTCATCTCTAATTCTAAATTTTGGTTTGAGTCTTTCCAAAACTGGCAAAGTGAATTCCTCGCTGTCGCATCAATTGTACTGCTGTCAATCTGGTTAAGACAAAAAGGCTCACCTGAATCTAAACCCGTAGATGCACCATATTCGGAAACAGGTAAATAAACTTCAAAAATTAATAACTATGATAAAGACTGAACAAAAAGAAACCGTGCAACAACGTGATTATTTTGAGGTAGCTCCGGGAGTTTGGGGAATGAAAGATATTTTTGTCAATTTCTATATGGTACAGGACAAGTCATCGGGCGACTGGGTTCTGATAGATGCAGGACTAAAATCCTCGCGGTCAAAAATCCTCCAGATGGCTACAGAGCTTTTCGGTGATCGTAAGCCAAAAGCGATCATCCTCACTCATGGTCATTTCGATCATACCGGATCTGTAGAAAGCCTTGCCCGTGAATGGAAAACACAGGTGTACGCTCATTATCTTGAGTTCCCATACCTTTCAGGGATCAGTGCTTATCCCCCGCCCGACCCCAGTGTTGGTGGTGGATTAATGTCAGCGATGTCGAAATTTTACCGCAGTGAACCTATTGACATCAGCACTTTCCTTACCGCTTTACCCGAGAATGACGAAGTTCCCTTTCTACAGGAATGGAAATACATACACACTCCCGGCCATTCACCAGGTCATATTAGCTTGTTCAGACAGGACGACAAGGTACTTATAGCCGGTGACGCATTTGTAACCACAAAGCCCGAATCACTGATCTCTACGATTACGCAGAAAATAAGGGTTTCAGGTCCTCCGATGTACTTTACCTGCGATTGGGAATCGGCTGAAGAGTCCCTTAGGAAACTAGTTGCATTAGAACCGCGGATCGCAGCTACAGGACACGGAAAACCCCTTGGTGGTAACGAGATGACCGACCAACTGAAAAACCTTGCCAAAAATTTCAAAACTCAGGCATTACCTGAACAAGGCAGATATGTAAATGAGCCAGCTATAACGGATGCATCTGGGGTATTGTACCTGCCACAAAAATCAGCAGTCTCCTATAAAAACTGGATGATTGCCGGCGGGATAATTCTTACAGGTCTGCTGTCATTCAGCATTGCGAGGTATGCGAGGAGTCGCCGGAATTATTAAAGACATATCAGGATTAGTAATGCAAGACAATCATAAGTAACCTAAGGCAGGTGCTGGCACAGGCCGCCGGGACATTCCGGCAGCGATGGTCGGCACCTGCCTTGTATTTAAGCACAGTTGCTGAAGGTAAAATGAGGAACGTTGAAATGAATTTCAATGTAATGCTTTGTCCCATTGCCTAAGATAAACTCTCAAGGTTTGCAAGCACTTTCTCGAGTACAATACCCTTACCGAGCACCGGCTTGAAAATGTCGCCTTTATCTTTGATCCGGTCTATGGCGTTGTAAATAGTGAAATCCGAAATGGATAATCCGTTTTGTAATTCATCCCAGGTCACAGGCATGGACACAGTAGCGCCCGGTTTGGGCCTGATCGAGTAAGGAGCCGCTATAGTCTGGATGGAACGGTTCTGTAGGAAATCAAGATAGATCTTACCCTTTCGTTTCGGCGGGCTTCTTTCAAGGCTGGTAAAGTCCGGTATCTCACGGTGCACCAATGTCACCACAAGTTCAGCAAGCATTTTTGATTGCTCATAATCATATTTAGCGCCGAGGGGTATATAGATATGAATGCCGGTTGAGCCTGAAGTTTTTGGATAAGAAGGTACCTTAATGCTGTCAAGCACTCCTTTAACGGTTATTGCCGCCTCTATCACCTGTTCGAATCTATTGGTGTCGGGATCAAGATCTATAATACAGAAATCCGGGTTATCAGGATTGGTTACCCGGCTGTGCCAGGGATTTATTTCGATGCAACCGAGGTTGGCCAGGTACAAAAGGCTTGCTTCATCAGAACAAACAAAAAATTTCTTCTGGCCTTCTTTCGAAGTGTTTTTATAATCGTGCGTTTTGATCCAGGAAGGAAATTTTCCGGCGATGTTTTTCTGGTAAAAACTCTCTCCCTCTATCCCATTAGGGTGACGATTCAACGACTGTGGCCTGTCTTTGAGATAAGGCATCATATAGGTAGCCACTGACTTGTAATAATTCAGGACATCACGCTTAGTGATTTTTTCTTTCGGCCAGTAGATCTTGTCGAGATTGGTGAATTTTAGTTCCTTACCATTCACTTTTTTCACTGTATTTTTTTCGCCAGTTTCAAGAAATGTTTTGGTCCTGGCCTGCCCACCCCTGGTGGCGTAAGAACTCTGCCCATACACTTTGTCGGGATCTTTCTCCATAGCCGCTATAGTCTTCCCCGAGATCACCGACTTATCTTTCACTAATATATCGTTTGTTCCCGCATACTTATCCTGCACCTTCATCAGTAACCAGCTGTTTTCACCCTGGTAAGATGATTTGACAAGCGCAAAATCCCCTTTAAGTTTTTTTCCCTTTAATCTGACCACAACCTTGCCCTTATGGAGCTGGGACAACAGATTTTTTTCCCTTTCCTTTTTTGATTGGAATTTGCCTTCTGCGGGTAGATAGGTTCCCTGGTCCCAGACAATCACCGTTCCACCCCCATACTGGCCTTTTGGTATTATTCCCTCAAAGTTCCGATAGTCGAACGGATGGTCCTCAACCATCATGGCAAGCCGTTTAACAGAGGGATCGTTGGATGGACCCTTTGGTACAGCCCAACTTTTTAACACGCCCTCCATCTCCAGGCGGAAGTCATAATGAAGATGAGAGGCGTCGTGTTTTTGAATTACAAAGATCAGGTCTTCATTACCTGGTTTGCCACCCGTTGGCTCGGGCGTTTTGTTGAAGCTCCTTTTAGTGCGATAGGTTGCTAGGCCCATGGAACGTTTTTTATTATCGGTTAATTTCCCAAAGAAATCTGGCCCTGGGAAAGATCACCTGAGCTATAGCCCTTCTTGAACCATTCCATCCGTTGTGCAGCAGTACCATGTGTAAACAAGTCAGGCCGAACAGAACCCTGTGTTTTTTCCTGGATCTTGTCATCCCCGACAGCTGCTGCAGCGCTTAGTGCTTCCTCAATGTCGCCCGGCTCAAGTACCTGCTTCATTTTGTCATTATAATGCGCCCAGATTCCGGCGTAAAAATCTGCCTGTAACTCTATCTGGATACTCACTTTATTGTATTCCGAGCTGCTAAGTTGTTGTCTCAGCCTTGCAGACTGTTCCGTAACACCGAGCAGATTTTGAACATGGTGGCCTACTTCGTGTGCAAGCACATATGCAATTGGAAAATCGCCCTCCTTGGCACCAAACCTGCCCTGCAATTCCTGCACAAATGAGAGGTCTATATAAATTTTTCCATCTGCCGGGCAATAGAAAGGTCCCATACCGGCATCTGCAGGTCCACATCCAGACTGATCCCGGCCCGAAAACAGCACAAGTCCGGGCTTAGCGTATCTTTTACCATTAGCAGCAAACAATGAATCCCAGACATCTTCCGTGTCTGCAAGCGTCACACCGAGATACTTCGCAAGCTGATCCTCTTCGCCAGCCTGTGCCGGAGATTGCTCCTGCGGAGCGGAGTTTTCAGGGGGTAAAACCTGGCTGGGGTCACCTCCAAGAAGATAAACTATCGCCGCAAGTACCAGCGCACCGATGCCGCCACCGGCTGCGATCCGGCCACCACCTCCGCCACGCCTGTCTTCAACGTTTCCGCTTTCGCGTCTGCCTATCCATTTCATAATAAAAAGATTAAATTTTCAATGTTGGTTAATAAAGTTGTATCCGGCAACCCGGGTTAAAGATAAAAGTTGCACAGATAATTTACATGGCAAATATTATGCGAGCCAATCGGACCGGAACATTTTATGTTTCCACCAGTACGTTTGAACGATGTTTTTCACCGGCAATGATCAGTTATCCTACACAAAACAGGCCGCATACGGAACTTTGAAAAGGTGATTACCAGGCAGGGAAAACAATAAGTGATTTATTATGATGACCCAGGTGTTATAAAGCAATCCAGGCATACAACACACTAACGGAGTGGGATAAGCGCTGGACGGAAATGGAACGAAGTGAAGGTTATAGGACCCATGAACATTATTGTGCCGGGCATCTTAACGAAGGAGGGATCGCATATCATAAACCATGGGCAAGCGGTTGTTGCCGGACGTCGCAATCCGCCTCGCTGATCACATTGTTAGGAACAAAAAAAGGATCTGCTTTCAGTAAGGGTTCAATTCGCTGAAGGCGCAGTTGGCCCTGTGACCAGAACAGGTCGGTCGGTGCGGAGCCACTGAATGGCCAGGATCCCTATCACGAAAAGCAGTGACACTTCCAGCATGTGTTGAAGGAAGTTCCCATTTAATATACTTTTTGACTGTCTTTGAAGTTTGTATCCCTCCTGGGTCTGTAATTCCGAAAGGCTCGATAAAGTGTTAATAGCTTCATCAAACGAGCTGTGCATCTTTTGTTGGAGCGAACTACGATCCGATGCAAAGCTCATGTTTGCCTCCGCAGCATTATAAGTCCTCAGATCATCTTTGAAGGTCGACCACAGCTTTGCTTCTGCCTGGGTCAGGTAAGTCTTCTGATAAAGCGTGATGAGTGCCGATATTGAGTCGTTGCAAACCTTTAAATTCTTGTCCGGGATCTTATCACTCACATGATCCATCTGCCAGCGTTGCTTTTTATGAAGCTGGTCATTGAGCCGCATCAGGTAATTGGCGGGCATTAGACGGTCCCGGTACAATGAACTCATCTGATGATCAAGATCATCAAAATGACTTTGGGTCGAATATTCCAGTAAAATGACTGAACATAGTAATGCAAAAAAGAAAAATACATGCCTCCTGCGATCACCCCTACTATTTTGCTTAAACATATGCTTTGAATTAGCCCTATTAATTTAATAAATATTGGCTATATACAAAGTTAAAACGAACGGTTCTCCCGGGCCCGGGGGCTATTTTATCTGCACTATTCTCAGCGCGATCCCGGGCTTTTGAGGCAACTCAACAACACAGGTGCCGGTGAACTGACCATCCACCCTTTTTACGGTCATATTCCAGGTATCTATCAGCTCAATGCTGTAGTTGCGATCGGGCAGTGACAATTCTGCGCTCCTCGGTTGATCAAGATTAAAATAATGCAAAAAGTACTGGTCCTTGAAACCTATTGCTCCATAAGGCATTTCCTTAGGTTTTGTGATGTCTGCAGGCACGAGGCTGCCAGGTGCTTCTTCGAATATGTCACGCATAAACTTAATCCGTGTATGGCTTTTGCCCCTGAGGACGCCACCTTTGGACCACCATAACACATCGTTTGATTCGGAAGAAGGCCGGAGCGGTTTCTCAGTGGTATAGGTTTCTCCATGACCGACATATCCGCAGCGGGTAAATCCGCGCCAGAATTTGTTCAACATTTCTTCAGCTCTAATGTTCCCCCAGGGAATCCTGATGTTGCCTTCATACCGGCACTCATCATAGACTACCGGTTTATTATATTTAGCCCTGATAGCGCCTCCAAGATGAGTATCCTCATTCTGAATACTTACATGACTGATGGAAGCACGTGAATGATCATAGAGTCTTGTAGCCTGGTGAATGCTGAGCAGATGGCGATAAGGATCATTTGAAGAGACTCCTGAAATGATCCTGTCCCAGTCTGCAGATGATTTACCTTCCATCAGGTCGTATTCATTGGCAATACTCCACCAGACATTTTTATAGGCAGACAAACGGGCCACCAGGTATCTTATATACCGGTCGTCGTTTGCCGCACCCATTTTCTGATAGCCCCATTTATCATATGAATGGAATAAGATCATGTCGGCCTGTATTCCCATGCTGTCGAGTTCGGCCACTCTTTTCTCGATGTTCCTGAAGAACGCGGGATTGAACCTGGTATAGTCCCACGCCTGCTCCGGCTGGCCCTCAAACGGATAGAGTGATGGTGAAGTGCGGTTATATTCGTACCATTTTGGAAACACGCACATTCGAAGCTTATTAAAAAATCCTCCCGACAGGGTTTTTAGTGTGAGGCGGGCAAGACTATCACCCTGGTGCAGCCAGGCATAGCAGGTAGTTCCGCAAGGAAGGTATCTCGTCCCATCAGCATAGGCAAAATTTACGCATCATTCACCTTCACAGGGCCATGATTATTTTTCACTGGTTTTGTACAGATGAAACTACCCGTTGTTCCATTTAATGCTTCGGTGGGACTGTAAGTCGTGTACTTCCATTCTCCTTCTTCTGTTGGCATGAACCGGACAACATAATTTCCGTCGCCGTCATAAAAACCATCAGCAGATTTTTTTTTCTCACCATGGCTGAACGCAGCATAAAACGGTATGTCAGCAAAGGAGTACCTGAAGCTGGCCCCTCAGCTTAATTTCAAATATTCTCCACTTTTCCACGTTGGCAATCTTCTGCGCATTTATCGCTAATGGAAATAATGCCAGTAAGAATAGCATAAACAGCGGCCAGGTTGGTATCCTCAGTATCATAAGAAGATAGTGATTAAAGCAACAAGTTAAACTGATCCAATGGTTATTCCAACTTGCTGCTTACTGACCGGCACGGCTTTGTTCGTCCTGCGCTCCACTTGTGCGACGACGTTGTTGAACTGCCTGCCCCTTGCTGAACCGGTAACTGAATGATAACCCCACTCTTCGGTTATCCCACCTGTTTGTGACGATCATATTGATGTTCGAATGATTGATTGAAACATCAGTTTTTTGCAAACGGAAAGGATCCACTACGCTGAGTTTTATCGTCCCTTTAGATTTAAGGATCTGTTTACTGAACCCAAATGAGATCACATACATTGGATCGATCACAAACATACTGGTTGCAAGTGTTTTGCTCTGATAAAACCCACTCATCTCTGCGCCCCAGGTTTTTGCGAATTTAAATTGCTGGTTGAAATTCAGCATGTAATTGGTGATATCTGTACTTAACATCGCCCCGTTCACCATTCCTTTATAGCTGGTGTTGGAAACGTTGCCATATAAACTTGTTGTCCACCAGCTGGTAAGTTGTGCATTATAGCTGACTGCAATTCCAACGTTGCGCCTCGTGGCTATATTTTGTTTCGTCTGGTAGGTCACTTTGGTTTCATCATTCTGTACCAGGATGTCGTTGATAATATCAGTCGTATAGGAATAGTTAGCAGTCGTACTCAGTTTACCTTTGAAGATGTGCGAGAGCTCTATATTATTAGTGAACTGGGGAGTGAGATAAGGATTTCCCTGGTTGTAGGTATAAAGATCCAGGAATTGCTGGAAGGGATTCAGATCCTGGTAATTGGGTCGTTCAACCCGCCGGCCGTAGTTAAGTCCAAACTGGTTTTTGTCATTCATCGCATAACTGATATAGGCCGTTGGAAAAAGCTGGAAATAATCCCGGGAGATACTTTTTCCGATTAACACCTGGCTCCCTTTAGAATGAGTATGTTCACCACGCAGGCCCGCCTGGAAACCCCATTTTTTTACCTGCCTGCTGAAGTTCAGATATGCTGCAGTAATCTGTTCATCATACTGGAAGTGATCCTTACGAACATCATCAACCCACTTTCCTGACGCCTCATCATATGTTTCATAAGGTGCATTATTATCCGTGCTCACATAACTCATCTTTGCACCTGCCTCAAGTTTTGTTTCATTGTTCAATGGATGCACATAGTCAATCTTTCCACTGAAAATATTGATCTCCGAAGGCAACACTGCTCTCAGCAGGTAAGGGTTCCCCGGGTTGTAAGGATACAGCACTTCGTTGTCAGTTGACTGTTCAAGGGCCGAATTGTACCTGATAAAATCAATGTCGGCAGTTATCTCACGGCCATTGCCGTTCAGGGTTCTTTTGAAATTCGCATTAGCGGTCACATTTTTCCATGGATTCCTGGTTTCGTTTACAGCATGAATGCTTGAGTCAGTGAGATTTGAATTTTCATAAAAGAAATCACCAATGCTTATGTTAGAATACTTCCTGAGGCTATAACTGCCTCCAACAAGTATCCCGATCGTCGTTTTTGCGTCAACGTTATAGTCTATACCTACCCTTCCATTAACGGTACTGCTCTTATTTTTGGAGTTGCCGACCTGGTCGAATACATAAGTATCCTGTCCCTGTGTAAATTTGCGGGTCAGCGTTTGCTGCTGATCACCTTCCCAATAAGTATAACCACCACTTGTGAAGACGTTTATTTTACCCTTACGATAATTGAAATTGAAACTGTTTGGCGACTTGGGGTAGTTGCCCTGGACATAACCAACATTTATGCTTCCATTAAAACCCATAGTTTTTGCCTTCTTCGTTTTAAGGTTCAGTATACCTGCATTGCCGGCAGCATCGAATTTGGCAGATGGTTGCGTTATAATTTCAAGCTGATCAAGCTGGCTTGCGGGCATGCTTCTCAGCATGTTGGCAAGGTCCTGGCCACTCAGGTAAGTCTGTTTCCCATCCATCAGGACGATGACTCCCTGTTTACCCTTCAGACTGATATTGCCATCCTTATCTACCGAGATACCAGGCGACTTTTCCAGGAGTTCGAGGGCAGTAGCAGCAGCATTGGAGGGTGAAGCATCCACATTCACAATCATCTTGTCCAGCCTTGCCTCTACAAGCGGGCGTTTTGCGAGTATCGTTACAGCTCCTAATGCCTGCGGGTTCCGGTTTAAGCGGATCTCCATATTTTCATTTTCTGATGCCACAACATAGAGCGAATCAAAACCAACAGCAGTTACCAAAAGCAGGTAATTCCCTGTTGATATTCCCGGAAACTCGAATGCGCCTTCATTGTTACTGACTGATAATTTGATGAGTGCTGAATCGGACTGCTTAAGCAAAGCTACGGTTGCACCAGGAACAGGAACATTATCTGAATTGATATGTCCTTTATACAGAGACTGGTTCTGGCAAAATACAATCAGGTGAAAACAAATAAACAAAATGGATACGGCCGTTTTTTTCATAGCCGCAAATATTTGCATTCATCGTGAACCCACCATACCAAAAGTGATGAGCTGCGGATTGGCGGGATGGATTGAATCACCTCGTGATCGATACGATTGCCGGAGAATAGGAAAGCCATCCCGAAATTTCGGGATGGCCCGGTGTTTTTCACAGGAAATATCTTTACCAGCTGTTGACAGGCAAGGCTGAAACGGTTTGAAAAAAGGGGGAGTGAGTAAAAATCAAAGGGACGGAAGGGATAATGATGTTAACTAACGCTGATGGTTAGTAGCTGTTGATCCTTTAAGTTAGTGAATAATAATAAAACAAGCAAAATCAAATAATTACGGTCTGCGATTTGAGTATTATTACGAGTCGAAATTTTCGTATAACCACGAAGTATAGAAAAATATTGCTATCCGTAAGCATAAACCTGTTTGCTGGCAGCGGGAGCTTTCGAGGCAAGTGTCTCCGCTGACTGGTACCAGGGACCAAATTACACTGCTTTTTTCTGTCGGCGTTTTTGCGACCTGATACTTTTTCTCAGTTGCAGAACCGAAGTAATGACCACAAACAGCAACATCGGGGCTGTACCCCACACCAGGACCGAGCTCAGCCCAACCTTACGGTTATAATCATAAAACAAGTAACAGGTAACCAGTGAAGCTGCCAGTCCCAGCACGGCAAGCAGGTTCAGGAAAAATTTTGTTTTCATCTGGTGCGGTTTAGTCCCTTAAAGTACAATATTTCGTTTGTCCGTCAAACCGCTCTGGTTTTATGCAGCTAACCTCATTTTTATAAGGTCAGTCGTAAAGACCTTGTAACACACAGGTCAGTGTGTAAAAAGCACCGCGTAACACAGCAGTACAAAAAATCCGGCGAGTATAAAGCCGCCGCGTATATCGATCCACCGGATCCAGTTATGCTGCAGCCGTGCAGCGATAGGTTCTGAGGGGTTAACGAGCTGGCGGATCTCGGAGTTTATCGGAATATTGTACTTTTTTGCAAGAAGGACATCGGCCAGCAGAAGAACGTATGCGAGGACCGCGAAACAAATGGTGAGCAGCGAACCCTGGTAAATTGCAAACCCGGTAAAGATTAATCCAACAACCAGGCAGCTATAATAAATGACAGGCAACCTTGTTTCGAGTATAGGATCTGCGAGCTGGCGGATGTTGATAAAGTGTTGCGCAGGGATTTTTCTGAACACCTGGGTAAAACATAATTTGTAAAAAACAGCCTGCGCGGCCAGCACAAAATACAGAAGAATATAAATGAACAATACGATAGTGATGATTGACATTTTAAGAACTATACTTCCTGAAAATTGCAGTCGCTGTGTGCCCCCCAAAACCAAAGGTATTATTTAACGCGTAGTCCACTTTTTTGCTGATGGATTTGCCGACGAGTATATTGAGGCCTTCCGGTATTTCCGGATCGAGTGTAACGGTATTAATAGTGGCCGGTACCATGTCATGCATAACCGAGCAAATACTGATGATGCTTTCGATGGCTCCGGCGCCACCCAGCAGATGGCCCGTCATTGATTTTGTGGAGCTGATCACCAATGGCAGGTTGCCGAATACTTGATGGATTCCCCTGAGCTCACTGATATCACCCAAGGGTGTAGAAGTTGCGTGTGCGTTGATGTAATCGATTTTTTCAGGCTCGATACCTGCTTCTGCCAGCGCTTTCCTGATACCCAGGGAAGCACCAAGTCCGTCGGGCGGGGTACCTGTGAGGTGATATGCATCTGCAGCCATTCCGCCACCAACCATCTCAGCATGAATTTTTGCGCCCCGTGCAACCGCATGATCATAATCCTCAAGTACCAGCGCCCCGGCACCTTCACCAATTACAAATCCATCGCGGTTAATATCAAAAGGCCGCGATGCGCCCATGGGATCTTCATTGTTTTTGGATAGCGCCTGTGCCGCGTTGAATCCGCCCACAGATGCAGGAGTTATTGCAGCTTCCGATCCCCCGGCGATCATAATGTTTGCCTTACCCAGCCGGATAGTATCAAAAGCAGCGATGATAGCTGTATTGGAAGAAGCACATGCCGAAACTGTACAGTAGTTAGGACCATGAAGTTTGTGCCTTATTGAAATAACACCTGCTGCTATATCTACAATCATTTTTGGAATGAAATATGGATTGAAGCGAGGTGTACCATCACCGAGGTGATAGTCCCGTAGTTGTTGTTCAAAGGTTCCGATGCCTCCGTTACCGGATGCCCATATCACGCCGACCTCTGCCCTTTCCATAAGATCCATAGCGGCAAAATCGATCCCTGAATCCCTGATAGCCTGATCACTTGCTCCTACAGCATACTGCGTAAACAAGTCATATTTCTTAAGTTCCTTTTTATCTATATATTCTTCAGCATTGAAATTTTTCACCTCACATCCAAATCTTGTTTTGAATTTCGACGCATCAAATTTTGTTATCAGTCCGGCACCACTTTCACCCGCCAGGATCCTTTGCCAAAATTCATTCACGGTATTGCCCAGAGGGGTGATACAACCAAGACCCGTTATAACAACTCTTTTCATGATACTAGTTTCATATTATATTGGTGATACTGTTGCCTGCTTTTTCAGGCGCGAAGTTAATACAATCCACTCCCAAAACCATCATGGTTATTTCGGGGAAAATACTTAATCTGATGGCATTAAAATGATTCAAACACTGCCACTGGGCCTGAATTTTGATTTACTGCTGAAACGATTTGTTATGGATCAACAACCTGATAAAAACAGCGTCAAAGGCAACGAAGCTGAAGACCTCAACAAAGTTGCAGCGGAAGAAGCCAGAGAGGATATCAACAACGATCCTGATATGCAACCCGACAGTTCCGAGGCATCTGACCTTGATGAAGGTGAGTTAGCCAGGGTAGATAATGCTAATGACTAAATTTTCAGCGGACTAAATATTTGACAATGGAAGACAACATTTTTGATATCCAATTCCAGTACAACGGTCTGGACTATAAGGGCTGGGTAAACCCATCATCAAAAAAACACAGTGATGGAATGCCTGCATCCTTTCATGTTGTATTAAATGATATCTCGTTCGGTAATATGTCCTTTAACCAGGGAAAGTGGATCGTCAACGAGGACCGGCCGGATGAGTTGACAGCCCTTGTTGGGAAACACATCGAAAAAAATCAAAAACAGGATTAAGGCTTACACCTGATCCTGCTCATAGGTTCATTAACCGGGGAACGTGCTGGGTTTAGTTACACTGTCCGAGTGCATAATAAATGATGATGAAAACTACCACGGTTCCAAGGCAACCGCCACCAAGTTTTTTTGCACCGTAACCTGCAATCAATGCTCTGAATAATTTGTTCATGTAGATTATTTTATGATCTCAAGATACCATAATCATACCATTCAGAAGCCTGGAATTCATGTAGCTTCAATGTAGCTCACGTACTAAGCAAGAGGAAAGGAAACAAAGAAAGTAGCACCCTTTGTTTTGTTATTTTCGAACCAGATTCTCCCATTACTGGATTCGACGATTTGTTTTGAGATACCGAGACCCAGTCCGAATGAGGGTTCACCGGCGGTTCCCCGTCGCTTAGCCTCTCCCGATATATCAAACAGCTTGGCGCTCAGATTTTCCGGTATACCGATACCACGGTCTTTGACAGAAACAACCACCTGGTTGTCGATTACATCAAGCGTAACCTTTATTTCAGTATTTTCGGGACTGAATTTTATCGCATTGCTGATCAGGTTGTTAAATACGCGCCACAACTTATCGCGGTCTCCCTTTACCATGGCAGTACTACCTGTAAGGGATATACGCTGATTTTTTTCTTCCGATTTCAAATGGAGCATTTCAATACAGTAACAAAGGAGTTCACGGAGTTCCATTGATTCACCAAACCGGTCCCTGGCAGAAGTGTTTATGTGAACGAGGTCCTGGATCAGCTCAATCGAATGATTACTGGATTTATGGATCATTTCCAACATCCCACGCTGCGATTCCGGGAAAGCATCTGTTTTAAGCATAATGGCGCTCAGGCCAGCGATTCCTCCAATTGGATTTCTCAGATCATGCGCCACAATTTTCATCATCCGGCTGTTGTCCTCATGGCTTTTCTCCAGGGAGTTAAGGGTATTCTGGAGATGAATATTTTTTCGCTCCACCTCGCGATTAAGCTTCTCCAGGGCCGTGATATGTTTTCCGGACAGGCGATAATTCCGCCAAATGAGGAATCCTATGATCACCGCCAGGCCACCTCCGGCCAGGGCAACGAATAAGTACTTGTTTTTCAAAGCATCTTCCTTCTGAAGGTTATAAAGCTGGTATTGGGTTTTCAGATGTGCAAATTCTTTCCTGATATCGGATGAAGTGAGACCCTCAGCTTTGGCATCCATAGAATCCTTCATCACCACATATCGCGAAAGATGCTGATTGGCCCTGGCGTGGTCCCCGACCTGCTGATAGTAATTCGCCTGGAGATGGTTCCAGCGTTTTAATACCTCGGTGTTTGGGAAGCTGTCAAGTCCGGCCTTAAGCGCTGTTAATACAGCGGCAGCTTCCCGGGTCCTCTTCTGGCTGAGATAAAGTCCTGAAAGTTTGGCCTGGCTATAAGGTACATCTTCAAGGGCATGGGCCGGCAGGCTGTTCAACCGTATACTCTCCTTGAGCAGCGTTTCAGCCTCTGCTATTCGTCCCTTCCTGATAAGGTCGACTGCTTTATTCCCAAAAATTACTCCCCTCGCCTTTTCGATAAAAACGGTATCGATGATCCGGTTATACTCCTTATCGTATGCAAAGGCATGCTGTGCGTTCTTGCGGATGTAATCAAGCGCGAGGTCAAAATAAAAGAGGGCGCTATCGCTTTGATTAAGCCTGGAGTAACATAAACCAATATTGTCAAGGTAAGACTGCTCGGTTGCAAACTGCATGTGGGCAGTGTTGCCATTTCCTTTTTCGTCACAATAAGCCGGGTGGAGAAAAGCCTGTTTGAAATACTCAGCCGCATCAACAAAGTTTGATTGCTGGAAAGCAACCAGTCCCAGCGTTGCACTATAATTCCGGTACAAACAACTATCGCCTGTTTGCTGAATCGCTTCCCTGGCGAGAAAATAAAATCCAAATGCTTCGCCGAATCTGCCAAGCGCCCGAAGATCATCACCCTTATAAGCCAGGGCTGTTGAATACCAGAACTGGTAACCGGGTTCATCTTTCAGCTCATTGAGCACAACAAGCATACTATCAGTGTAAAACAACGTTTTTGTTGCATCACGTTTCACAAACTTATAATACCCCCGCTTGCAGGCATAGTTTTCATACAAGCCCTGGGCTTTATTGGGAATCAATCCATAAAGCGAATCGATGGCCCTGAAATAAGTCACACTATCCCCGATATATGCGTCTATTTTTCTGAAATCAAAATTGATAAATGATGAGGTCCGGGTAATTCCTTTGGATTCTTTAATTATACTATAGAATGTAAAGACACTGCCTGCGATGACCAAAATAACAATCAGCAGCAGTCTTATTGCCCGGGGCGGAGTAATTTGAAGGGAAGTCATTTGGTTCCAGTGGATTTGGAAAGTAACAGGTCTGTAAACGGCAGATCTCTCCAAATATTTTAAGCGAATCCGATTTGACAAATACATCATCCTGTTCTCCGGAGAAAAGTCTTAGACGCCAAAATATGGGTAATTTATGCTACACACTTTGCCTGGTTAATTGATACTTCAATCACATCATAGTGATTTCGCAGGGCAGGAATTATCAACCGCATTATCAATGTTGAGTGGACGTGGCTCTTCTGACCACGGGCAAATTCGATTTTATCCTCGTTTTGCCCGGGAAAAGCGAAAGGAAGGGAGATAGCGCTGATAGATTTTGTTTTTTTCGAAAAGACCTTTTACTTTTGATCCTCCGCCGGAAAATCTCCAACCGGCTGTTCATTACATTCAGGCTCAATAAGTCAGGAACCATTACCTAAGCTGTCGGGTTAGACTAACATCTATTGTGTCTGCTTGTGGAGGAGAGACAGGATGAACTAATGCATAAAAAATTCTTTCTTATTGATGACGACCCCGATGAACTGGATATTTTTTCAGAAGCATTAAGTGAAGTCGATCCAAGCTGTACCTGCATTTGGGCGGATAGTCCGTTCAGGGCACTCGAGATGCTGAAAGCACACACACCTGATATCATCTTCCTGGACATTAATATGCCGCGAATGGACGGATTCGAGTGCCTTCGGGAAATCAGGAAACTGCCTAACCTGACTAATGTACCAGTCATACTTTATTCAAATGGAATTAATGATGAGGCCTGTAAAAAGGCAGTACTCCTGGGCGCGTCGGGTTGTGTGCGGAAAGCTGCCGATATCCCGAAACTCAGTTCCATCATTCGCCGTGTGATGAAAAAGCAGGATAACCAGGTGTTCCTGGAAATCTGAGAAGCAGGCTAAAATCAGGCTCCCTCCCGCATAAGCTCGTAAAGTTGAGCGGGAAATCGCTGATACCCATCCAGGCTGGAGGGCTTCATTACAACATGTTTTGCCCCCAGCTCAAGGCATTTAGTGACAACGCTATCCAACAGAGAACCGGAATATACGATCACTGGTATCCGGGAAAAGTGGGGATGAGAATTCATAAACCGCAACACATCATATCCGTTCTGACCGTCCATGTTCAGATCAGTCAAAACGAGGTCGGGCATATCTGAAATGTGTTCTTCCAGGATGCGGAAAAGTCCGTTGGCGCTCATAGCCATGGCAATCACCTCAAAATAATCAGTGTTATCAAACCCCTCTTTCAAAAAATCCTGTTCGTCCTCATCGTTTTCGGCTATCAGAATCTTAAACTTATTCATGTTACTACCATTTGCGGATCACCCGAGTAACATCAATTCCTATACCTGCTAAGCAAGCGTATTAAAGTGAATCCTTTGGTACCCAGACTGCTACAGTTCCCGCTGGAACTGTGAACTCTGCCCACCCGTTTTCATCAATCGTCTTCTCTTCACCGTTTTCTCTTAACATGTCAACAAACACTTTACCCGCGAAATGCGCGCCGACTTCCATGCTTTTGAAGCCAGCTTCCGAGTTACTCAATAATACTGCACAACCCGAACCTGGCTGTTCATCAGAACCGCTCCTGGTCCAGCCTATGCAGTTGGGATGATCGAAATAATCCCTTTGTTGCCCGTATGCGAATCTTTTTCTGGCCATCATCATCGCTTCGATATGTGGTGATTTCTCCAGGAAGATCTCATGTTCATTTCCGTCACTGCCCTTGTCAACATAGTGAGCACCATAGAGATCGGGAAAGAAAACACAGGGATAGCCGCCTTCACGAAGAAGGATCAGCGCATAAGCCAGTGGTTTGAACCATGTTTCAACGGGAGCCTCGAGCGACTGCAGTGGCTGGGTGTCGTGATTATCGATCACGGTAACGGCCAGTTCGGGACGGGCCTTAACAAGGCTATTATCAAGTATAGTAGTGAGATCGTAAGAGCTTCCGCTTTTTGAAGCTTCAAAGAAACTGTGGTGTAGTGAAGCATCAAACAAGCTCATTCTCTCATTGGTGGCTTCGAGATAACGCAATAACAATGGGAGTTCACCAGGAGCCCAGTATTCTCCCACGGCAAAAAGGTCAGGTTTGATGGCCCTCATATAATCGAGCCACTCATTATAAAAATGTGGTGTGATGTGTTTTACTGCATCGATCCGCACACCATCAAAAGGAATTTGCTCCAGGTACCATTTCCCCCATTTTTTAAGTTCTTCCCGCACGGCCTGGTTCCTGAATTCGATGTCGCTGAACATGAGGTAATCATAATTCCCTTTTTCAGTATCGATTACTTCTTCCCAACCTTCTCCATGTTCATTCAGTATGGTGAATATTGCTGTTTCGCCGAGGTTGTGCGCATAATCCACACCTGTAAAGCAGGTATGGTCCCACACAAAGTTGGAATATTTGCCATTTCTTCCGGGAAAAGTGAATTTGGTATAGGCGTCAATCTCAAAAGGATCACTTGTAAACTTATTGCGGTTTTCCGGATCAACTCTCCTCACCCACACCCGCTCAATCTCATCTGCTCCACCCATGTGATTTAAGACAATGTCTACATACACCTGCAAACCTTTGCTATGAAGCGTATCAACCGCCTCCCGATACTGCTCTTTTGTGCCAAACTTTGTGCGTACAGAACCTTTCTGGTCAAATTCTCCGAGATCGTATATATCATACACATTGTAACCGGAAGACGATGCTCCCTGTTCGCCTTTATACGCCGGCGGAAGCCAGACTGAATTAATTCCAAGATCGGCCAGGCTCTGGGCATTGTCTCGTACATGATTCCATAAACTTCCATCAGCGGGGAAATACCAGTGGAAATACTGGATCATTGTTCCATTTGTCATTTTGGGGAAATGTTGAATTTTGCCAATTCATTACAAATTCAATACCATGACATTAAACGCTTCGGTTAAACGTCTACGTAATTTACTTATTTCAACCAGACTGTCTGCGTAAAAGCGCCATTAACTGCAACATCCCAGGCTTCCAGCCTGACCCATTTACGGCCTCTGAGGTTCATCGTGTGGGTAAAAGCTTTTTCACCAAATGCTTTGGTGTCACTGAGGTTGATTTTCTCCTTAAAGACAGTTTTGCCATCTCCGGATACGATCAGGGCGAATTCAAGCGGAAACGTCCATTTAAGCGTAAAAGCGATCTTATCCTTACCATTGTTATTCAGCACAGCCGTATCTCCTGACCCGGCGCCGCCCACTGTAAATGATGGTATCAGTACTTCACCTGTGGTTGAAAAGAATCGTCCGCGATCGAGCGCGTCGATAACCGGGCTCCAGCCTCCGGTAAAAGTCGGAAGTTGATCCAATTGCAGGTAATTCACATTCATATGTGCATACATCTCATTGAAAGGTTCGATGGTGAAAAGATCCGCTTCGGCGATTATCTTTTTTTTCAATCCCCAATTGTTCATATCATCCATCAGGTCGAGTACCCTTATGCCGAGGCGGTCCACAGAAAGATCAGCCGGGATCGGTTTCCAGGCTGCACCCATAAAATGCTGAGAATTGAAAAACGCTTCTGAGCGGTATTTGTCAGGGTAGCCGGTAGAACCTTTAGTGCGCGGATGGGCCGTCCAGGCAAGACCATTTTCAAGCTCCAGCAGTTTCAACATCTCGTTTTTATTACTAACACGATATATTTTCCCGTAGTCAGGATGCTGTGAAATAAACGGAACATCTTTCGCACGGGACATGATCCAATAGACAGGTTTTGGAAAAAACTGTAGCCAGTGTCCACCCAGGAATTCGTTTGGCTCTTCACCGGGCAGAAGAAGAAAATCTTCATCGGAGTACCTTGTACACATTTTAAACATCTCGTGAAGTTCTTTCAGTCTCAGCTCATCAGGACCCCGCTGATGAGCCACAGTATGAAATTCTCCAAGATGGACAATGTCAACACCCATCGCCTTAAACACTTTGACAAAAGAAGGTGTATCAGGTATCTTTTTCCCGGCCAGCACAACACTCATTACAAATTCATTGTGAAAATGACTGCTCAACTTTTTATAGCCCTGAATTTTAGGGTATGCATCACTGTTAGTGAACTTTTTTACTTCGTTTAATACTTCATTTCCGTTTGCGGCGCTAAGCAGGCAATAAAAATTGAGGCGCTGTTTTGTACCCGGCGGAGCATTAAACCAGGGTACATATCTTTTATCACCGTTCAGATCCTGCCTGATACCAATGCCATATTCATGAATAACATCCCTGTAGTTGGTCCCGGACCAGGTAAAATTCAGGTTGAACGCTTCGTCAAGCGGATAAAAATATTGATGCGGCGCGGGAAAAACCGCGATGCTTCCCGATCCCGTTTCGCCTATGATAGTGCGGTATTTTACTTTGTGTGTGGCTGCAGTATCATCCTTGCCTGTTGCTCTCCTTTCGGGCTGACCATTTACATTACTCCAGGAAAGATGGTCCCATGGATTAACAGTTGATGTTAAACCAGCATCGTATACGATAGCGGTAGAATCTATGCCTGTTGACATCACAGCAGCTATATTAAGTAGTGGTGATCCATTGTAAAGCGTGATCTCCAGGTCACCTGTGAAATGAGCAGCCGAAACAGTGCCTATTTTTATAATTGTCCTGGAGCCGGCAGATCTCACTGAAACTGATTTCTTCTTTAGTTCGACCCTGTGCACGGTATATGGCTTGAGGTTCACTCTGTCAAAAAAGATGTTCCATCCGTTCTGGGAAACCAGGTCACGTTTGCCGATCGTTAATACAAAAGATGGGTCTACATGCCTCACAATGTTGTTTATCTTATTTCCTTTGATAAGCTGCAAAGTGTTGATCAATGGAGATCCTTCCTGCATGTCCAGCACAATATTACCCCGGGTACTGTCAGAGGCGGGCCAGGTCACCTTTACTATTGCATGAGAATACTCCACCTTCGCCTTACCCTTTTTATTGAAAGCTGATAGATCAATACCGGATTGAGCAGCGGTATTGAGGCAGAAACGTAGTAAAAAAAAGGCGGCTAAACAACTTGTTTTCCCTATCGAAAAAGTACAGAACATAAAGGATGTTACATTATAGCATCGCATTTGCTGTTTGCGCAAACCGGCAACAATGCTGTTAAGGGCAATGGTATTATGATTGTCGTATATTATTTCACAGAGAAACGATACACCGAATTTGTCTTATAGGTTTCTCCCGGATTCAATACTGTTGATGGGAAAGATGGCTGATTCGGAGAATCCGGATAATGTTGGGTTTCGAGGCAAAAAGCCGTCCTAAATTCGTCTTTTGCCCCGGTCTTGAAAGTATTTTTTCCAGCCATGAAATTACCACTGTAAAATTGCAGGCCCGGCTCCATGGTATATACGTCCATCACTATCCCGGACTTATCACCGCTGATTGTGGCAGCATGCCTGAGGCCTGATCCGTTGAGCACGAAATTATGGTCGTATCCTTTGCCGTTTTTTAGTTGCTCATTATCCGCATCGATCCTCGAACCAATGCTCGTCGGTTTCAGGAAGTCGAATGGCGTGCCTGTAACTGTTGCTAATTTACCAGTCGGAATTAATGTGGAATCGACCGGTGTGTAGCGATCGGCATGTATCTGCAAAACATGATTGTTTATTGTTCCGCTACCCTCTCCGTTCAGGTTGAAGAAAGCATGATTAGTCAGATTGACTACTGTCTTCTTATCGGTTTCGGCGACATAGTCGATAGCGAGAGCATTGTCGGCAGTAATCGTGTAAGTAACCTTCACCGCGAGATTTCCCGGGAAACCTTCTTCACCATCTTTCGAAATATACCTCAATGTAAGGGTGCTGTCGTTATCCTGTTCTGCGTTCCAGACAACAGCCTGAAAACCTTTTTTACCTCCGTGAAGCGTATTGGGAGGATTGTTAATGAATAGTGAGTACTGTTTGCCATCCAGTGAAAACTTTCCTTTCGCAATCCTGTTTCCGTACCGGCCGATAGTAGCTCCAAAATAAGCTTCTGTCGAATTCACAAAGTCGTCAACACTCTTAAAGCCCGTTACTACATCCACCGTACTGTCGTTTTTGCCCGGAACATATAATGCAACCAGGCGCCCGCCATAATTGGTAATGGCAGCAGTCATACCCTTATTGTTTTTCAAAACATATAGTTTAGTCTGCTTTCCGTCTATCGTTTTGCTGAATGCCGCTGCATCAGGAATGCCTGGCAATGAAACAGCACCGGCAGTGGTTTCTGTGTTGCTGGTCAGGGAATCGGGAGAACCAGCCGGTTTGTCGTCTGCCGGCCCGCCGCATGATGTTATCAAGGCTGTGGTTATAGTGATGGATAGGATTGTGTTTTTGATCATAACTGTTATAAATTTTGTCCGGATAATAAAAATAAAATTCGCGTGCTTGTGCAGGATGCAAATGCTGTTATTTGGTGGCCATCTTTGCCAGGCCGGGCTTGTATAATTTATCATGTAAGGCCTTCAGATCAGCTACAGGAAACTTTATCACTTTCCGGTCATAGGTCATCAGCCCGTTCGTTTCTACTTCAACATCTGTGGTCTGGGTATACACAGCGGCTGATAAGCCCTTTTCTATCAATGCCGGGATTGAGTTTATCAACTCACTGTACCTTTTCAAAAGTTCCTCTTTCGTTTTAAATGACTGATATCCCCAATTGTTTTTATCCTGCCAGGTATGTGCCTCGACCGGCAAACCGAGCCCGCCGAATTCACCAAGCACGATAACCTGTCTGGAACCATAGATTGATGGCTCCGGCATAACAGGGTCTGGGTAATTATGAAGATCAATGATATCACCTACTGGTTCAAAATTGCCGCCGCTTGCACTGTTGACAAGACGCGATGGATCTTTTTTCTTTGTCCATTCCGTTATCTCGGCTGTTTTAAACTGGCCCCATGCCTCATTGAATGGCACCCAGACAACTATGCTTGGGAAATTGTGCAGGTCCTGCATGATCTCTGTCCATTCTGTGCGATAGATGTTTTCAGATTCCGGAGTACGATTCTTATCGGTGGCCCTCCCGAAAATCCCGGGCCGGGGCTCCCAGCGATTTCCCATATCGCCGCTTGGCATATCCTGCCAAACCAGCAAGCCTATGGAGTCGCAATAACGATACCAACGGGCCGGTTCCACCTTTACATGTTTCCGGATCATGTTAAATCCCATCTCTTTTGTCTTCACGATATCAAACTTCAGCGCTTCGTCAGTTGGCGCTGTATACAAACCATCGGGCCACCATCCCTGGTCCAGCGGCCCATATTGAAAAACAAACTCATCATTCAATAACATTCTTTGAATACCTGAAGCGTCGGGCGACATACTTATCTTCCTCATGGCAAAATAACTGCTCACTTCATCTACTTTTTTTCCTTTACGCATCAATGCCACTTTCAGATCATACAGATTTGGTTTGTCAGGCGACCACAAAGAGGCATTGGGTATACTAAGATTTATCACCCCGCCTGCAGCAACGGATTGTTCTGCTAATTTTTCGGTTCCCTTCCATGCAGATACCACCAACATATCACCAGTGATTGAACCTTCAACTTTAGCATTTATGCTGAGCGTTTTTTTATCAACATCGGGCGTCTGAACTGTGTTTGATATATAAGTTTTAGGAACCGATTCGAGCCATACGGTTTGCCAGATACCGGTAACAGGTGTATACCAGATACTATGAGGGCGATTGATTTGTTTGCCCCGCGGCTGAGGGCCATTATCAGACGGATCCCACACTCTTACTGCTATTTTCTGTGGACCACTTTTGGTCACCAGCGAACTAATGTCAAATGAAAAAGGATCGTAACCTCCCTGGTGTGTTCCTGCCTTTTTGCCGTTGACAAACACATCGCATAACCAGTCAACAGCACCAAAGTGAATGAGGATATTTCCCTTGCGATATGTGGCCGGAATATTTACAGATCGCTCATACCAGAGAACGCTGTCCTTGCCGACAGTTTTTCCCACACCGCTTAAAGCAGACTCCACGGCAAAAGGCACTAAGATACTGCCGGCATAAGTTACGGGGATTGATTCCTGTGCTTTTGGCAATATTGAATATTGCCAGCTGCCATTCAGGTTCATCCAGGTTGTTCGTACCATCTGGGGCCGTGGATACTCAGGTAATGGTTTCGCAGGATCAACTGTTTCAGCCCATGGCGTTCTTATTTTATCCCCGGCTATTTTCCAGTTAGTCTGAGCGATAAGCGTTGAACAGGCAACGAGCATAAATGAAAAGGCAATCGTTTTTTTCATCAGGCTTTTTTTGTAATAATAGATCAAACAATCCGGGTAACCGGCGATTGTATGTTTTTTTAATTTCAAAGGTGGCTAACCATTATCTCCTGAAGAAAACGGTTTTGTTTGTTTTGGCCGATTCACGGGCTGCTTCAAGAATTCTGACCACCATTATATTGTTATCGAGTGAATAAAGTGAATAAGACGGTACTTTTATTTTGCCGTTGACCACATCAGCGAGGTAACTGAACGGATCAACATACACACCAACTTCTGAAGCCCCTATGCTAGCTGTCTCTTCAGCTTTACTTTGTTTATTTCTTTTCCTCATCATGGTGTTGTTTGCCGAGATCACATAACCGGTTTGTCCATAAACCTCCATATCCTTGCGGCCGAATGGCCAGTTCCAGGAAGCCTGGATGATACATTGGGCCTTTGGATATTGTACAATGATCGTGGTTTCATCGTCCACCTTCGGATAGATATCCGGTTTATACCTGGCCGATACGGCAGTGACCGAGATGGGTTCTGCACCTTTCATCAGGTAGGTCATCAGGTTCGCACCATAACATCCAAAATCTATCAGGGCACCGCCGCCGTTTTGAACCGGATCAGTAAGCCACTGGAAAAATTCCGCATTCACTCCGATCTCCTTTGGTCCTTCATGACCATCATGAATCACCACCTTCCTGATATCTCCTATATAACTGCTATCGTGAACAAGCTGGTATGTTTTTTCAGTGGTGGGATACCAGGAGGTTTCGTAATTGGTCAGCACATGAACCTTGTGTTTATCTGCGAGCGCTTTTATCTGCATCGCATGTTTAACATTCGTAGCAAGGGGTTTCTCAACCATTATATGGATTCCCCTGGGTGCCGCAGCCTCTACTACTTTCATATGGTCATAAATAGATCCGAAAGCAACAACAACATCCGGCTTTACTTTTTCAAGCATAGTGTTGAGGTCGTTGTAAACAAGGTTACTATCAAGTTTAAATCTTGCAACCTGGCGGTCGATAAGTTGTTTGTCAGACTCGTAGATACCCACAATTACGGCATCTGTTTTGTCCTTTCGTCCAAGTATCCAGTTAACATGTGAATGTGAGGTGCCCGCTACGGCTATCCTCACAGGTTTTGCTGTTTGCTGCTGGCTGAACGCGGGTCCGTAAAAAAGGCTTGAAAGAAGAAATATGGCAGTCAGGCATTGGTTGTAGAGAAATTTCATAATTTGAAATTTAATATCGTTCTGAAATTGGATAACCCTTCAATGTCCGAATGTAGGTTTTTGAATGATAAAATAAGTAAACTTGAAAACAAAAAACGCCCTAAGCAAACTGCAGTATCCGGTTTGGCTATCTATTTTCACTATTCTATCCACCTCGTGCCAGTTCTCAAAGAAAACTTCACATAGAATGTTTCGGGAAGCGAGCAAACAACAATTTGACATGATCGTGGTACCCGGTGTACCATTTGAAGATGGTGAATGGAGTCGGATTATGAAAGGAAGAGTGTACTGGGCCAAATATCTGTATGAAAAAGGTATTGCCCGGAATATCATGTTTTCCGGTTCGGCTGTCTACTCACCTTATTATGAAGCGGAGATCATGGCGCTTTATGCCGAAGCCATCGGGGTTCCAAAGGAAAATATTTTTACAGAAATAAAAGCAGAACACAGTACCGAGAATATTTTTTACTCCTACCGTAAGTCCCTTCAGCTCGGCTTTAAGAAAGTAGCATTGGCATCTGATCCATTTCAGACAAAGATGTTGAAAAGCTTCATCCGGCGAAAGCTTGGAAATGAAGTGGAGATCATCCCATTTGTTATAGACACCATGAAAGTAATTGAGAAGCAAATGACAGATCCTGTAATTGCTTTCGAAAAGGCTTTTGTCCCTGACTTTAAATCCATCAAAAAAAGAGAGAACCCCTGGCAGCGTTTAATGGGCACCCTGGGGAAGAGGCTTGATAAAACTGCATATGACTGAAAATGTTGTCGACGAAAGGGCTCGCTGACTTTCAGATCGTTTTCCGTGTCGTCATTTCAAAACTGATATTCCAATCAGGCATCCCTGTGAGAGATGCCAGTATCGAAAAAGCCGCCCTGGGATCAGGACGGCCTCTAACGATTGCTTGCCATATGAAAACTTATTTCTTCAAAGAATCAGCAGCTTTGCTAACAGAATCCTGTTTAGCATCAGCAGTGCTGTCTACTTTGTTGATTGTAGAGTCTGCAGTATTTTCGATAGCGGCGTTTGTAGAATCTTTGGTTTCTTCTACTGCTTTATCAGCTGAGTCATTACAAGCTGCAAATGCACCGATAGCGAGGATAAATAACAATTTTTTCATTGTACCTTGTTTAGTTTATTTAATGAATGATTTGTTATTAATACCCGGAACCGGAAAAGGTAACCCTGCAATAAAAAAAAACTTCGGAAATTTTTTATGCCGTAGGTTTTCGGACCCTCAGCTCTGGTAGAGGCTGCTTCGGGCGCCTTAAAACTGTTAAAAAAAGGCATAATTCCACCTTCAATGGGTTACTTCTGCCTAATTTGAGTATTAAATAAAGGTTAACACTAGTGAAATTAGCACTGAACGAGAAAGCTCAGCTGGAAGGACTTGCAAGAAATGATAAGGAGATTATTGAATCGATTTACGGGGCGCATTATAATATGGTCCAGTCGCTGGTAGTGAATAATAACGGAACTTCTGACGATGCACGGGATATTTTTCAGGAAACAATGATCGTGTTATACGAAAAGGCAAGGTCCGGGAGTTTTGAACTTAATTGTCAGTTGAAAACGTATATCTATTCTGTTTCGCGCAGGCTTTGGCTTAAAAAGTTGAATCACTCACAACGCTATGTATCGGATATTGGAAATGCCCTTGACACCGTACCGGTTGATGACCAGCTGGAGCAACATGACCAGCAGAATAACGACTTTGGTATGATGGAGAAGGCCATGTCTGGTCTTGGAGAGCCCTGTAAAACCCTGCTGGAAGCATTTTATCTTCAGAAAAGAAGCATGACAGATATAGCGGCTCAGTTTGGTTACACTAATGCAGACAATGCCAAAACCCAGAAGTACAAGTGCCTGGCGCGATTAAGAAAATTATTTTTTGCACAACACAAAAATAAATAATACAGAGATGCAAGATCTTCAGTTACTCGAAAATGTCGAACGTTATCTACGCAAGGAAATGACCAGCGATGAAATGTCAGCATTTGAGCAGTTGCGGAAGGATGATCCCGAAGTGGATCAGCTGGTAGTGGAACATACCCTTTTCCTTGAGCAACTTACCGGATACGGCGATAAAAAGCGTTTCAAATCAGAATTAAATGAAATTCATAACAGGCTTTCTGAGCAGGGCATTATCCATAAAACTGCCTCGCCTGGCAAAGTAATCAACATATTCAGGAGGTATAAGCGGGTGACGGCTGTTGCCGCTTCCATTGCAGGCATCACAACCCTCCTGATTGCAGGTACTACAATATATTATTCCCGCAAAGTGAATACAGCTGAGATTGAGCAGCTAAGACGTGAATTCAAACAGGAGGTTGCAAAACGGACCAATGAGGTATATAATAAGGTAAAAGACAGGTTTCCAACCAAAGCCCCTGAAAATGCCCAGCCAATATCTGGTGGCACTGGTTTCCTTATTGACGGTAAAGGTTACCTCGTTACCAATGCGCACGTTGTGAAAGGGTCAAAATCTGTTATCATTCAGAATAATAAGGGTCAGCAGTTCAGGGCCAGCACCGTGTATGAAAATGACACTACTGATATTGCAATCCTTCGCATTGAAGACAATGATTTCAAAAATAATACAACGGTTCCCTATAACATCCGTAAATCGGGTCCTGAATTAGGTGAATCACTATTCACACTTGGTTTTCCGCGCGAAGAAATTGTATACAATGAAGGTTATATGAGCGCAAAAACCGGTTTCAACGGCGACACGCTCAGTTGCCAGATTGGTGTTGCTGCAAACCCCGGAAATTCCGGTGGCCCGGTGTTCAATAAAAACGGTGAGGTTATCGGCATCATTAACACTCGCCAGGTCCAGGCCCAGGGTGTAGTTTTTGCCATCAACTCGAAAAATATTTATGCTGCCCTGCAGGAGATCCGGAAAGATAAATCCAATGACACTGCTATCCAGACAATGAAGTTACCAACAGCATCGGTACTTAAAGGTCTGGATAGAGTGCAACAGATACGCCGGATAGAAGACTGCGTATTTATGGTTAAGAGTTATTGATTCTCCCAAAGCCTAGTGGGGTACTCGCCACTTTCCACCAGCTTGTTTAAACTTTCCTTAACCGCAGGGGCATCCTCCTTATAGGTGACGCCGAACCACTGAGAAGAAGTTGGAATAACTTTTATCTTTCCAACCCGGTCATTAATAAACTGGTCAGCAACGATCGGGATAAAAAATTCAGATTTAGGTTGATTGCCGCTTTCAGCGAGAAAGTCTTTGAACAATTTTTGAGAATAATCAAAAATTGAGTTATCAAAACACCAGAAGTTCATCGAAACCTTCGAATCGACCGGGATCTCCTTTGGCTCCTGGCCGTCATCACAAAAGATCCGGCCATCCGGCTGCCTTGAAATATTTAAGCGCTCCGCTATACCTGCGAGGTTCCCCTCCTGATCAAGACGGCATACTCCACGATTTACGGTGCCATGATCAGACAAGGTTTTCAACAACTCATAACCGATGATCGAATAAGTTTTATTGTTTACATCACGCGTGAGGAACTTATATGCTTGTTCAAAAGCATCCCTGCCATAAAAATCATCTGCATTGATCACGGCAAATGGCTCCTTAACCTGGTCCCTGGCGCAAAGTACAGCATGCGCAGTGCCCCATGGCTTAGAGCGGTCAGCAGGTACTTCAAATCCGTCAACAAATGACTTCAGATCCTGGAACACATAATCTGTTTCTACCCTACCCTTCAACTTTTCATCAAAGATGGCTTTGAAGTCCTGCGCAAATTCTTTTCTGATGATGAATACTACTTTTTTAAATCCTGCCCTGATGGCATCATAAATTGAATAGTCCATTATAGTCTCACCGCCTGGGCCAAACGACTGAATCTGTTTCATACTGCCATATCTCGAAGCCATACCAGCAGCAAGAATCAAAAGGGTTGGTTGCATTATTGTAATTTTAAATTTGAGAAACGAAAATATAAAAATAACTGCTCGAAAACCATGCCTGCCAAATCTAATCTCACAAAATTCATCAATTATGAAGCCGTTATAAAGCAACCGTTGATATTAAAGTCAGCCCAGTCATTAGATGTTTCAGTTGATGTGTTGCGGCTGGACCTGATCCACACGGTGGTTTCAGGTAATAAATTTTTTAAACTCCGGCTTGCGATTGAAAATGCACTTGAGGCAAATGTTGCCGGTATCCTAAGCTTTGGTGGCGCTTATTCTAATCATCTTGTCGCCCTCGCATATCTGTGTAATGCAGCAGGTCTTCAATGTATTGGTGTTATTCGCGGTGAACAGCCGGCAATACTTTCCCCAACCTTAAATGATGCCATTGGTTATGGAATGAAACCCATATTTGTTAACCGTTCCAGATATGCCGACAAGGAAGAACTAAATATAACTTTTCAAAGGGATCATCCGGGTTATAAGATAATACAGGAAGGCGGGCAGTCCGCTGAAGGAGTTGAAGGCGCAACAGACATACTCCGGTTGACAGACTCATCAGCTTATGACTTTATTGCCTGTGCCGTGGGAACAGGTACTATGATGGCAGGATTGGCCAGGAGCTCCTCCCCAATTCAACAGGTACTGGGGATTTCGAGCTTAAAGCTCAGCCCCGGCAATATGATTGAGGATTTTGTCAGATCCCACTCACCGGGAACAAATATTGATTTTTGTTATGATTACCACTTTGGAGGCTACGCGAAAAAGACAAACGGACTTATTGCTTTTATGAACGGGCTGTGGACTGAACACCAGCTGCCAACAGATTTTGTTTACACCGCTAAACTTATCTATGCCATTAATGACCTTATCACGAAAAAACAGTTTACTCCCGGAACGCGGATACTGGCTATCCATAGCGGCGGTCTCCAGGGTAATCGGTCCATTGCCGATAAACTGGTATTTTCTTAAATGTTCTCATTGTTCCTTTTTATCCCCTAATGTGTATTTTTATTAAGCTTACCACATCAAGGGGCTTGAATCAAGTTCCTTATCTTCGCCCGGCAAAATACATCCGTGATTAATTCGTTATTCCTTCATGAGCAGGTTTTGGTTTGCTGTTTTAATGTTTGTTCTACCGGCCGGGCTTGTTGCCCAGGATACACTTCCAAAATTTTCCGCGTCATCCCGCGGAAATAGCCGCAATCTAATCAGCTGGGTAAATGCTTACCCTATTGTTACCCAACTGAATATCCAGCGCTCCACCGATAGCACCCGAAATTTTAAGACCATCCTGACAGTGCCGGATCCCAGGCTTCCCCAAAACGGTTTTGTCGATACCAAGGCCCCTCCGGGTAATGTGTTTTACAGGTTATTTATAGTATTGGACAGTGGCAGGTATGTATTTTCCCGCTCACAACGTGCCGGTCTCGACACCAGTGCAGATATAGGTAATGAAAGTAAAAACAGTGCTGCTGACCGCAGGGTGATTGTTTCAGCGAACCTGAATGAAAACGAAGCTGAAAAGATAAAAGAGAAACTGGAAGATAACAGGAAGGCAGAGCCGGAGAAATTTTTTATACTCAAGAGAAGGGACAGCGTGATTGCACAATATTCTCAAAAATATCTCAGGCGGTTCCGCGATTCTGTAATTACCAGGACCAAAGACACATTAGTGCTGAACAGCATCGATACAGTGATCATAAAGCCTTTTATACCGATCCCTGTCTATAAACCTTCCCAGTATGTATTTACTGAAAAGGAAGGCAATGTAACAATCGCACTTCCACTGGCCTTACAAAAAAAATATTCCATAAAGTTTTTCGAGGACGACAATTCTATGTTGTTCGAGATCAAACATGTGAAAAAGGCACTGCTAACCCTTGACAAATCCAATTTTCACCATGCAGGATGGTTCAAATTTGAACTGTATGAAGATGAAACGCTGAAGGAAAGGCACCGGTTTTTTATTTCGAAAGACTTTTGACACAGTAGTTATATTTCGTATTTCTTTTCCATCAGGGTTGAGGAAAATACTTTTTCAAAACTGTTTTTAAGATTAGCCTTTACTTCATCAAATGGTAACTCGTACCCAAGCTCATTCGCAAGCGATGTGACCTTTTTGTTTTTTATCCCGCAGGGAATTATATAATCAAAATAAGAAAGATCAGTATTTACATTTAATGCAAACCCATGCATGGTGATCCACCGGCTGCATCTTACACCCATGGCGCAGATCTTTCGTTCTCTGCCGGGGATTCCGGGATCAAGCCAAACGCCTGTCTCACCTTTAGATCGCTCACCACTGAGGCCATAAACAGCCATTGTATCGATGACGACCTCCTCGAGGTTTCTCAGGTACCTGCCAATATCAGTGTAATATTTTTCCAGATCGAGTATGGGATAGCCAACCAACTGGCCTGGGCCATGAAAAGTGATATCACCGCCACGATTTGCTTTGTAATATTCAATACCCCTGGCAACACGGTCGCTTTCGCTTATGAGAATATTTTCCTCATGACCGCTTTTACCTAATGTATATACCGGGGGATGTTCAAGAAACAAGAGATGATTGATCGTTTCTGTGCCTTCCTTTTTTGCCTGCACATTGTAAGCAAGTAACTCCTCCTGGTAGTCCCAGGCCGACTTATAACTTACTTCCCCCAGATCCTCGAAATAAACCTGCTGTCCGCTCAAACGTTGTGTTTAGCCTGCAAAGTTAAGCAATTGGGATGACGCATAAAACGGACACTAAATACCCGTTATCCTTGCCTTCATCTTTTCAACCAGCCGGTAAGTGGCAGGACAGTATTCGATATTCTGTTTGAATACATGCATATAGTCCACCATCCTCCGCTTCGTATGATGCGGGAAACCTGCACAATCTTTTGGACGCACCTCATATATGCTGCATTTGTTATCTTCCAGGTTAAGAAACTGGCAGGGCTGGATTTTGTTTATCCAGTCCTTGTTCCTGTCGCGGTAAAGCCATTTTTTCCGGAACGCTTCTTCGGACATCGCGAGATGGGAAGCTATCCGCTTTACATCGGAATTAGTAAAGGTCGGCGACATCGTCTTGCAGCAATTTGCACAGGATAAACAGTCTACTTCCTGCCACACTTCCTTATCAGCAACTATGGCCATACTATCAAGTCCCCTTGGTGGATTTTTGTCGATCTTAGACAGGAACCTTTTCATGACTGATTTATTCTTTCGCACTTTTAACCGGAACGACCTTAGGTTGGTGGGAAGCATGAATGAAATTTGAAGGTTAGTTTGTTTTTCTGAATGGAACGAATATACACCATCAGGCATAAATTTGCCGTTGAGGAATCAAATAGTTACCCCCGTCGCTATGTGGGAATCTTATAAAAAAGGCTTCAAATTTTATCTTCAGCTTGAAAAATCTCTGGCGGATCATTCTGTGGAGGCATATCTGCGCGACCTTGACAAACTAATGTCGTTCCTGGAAACCACCGGTAAGGATAAAAACCCGGATAACATTGAGTTCAATGATCTGCAGGCTTTTGTAAAATGGATCGCCGGGCTCGGCATGACTGCTACTTCCCAATCAAGGATCATTTCCGGCATCCGGTCATTTTTCAAATATTGCCTGACGGAACAAATCATAAAAACAGATCCGTCTGCATTGCTTGAAACACCAAAATTGAAAAGAGCCTTGCCAGATGTGCTGGGTTTCGAAGAGATTGAATCTATTATCAATGCGATTGACCTGAGCAAACCGGAAGGTGGAAGAAACAAAGCTATTCTTGAAACCATGTATAGTTCGGGGTTAAGGGTTTCGGAAGTAGTGAACCTGAAAATTTCCTGTCTTTATCTCGACGTTGGATTTATCAGGGTTATTGGTAAGGGTGACAAAGAGCGGCTTGTGCCCATCGGGGAATCTGCGATAAAATATATAAACATTTACCGGAACGATATTCGGGTACACATGCCTGTTAAACCGGGACATGAGGACATACTGTTTATAAACCGGCGCGGTGCGAAACTAACACGGGTGATGATTTTTCTGATGTTAAAAGAACTTGTAAAAAAAGCCGGTATCACCAAGAACATTTCCCCGCATACCTTCCGGCATTCTTTCGCAACACATCTCGTAGAAGGTGGAGCAGATCTCCGGGCAGTACAGGAAATGCTCGGTCATGAAAGTATCACTACTACGGAGATCTACACACACCTGAACCGTGACTTCCTGAGAGACACCTTACAACGGTTTCACCCGGCCTTCTCTAATAAGTTATGAGTGAGTCAACTCACAACTCACTCATAACCCATAACCCTTAACTCATCACTCCTTTAATCATCGCTTACTAATTTCTTTCGCCTCCAACGCCTGTGCGTTCTTAATCATTTTCAAAAACTCACTGCGATATCCTTCTTCATCCCTGCCCAATGCATCTTTTGCCAGTGCCCATGTGTTCTGATAAGACGATTGTTGTTTGTATTCGGATTTCCGAAGTAACATTCCAAATTGGGCCACTGCTGCAGCGAATCTGAAATTCTCTGAAGTGTTATTGTTCGACCCCGCCTTTTGAATAACCGGGTGAGATATTAAACTACTGACATCGCCGTCAGGTTTTTTGTAACGGAATTTGATGGTCATCATTTCGGTGGATGTTTTGCTGGCACCCGTTTTTTCTTTTTGATACTTAAGGGCATCGACTGTTTTGATAAAGGAAGACTTAACGCCAACGGGGATGATCTCATACAACGCTGTAACAGTGTGCCCGCTTCCGAGTTCGCCCGCATCTTTCAGATCATCGTTGAAATCTTCCTTGTTGAGCATACGGTTTTCATAACCAACAAGCCGGTAAGCCTGCACCCTGGAGGGGTTGAATTCAATCTGAAGTTTCACATCCCTGGCAATTGCAAATAAGGTTCCCCCGAATTCTTTTACCAATACTTTTCTTGCCTCACTGAGGTTGTCGATATATGCATGATTACCGTTCCCCTTGCCCGCCAGTTTTTGCATTTTTGCATCCTGGTAGTTTCCCATGCCATAACCAAGTATCGTAAGAAACACCCCTGATTTCCTTTCCTTTTCTATCATTTCTTCAAGGGCAGCGTCACTGCTCACCCCAACATTGAAGTCACCATCAGAACACAGTATAATTCGATTGTTACCGGATTTAATAAAATTTTCCCGGGCAGTTTTATAAGCAAGTTTTATTCCTGCTCCGCCTGCGGTGGAACCACCTGCACTCAGGCGGTCTATAGCATCTTTGATTTTAATTTTTTCTTGACCCGATGTGGGGGGGAGCACAAGTCCCGCATTGCCCGCATAAACGACTAATGCTACCCTATCTTTTTCCCTCAACTGATCAACCAGTAGCTTCAGGGATTGTTGCACCAATGGCAACTTATTCTGATCTTCCATAGATCCGCTTACATCAATAAGGAAAACGAGGTTACTTGCGGGAAGATTATCAACAGGAATCAGTTTGCCCTGTAATCCTATTGAAACCAGCTGGTGATCATTGTTCCAGGGACAAGCTGCTATTTCGGTATTGATTGAAAACGGATCATCTTTAAGAGGTGCTTTATAATCATATTTAAAATAATTGATCATCTCCTCAATGCGCACCGCGCCTGCAGGCGGTAGTTGCCCCATGTTTAACATGCGGCGAACATTGCTGTAGGAAGCGGCATCTACATCTATCGAAAATGTAGAGAGGGGATCGTAGCCAACCGTCTTAAACCCGTTTTCCGTTATGGCATCATATCCTTCGCGATCAACCGGTGGTGCTTCCGATTCGTGTTTGTAATAAGAATCGGAGATTGCCTTTCTTTCACGATTTACATTTGCGGCCCTTGAAGAAAATACCTGTACACCTGCGACACTACCGGTCAGATCAGATTTTCTTGCAGTCGCATAACCTGTTACAATAACCTCTTCCAGTTTCGCGATTTCGGGAACCAATTTTATGTTTAGACTTTTTTCTCCCTCTTTTACCATCTTTACCTGGCTGGTATAACCTACGTAAGAAAATTCCAGCGTTTGTGACTTGTTCTGCAGCGTTATCGAGAACGCACCCCGGGCATCTGTGGTCGCCTTTGCTCCCTCCCCTTTAACTGAGATTGTTACCCCCTTGATGGGCGCGCCGGTTGATGCATCTGCTACAGTTCCCGTAAGTACAAATGTTACCGGCATGGTAAACGACATCACAATAAAAGTCATCATCAGGACGCTTGTAAAGATGTAGTTAATACCGGCGTTGTTCCCGGCTATTTTCCCGTCGCGGGATCTTACCCGGCGGGTTGTTTTAGAAAGGTTTAAAAGAGATTTCATATTTGTGTATTTTAAATCAGGATGCAGGTGCCTGATTTATTACATAAAAGCCAAAACAATTTTTTCCATGGTTGTTTTTGTTATTTTTATTCCTGATTGATGTTTATTAAAAACATAACTGACCCTGGGGTGCCAGACATTGATCTTGTTACCCGCTACAAAAAGGATCGTGACATTGGTATCGTCGCCCTGCTGTTCCAACGTTATATGGAACTGCTATTCGGGGTTTGTCTTAAATATTTCAAGGAACCTGAACGGGCCAAAGATGCGGTAATGCAGATCTTTGAGGAATTGTTGACCAAGCTGCATAAACATGAGATAGACAACTTCAGGGGATGGCTGTATACATTAGCCAAAAATCACTGCCTGATGCAGTTAAGGTCTCCCAAAACAATAAAAACTTCGGAATTTCACTCAGAAACTATGCAATCGTCAGAAGAATCGCATCTGTTTGCTGTGATGGAAAAGGAAGCTGAATTCGGCAGAATGGAAAAATGCCTTGAGACACTGTCCGATGAACAACAAAAAACGGTTCGCTTATTTTACCTTGAGAGCAAAAGTTATAAGGAGATAGCGGAAATCACAGGTATAGACTGGAATAAGGTTCGGAGTTTTATACAGAACGGTAGGCGAAATCTGAAGATATGTATGGAAAAGGCAGTTATTATAGAAGATAAAAGCGTCTCAAAATTTCCCGGTCAATGAAGGACAATAGTGGAAATATTAAGCAATACAGCGCCGAGGACATTCGCCGGTATCTCCAGGACGAAATGTCTCCGGTCGAAATGCATGCTATTGAAAAAGCAGCGCTTGATGATCCATTTCTTGCAGATGCGATTGAGGGTTTTTCTACTGGCGTGTCAGCGCATGGATTGGCGACGGTAGAAAAGTCTGCCGAAGATCTGCAGTCAGCCTTTGCAGATAGGATTAACCAGGGAAAGAAACGCAATGTTGTACCGGTTGTTAAAATAAAATCGGCTCCACCCGTTAAAATGAGATGGTGGCAGGCAGCTGTAGCGGCTTCAATAATTATTACTGCAGGTGTCTTAGGGTATCGTTCTTATAATCAGCGGGCGGAGGAATTGTTGTTGACAGCAACAGAGAACAGCAACAATACAAAACCCGGGGTAACAACATCCGACTCTGTTCTTCCGCAGACAACAATCACAACATCAGACCCTACTCCCCCGAAGGCATCAACCAGAGAACCGTTAACTTCGGATACCATAAGCGACATTGCAGGTGTACGGAAATCAAACGATGACAAAAGAACTGGCAGGCCGGGTCCACCGGAAAATAGTGCAAATACGAATAAGACAAAGCAGAATGATGATATTGAAGCGGAAGCCAATGCTTTGATGGCTGATGAAAAAGCTATAGCCGCAAATCAACGAAGTGCAAAAAACGATCAGCCGTCGTCGTCAACAGAAACCGATACTTCCCTGGCTGACAAAACCATAGCAAGGAACGAGAAAGCCGGTATAGCAACAGATAAGGAATCAGTTACTGCAAAACGGGTTGATGCAGCTGCGATGCCATTGAAAAAAGCCGAGGAAGCTGGATTTAAAAAAGAGGAGGCAATGAGTATGCGCGCCGACAGTTCCACATCGCTGGCCTCCGGGGCACCCACAGAAAAATTATCCGGAAAAGTAGCCGGTGTTGATTTCGACAATCAAAAAGCAAGAAACAATCAATCAACCTTAAACTACTTTAATGGACAGATCGTCACTTCAGATAACAAGCCATTATCAAACGCTGTATTAAAGCTCAGTAATAATCCAACCGTTTACACAACGGATAACAATGGGAAGTTCAGGATTGCATCACCCGATTCAGTGATAGAAGTAGAAGCTTCGATGATTGGTAAGGAAACCACCAGGTTCAGACTTCAGAAAGATGAGGCGCCCGGTAACCTGCTCCTGGCCGACGCAGCAAATACCCTCGATGAAGTAGTTGTAATCGGATATGGCACGCAGAAGAAGAAAGATATTACCGGTTCCGTAACGGTCTCGGGCCATGAAGCAGAACCAGAAGGCGGCTGGCTGGCCTGGGAAAATTATCTGCAGGCTAACAAGGATTCTTCACTGATGCTTAATGGTTCTGCGGAAACAGAACTGAGTTTCCAGGTTAACGCCAAAAATAACCTGTCAAATGTTAAAATCACCAGGTCAGTGTCAGCAAAACATGACAAAGAAGTTATCCGCCTCATCAAAGAAGGTCCGAAATGGAAACTGCTCAAAGGGAAAAAGGCCAGGGTAACAATTACCATTAAGTTTTAATCCCGCTTTTGTGTCCGGCGCATGTGTTTCAATGCTTTCATGGAATTGATAAAGGTTTAATTTATCCAATCTGTTACCTTTGCCAAAAAAAGGTATTATGAAGAAAACATTAATGACCGCCGTTCTGGCTGCCATGTTGCCATTTGCTATGCTCGCACAAGGGTTGAAAACGCCCGCCCCCTCACCACTTCAAACCATCAAACAGGAATTAGGTGTTGGTAATCTGGAACTGTCCTATTCACGCCCGAGTGTTAAGGGCCGAAAGATATTCGGTGATCTTGAAAAATATGGAATAGTCTGGCGCACCGGCGCTAATAACGCAACTATCCTGACCGTATCAGACGAAATAACAATCGGTGGAACTAAAATCCCTGCCGGCAAGTATGGCTTGTTGTCTATACCTGATCCAAAAGAGTGGACGTTTATTATCACCAAACAAACCGATGTTACCGGTGCTGCAGCCTACAAGCAGGATCAGGACCTTGTTCGCGTAAAGGTGAAGACCGAGAAGGCACCTGCAAAAGTCGAAACCCTTACCATGCAATTCGCTAATCTGAAGAGCAATGGTTGCGATCTTATGCTCATGTGGGAAGATGTATCATTGAGACTTCCCATAACTACAGATGTTGACAGTCGCGTGATGAGCCAGATTGATGAAAATATGAAGACTGACAAGCCTGCTTATTTCCAGGCTGCCATGTACTATGCAGAGAACAATAAGGATATCAACAAAGCGCTGGAATGGATCAATAAAGCTGCCCAGCAACAACCGGAAGCATTCTGGGTAATACATCAGCAGGCAAATATTCTCGCAAAAGCAAATAAAAAGACAGAAGCTATTGCTGCTGCTAATAAATCACTTGCACTTGCTAAAGCCGCAAAAAATGACAACTATGTTGTGATGAATGAAAAGTTGCTTGCAACGTTGAAGTGATTGTAAGGATATAATCAAAGTAAATGTCGCGCCTTATAAAAAGGCTAACATACGATAAAAAAACACCGGGATTCAGCCGGTGTTTTTTTATCGTATGACTACAGAGAAGCAGGTTTTTCTTTTGGTGACAACACCAGATCACCTGCTTTATCTTTTCCGATTACAAAATGAATAAGATAAGAAAGGAAGAATACGCCTGCTGCCCCAATCAGGTTGAGCCACAAAAAGCCGATTGTACTGGCAGAATTCATAAAGTTGTTGACAGATCCCGGTACAATCTTTACTAAGACCGGCAGTTTAGACAAAAGCCATGGCCAGATTACGGAAAGCACGATATACAATTCCACAACAACTGCACTGATAAATACTGCTTTGGCTCCAACTTTTTTCAGGTAGAATGCCACCAGGAATATACCCAGTATAACACCGTAAAAGAGTGACCCCAGTACATTCACAGCTTCAATGAGGCTGTTGCCGATATTATAGGCGAACTGCGCAATAAAAACACAGAACACCCCCCAGAACAACGTATACAATTTCGAGAGCCTGTACTCCCGGGCAGGCGTAAGTTCAGTTTTTGAGAATCGTTTGTGGAAGTCGATGATCGTGCAGGAAGCAAGGGCATTCAATGCTGCTGCAATGGAGCCCCAGGCAGCGAGGATAATAATGGCGATGAGCAGGCCGACCAGCCCCGCAGGGAGATAATCAACCACAAATCTCAGGAAAATATAGTTCGCATCATTGCTATCACCTTTGATCTCATCACTGGAGATCAATTTTTTCACCTGGCTCCTGATCTGATCTGATTTTTTGTTGATCGATATAAGGTTATCGCTGGCTTTTTGTTCTTCGGGGCTATTTTCCGGGAGATCGGCAAAGATTTTTACCGCGGCCTGTTTTTGAAGCGATACTTCATCAAACTCTTTTTTAAGGACAGACAGGGAATCTTTGTAGCGACTATTTTCCACCTTTGCAAGTTCCACATCATTGAAAAAAACCGGTGCACTGTTGAACTGGTAAAAGGCGAAAACCATCGCACCCAGTATCAGGATGAGAAATTGCATTGGCACCTTCACAAGCCCGTTCATCAGCAAACCTACCCGGCTCTCTGAAACATTTTTTGCAGCAAGATAACGACCCACCTGCGACTGATCGGTACCAAAGTATGAAAGAGAAAGAAAGAAGCCACCGATAAGCCCGCTCCATATATTGTACCGGTCTTTCCAGTCGAAGCCATTTTCCGTAACACCGGTAGTGATCACATTTAATTTGCCCAGCCTGCCGCTTACATGAAGCGCATCGGCGAATCCAACCGACTCTGGTAATAACTTCACCACAAGCCAGCCGGCACAGAACATACCAAGAATAATGATGATCATCTGGGCCTTTTGTGTATAGGCAACAGCCTTAGCTCCACCTGTAACCGTGTAAATGATCACAAGTCCTCCCATAACCATGTTGGTCCAGAGAATGTCCCAACCAAGTAAAGACGATAGAATGATGGATGGTGCCGCGATGCTGATACCCGTTGACAGGCCTCTCGATAATTGGAAAAGGAACGAAGTCAGCGTGCGTGTTTTCAAATCAAACCGCTGTTCAAGGAATTCGTACGCAGTGATTATTTTTAATCGATGAAATACGGGTACAAATGTGATGCAGAGGACAACCATTACCAGGGGAAGGCCAAAATAATATTGTACAAACCGCATCCCATCGGTGTATGCCTGCCCGGGACCCGATAAAAAGGTAACTGCACTGGCCTGGGTACCCATGATACTCAGCAATACAACATACCAGGGCATTGTACGGTCACCCTGGAAATAGCCTTTCAGATTTTTTTCAGTGGTACTTTTGTATACCCCATAAGAGATGATCAATAGTAAGGTTAGTACCAATACTATCCAGTCTATAGTACCAAACCTGCTCATCGAAAATATTTAGTAAAAAAATCAAACAAAATAATAAGTACAACCAGCACAAGGATAACCAGCAGGTACCAATGGTACCATTTCTTAAACACCGGAACTTTTTCTTGCTGTTCTTCCATTATCTGTTTCTTCTCCTGAGCATCCACATGATAAATAATCCGATCAATAAACCAAGTATCAGCCCTATTGAAGCTTTTTTTATAAATTTTCCAATGATCAGTCCCAGCACTATTGCCAGGAACAATGCCAGCTGACCCCTTCCCCTCGATATCTGACTCATTAAAATGCGCGCTTTTGTGATAATGCAATCAGGTTGGCCAATAAACGGTATGCCCCAGGAACTCCTGCCGGCAGTTCCCTGAAAAACACGAGACCTGTGTAAACGAATTTACCTTTTCCGTAATCAGTGATGATGAGGCTACCGGCGTTCTCCGGTTCACCAGGATCAGCCATTTTGAGTGGCATCTGGTAACGCGGATCAACCTGGTCGGCAAAATAGATTCCGCGTTCCTGTATCCAACCCTCGAAATCCTTGTCAGTAATTTTATTCGGATAGTTCAGCACAGCATGATCAGCCATTGCAAACTTCACTTTTGCAGTCTGATCAGTTACCCTGTTCCTTGAAATGTTGAAAGGATAAGGTCCAATCTTCGCAGCAATAGGTCCCGCGAAACTATTGGTATTGTATTGAACAATGAGATTACCCCCTTGTCTTACATATTCCATAAGCTCGTTGTTCCGGTCCGCCAGGTAGCCATGGACGTTATAAGCTCTTACACCAGTGATAACTGCATCAAATTGTTTCAGCACTGCGAAACTGATATCCCTTTCCTTAAGTGTTACGACCTCATAGCCCATCTGGGTAAGCGCAACGGGAACTTTGTCACCTGCACCTTCGATATAACCAATTCTCTTGCCTACTATCTTAAGGTCTATATTTAATGCCTTCGCGTGATCCTGGAAGTAATAATAGATATCCGGTATATGATCATAGTGTATACCGGTAAGACTCAGGTAAGGTGAAAAAACCTCTTTGCCTTTTTTTAGCTCGGTAAATACCTGTGCATGATCCTGCTCCAGGTCACCCATCATAGAATTGTCCACTTTAAAATTATATTCCTTCCACAATCCCTTGGATAAACTGAAGGCAGAATCTGTCTGAACAGTATTGGTCAGTTTCATGCGGTTTGAAACTGAAGCATAATAATTATCAAACCTTCGGTTAGCATTGATGCGTACTTCGAGGTCAGTAGCCTCTTTCTTGTCTTTTTTGAAAACAAGTACGCTGGGCTCGGTCGATAAAGTTGCTGCGGGGACGATATTGACAGGCTGATAGATTTCACCTTTCACCGGATCGGTATAACGGTAACGTATAGGCTTATTAAAACTGAAAGCACTGCCTTCAATCATCACGTTAAATTTGACCTGCATGGAAGGAGGATTCTCCGGCACGCCTATCTTTAGTTGATCAGTTACGGTAAATGCGCCTTCAGCCATCTTATGTTCAAGCCAGTATGGCTGTGAAAGTTGCCTGCCGGGTGAGATTGGAACGGTTGCCGAAACGGAAACGTTAGTATTTTTATCCAACGATTTGTTGAGCAGCGAATCTGTGCTGTCTATCAGTACCGACACAACGCTTGCTTTAGCTCCTGCCCTGTTATTGATGGACACCTGTACCCGGATACTATCGCCCTGGACCGCGAAAGGTGTAGTCGTTGAAGCCTCGAGCCAGATGCCACTGCAGGCTTCTATCAAAGTTTTAACCTCCGACATCTTTTGTGCTTTCCAGTAAGGGTCGGAAATTGTCTCCAGCATTTTATATAATGCAACAAGTCCCGGCACTGATTGCGATGGATCAGATAAGTTGAATTCCTGTATCAATTTGTCTATGTTCGCGCTGATATTTTCACTGTTGCTTACTCTTTTCCAGCTCACATCGACGCCATCAAAAAGATCAGTTTTGGCCGGTTCGCCTGCAACCAGTGTAAAATTTTCGAGCTGCACACCACGTGTACTGGCCACACCAAAGCCCTGGCTTTTGTGCTGGCTTCTACTGGTAGCGGCTATCTCACCATAACTTTTGCCGAGCAAAGCATTATATGCGCCCACATCGAGGCTTATCCCTTTGCCGGTACTATCCCGCCCCATGAATATGTTCCATAAAATGCGCTTTACTTTCCAGGGTTTTACTCCATGTTTAAAATGTTCGGGGAAACGGTTGGGATCCGCCGCAGCTTTAAAAGCCTCTTCAGCAATCACTGCAGAACCGGAATGATGTCCATGGCCGGCCCGGCTGTCGGGTGGAAAGCGGGTTACCATTACATCAGGCTGAAATTTTCTTATTATCCATACAGCATCGCTCAATATTTTTTCCTTATCCCAGATTCTCAGTGCTTCTTCCGTGGTTTTACTAAACCCGAAATCATAAGCTCTTGAAAAAAACTGCTCAGCTCCATCGATGCGCCTGGCGGCCAACAGCTCTTGTGTCCGGATCAATCCAAGGTCTATCCCCTGCTCATCCCCGATCAGGTTCTGACCTCCATCTCCCCTGGTGAGAGAAAGATATCCTGTTCTATATAATCTTTCTTTCGACATATACGCGAGTAGTCTCGTGTTTTCATCGTCAGGATGGGCCGCCACATAGAGAATCGACCCGAGCACCTTCAATTTTTTTAGTTGCAGATATATATCAGCTGAAGTGTAAACAGGCGGAGCTTGCGAGAAAAGTAGGAGATGAAATGAAACCGTTAAAAGAATGAGTGTACACTTTTTTATCATGTCGCGGATTTGATTTTGCGCTCCGTTGAGATCCCGCATAAAGGCAAGAGCATCAAACGAAGATATAAGTGTGAAATATAAACATTAGTTAAATCTGGCCTGTTAGGTAAAATTACTATGACAGGCAAACAAGCCTGTCATAGTAATTGAATTTATAATGATGTTCCTATTCTTGCCCCACCATAAAAACGGCGTTACAAAATAGCAATTTGCCATTTTCCCAAAAACTTCTGAATAGAGGATTATCTGAGAGGAATACTACTGTACCCCTGCCCATTTCCTGCACGCCCAGTAAGGTTCCGTCTTTCAGCTTGTCCTTAAGTTTGTTACCAACAAAACCTGCTACCTGGGCATCCTTCTTGATAACACCCACGTTCCAGCCGCCTTCCTTCAGAAACTCATATATATTATTGTCTTGCTTAAGCGTATAGTAGAAATCGGGATAACCAAATGCAAGTGGATGGGAATTGTCGAGTTCCAGTTTGTAGATAGATCCCGGTGTAAAGTTTGACATCTCTTCACGCTCGCGTTTCTCATATTTGCGGAGTGCACTGTAATCTTCCTTTTTCTCTTCTTTCTTATCGGACTTTTTTTCTTCTTCAGATTCCTTCAGTTTAATCCCCCAGTCTGCTTTTGCCATCTGGGCAACCGCATTTTCAATAGCTACGATCCTTCCACCTGCGTTCACCCATTGTTTCAACTGTTCGTTCTGGCCCTTGTCAGAAAGAAAACGGTAGTTGCCATCAGGCATGATCAATACTTCGTATTCCTTAAGGCTGACACGTGGCAGATCGTTAACATTGATCAGGTCAATGGGGTAATCCAGCTGTTGTTCAAAAAAATGCCATATTTCTCCCATCCCCAGCGATGAAACTCCCTCACCGCTTAATAATGCGACTCGTGGTGCCTTGATATAGTGAACGCGGCCAGACCCGAAATCGAAGCCCTTTTCAACAAAGGTTGAACTTACCCCGGCAACATCAACTCCTGATGTCCGTGCGGCTTCTTCGACTATTGACCTGAGGTTAGCTCCAATCGATTGATTGCTTGTTTTTGTTATGATCAAAGTGCCCTTTTCATAATCGGTGCCCATGGTCGTGAAATCCTGTTCAGCATATCTTACTTTTACCTTTTTGTTAAGCAGGGCAGCAAGAAACCTGGCGGAACTTAGACCGTTCCATTTTGACACATATCCCGCTTCGCCAGCGCCATTAACAATACCGCCTTTAGCCTTTTCAGTTTTATTTACAGCTGTAACATAGTTGGAAAGTCCATATGCCTTCAGGCCATAAACATAAGGTACGGACCAGGCAGTGATGTCATAGGTGATGGAATCAGAAAGTTTTGAACTGCGTTCGAATAATACCTTAACCAGGTTGCCATTGGGCTGGTTGGAATTGATTACGATATCATTTACCTCGGCTTTAACTGTTTCGGACTTGCCTGAAAAATAATTAATACCAGTAATGTTTCCGCCATTCACATAATTCCACTCGATCTTATTTTTATCCAGCAATGTTTGCAGGCGGGTGATCTTATCGCCGGGTTCCGCTTTTACCAGGTAAGCTTTAAACTCTGAGGTGTTGCCCGATCTGGCCTTGTCATAATATTTTTTGAATTCCTGGACAAGCTTACCTGAATTCTGGGCACTCACCTCGATAGTTGAAATACCGGTGGTATAGTGATGATACAGGCGGTCATATAGCGTAAGGGTATCATCTGAGTCAGTAAGTGCTGATGCTCCCCCTCTTGGTCCACCACCCTGTTCGAAGGTCATACCGATCGCTCCTTTATAGATCGGATAGGTATCACCATAACTTGGATAAAATAGGTCGAATCGCTCCTTGGTAAAAAACAACCAGCCATTCTGGTCAAAATACTTTGCATTGTTTTTCCCGATGGTGGTCTGAAATTCGCGTTGCCAGTTTGTAATAACTTCATGATAAGGCTCAGCACCAGGGGCAAAATAATAAGGAGAGTTCACGCTTTGTTCATGATAGTCAACATGGATCTGGGGCAACCATTGGTTATACTTTGCAAGACGTTGCTGGCTCTCAATCTGCACCTGCCAGGCCCAGTCACGGTTAAGATCGAAATTGTAATGATTCGATCTTCCTCCCGGCCATGGTTCGCTGTGCTCCCTTGTCTGTAGCCTTGGGTTCGGGGTTTTCCCTACCACGGAATTAAACCAGTTCACATACCGGTCACGTCCATCGGGATTTATACATGGGTCAATGATTATCACCACATTCTTAAGCCATTCTTTCGTTTTAGTGTTGGCAGGGTTAGCAAGTTCATATATCATCATCATCGCTGATTCGGATGAAGATGTTTCGTTTCCATGAACGTTATAACTGAGCCATACAATTGCAGGGGCGTTCTCATCTCCGGGTTGTTTGTCGTCCGCCTGGCCGGCGAGGCGAAGATTGTTTACGCGGATATTTTCCAGCTTTGAAAAATTTTCCGGTGATGCTATATAAGCCAGGAGCAGGGGTCTTCTCTCGTTGGTCTGGCCATATTGCTCCAGCTTCATCTGGTTTGGCATACTTGCCACCACATGTTTAAAATAGTTGACGACGTTGAAATGCGGTGTATACCTGGAGCCAAGCTTATAACCCAGGAACTGTTCGGGCGTTTGAAGCTGGCCAAAAGAATTGGCTCCTGTCAGAATGACCAGGCATGCCAAAAAGAAATTTCTCATAATGCAGTTTGGTATTTAAGTGTAGATGTGCAAATGTGCGAATGTATGTCCAGACTAACAAATAACGAAACGTTGAGGCTTCCCCGGAGTAAAATTTCCTAATTTGCACCCTGATACTAATATAGATGAATAAAAGATATATTTCCGTCCTCTTTTTGGCATGTGTAGCACTGGCATGCAACAGTTCGAAACCAGTAGTGAGTGACGTCCCTCCTATACCAATCAACCCCTTCAAATACGAGATCAGGAAGAAACAGTTAGTCGACAGCGGCGCGGTTGTTTCAGCCCATCCGCTGGCCAGCCAGGTTGGACTGAATATACTTAAACAAGGTGGGAACGCCATTGATGCGGCCATCGCAACACAACTGGCACTGGCAGTGGTGTATCCTGGCGCCGGCAACATCGGTGGTGGAGGATTCCTGTTGGCACACCTCAAAAGTGGTAAGCGGCTTGCGATCGACTTCCGGGAAAAAGCACCGGCTGCTTCCTTTAAAGATATGTACCTCGATAAGGATGGCAACGCTGATGTAAGTAAAAGCCAGAACGGTCACCTGGCTGCCGGCGTACCGGGATCTGTTGCGGGCGCATTCAAGGCACATAAGTATGCAAAACTTCCTTTCAGCATGCTGATTCAGCCAGCTATCGAGCTTGCTGAAAAAGGCTTTGTTATTACGGCAGCAGAGGCAAGGGGATTAAACGGATCACAGGAAGAATTTAATAAATACAATACCGTAATACCGGTTTTCGTGAATGCCATGAAATGGAAGGCCGGCGATACACTTAAACAGGCGGACCTTGCTAAAACATTGATCCGTATCCGTGATAAAGGCAGGAAAGGTTTTTATGAGGGCGAGACTGCAAAACTGATCGTCGAAGAAATGTCCAGGGCAAACGGGATAATCACTTATGCCGATCTCAAAAACTATGAAGCCAAAGAAAGAGAAGCCGTATCATTTGATTATAAAGGGTATGAAATCATTACCATGCCTTTGCCGAGCAGTGGCGGAGTATTGCTTCCCCAGATGATGAAGATGATCGCTGATCAGCCAATCGCTAAGTATGGATTTCTAAGCTGGCAGGCGATTCAGTTGATGACAGAAGTCGAAAGACGCGCATATGCAGACAGGGCACAGTTTCTGGGCGATGTGGATCATTTCAGGGTTCCGGTCAAGACACTCATCAGTGATAGTTATGCAAAATCCAGGATGAAGGATTATGAGCCCGGTAAGGCCGGAACAAGCAAGAGCATAGGCGCAGGCACTATCCCTGAAAGCGAGGAAACCACCCATCTTTCGGTGTATGACCGCGAAGGCAATGCTGTGTCGGTTACTACCACCCTCAACGGCGGATACGGAAGTCATACAGTAGTAGGTGGTGCCGGATTTTTATTAAACAACGAGATGGATGACTTTAGCATCAAACCCGGTGTAGCCAATATGTATGGTGCCTTAGGGACTGCTGCCAACGCCATTGCACCCGGCAAAAGAATGCTGAGTTCCATGACGCCAACTATTGTACTCAAAAATAAAAAGCCCTATATAGTGGTTGGAACTCCCGGTGGAACAACAATTACAACTTCGGTATTCCAGTCTCTGGTAAATATTCTTGAATTCGGCATGAGTGCTGAAGATGCAGTAAACAAGCCCAAGTTTCACCACCAGTGGATGCCTGACGAAATCTATGTAGAATCAAATATTCCCAAAGAAACCCTCGATAAGTTATCGGCTATGGGATACAAGGTCACCCAACGTGGCCCGATAGGAAGGACAGAATTGATACTCATTTCTGCAAACGGCAAAATCGAGGCAATAGCCGACAAAAGAGGTGATGACGATGCTGCGGGTTATTAGCCCGTGTGATTCGCTTATCTTTACCAATATTAAATTTTTGGAATGAATACTGAGATTGAGTTGGACGATACCGTGGAGGATAGTCCCGAAGAGTTATTTGAAAGATTGAACCTGGTAGTGGACCGCGGCCAGGAACCAATGCGCATTGATAAATTTCTCGTTGCACGCATTGAAGGAGCCACCCGGAACAAGGTGCAGCAATCGATCGAAAATGGTATGGTGCTGATTGATGGTAAATCTGTATCACCAAATTATAAGATTAAACCTGGCCAGGAGATTATTGTTTACTCAAACAAGGAAGTACGTGGAGAGGAGATCATCCCAGAAAAAATGCCTTTAAACATCGTTTTTGAGGATGCCGATATACTTATTATCAATAAGCCGGTTGGTCTTGTTGTTCATCCTGCCAGTGGTAATCCGGGCGGCACGCTGATCAATGGAATTGCATATTACCTGCTTCAACAGAATAGTGCACTGAGTGAAGAAAACCTGCCAAGGTTCGGCATGGTGCACCGGATTGATAAAAACACCAGCGGTTTAATGGTGTTGGGAAAAACCGAAAAGGCGGTAGCAAGTCTTTCAAAACAGTTTTTCGATCATACCGTGCATCGCCAGTACCGGGCATTGGTTTGGGGTGATGTGGCAGAGGATAGTGGCACCGTGGTGGCCCATATCGGCAGGCATAAGCGCTTCAGAAAGATTTTCGACGCATATCCTGATGGAGAAGTAGGCAAAGATGCAACAACACATTACCAGGTTTTGGAACGATTCGGTTATGTTACGCTCATTCAATGTGAATTAGAAACCGGGCGCACCCACCAGATAAGAGTTCATATGCAACATATCGGTCACCCGCTGTTTAATGACGAATTATATGGTGGCGACAGAATTGTAAAAGGCACCGTGTTCAATAAGTACAAGCAATTTGTAGACAATTGTTTTGCGATCTGTCCCAGGCATGCCCTGCATGCCAAAACACTTGGCTTTATTCATCCGACAACCAGGGAAACGGTTGTTTTCAACAGCGAATTACCGGAAGACATGACAAAGCTGATCGAGAAGTGGAGAGGTTATACGAAAGCAAAAGAACTCTTTTAAAGACCTGGACAATCATTTTGTAAAATCAAAGAGCGTGGCAGTAAAAAAGCAACGCTCTCTTTTTTTAAAGAGTACGTCCCAGTTACCACGGTAATGCAAAACTTTTGGTACCAGCAGGTCCTCAAACTGACCTAGTTCTACCTGCAGATCAACATCAAAATCGTAAACGCCGGCGTGATAACTAAGATTATAGTTGCGGGCAACAATCTCCCAGGACGCGATCCGGAACCAGGTTGTCATCTCATTGATCACGATCTGATCCATTTGCCGGGCACTAAGATCCTTCCTGGGAACAGCAGTAAACACATAACACATCTCATTGTTTCTTGGCTGCATATCAATAATGAAATCGTAACGGTCGGCAGCATCTCCTTCAAAAATGGCGATCTTATCGCCAACAAAAGGTATACCCGGGATCTTTTTTCCCGGATTAAAAAAAAGCATTTTTAGTTGCTCCTTATGTTTTTGAATACCTGATTTGCCTTTCATTGAGATCGACGTGTTGCCAACAATGTTGTTATCACCACAGATGGTATCCCTGGTGAAGAACAAACCTGCGTACATCTCCGGTGTGTAGTAGTTCCAGTCTTTTTTCTTCGTGTATATATCGCCGGTAGTCGACTCTTCCAGCGTTTCCATCCAACGGCATCCGTTTTTTACCTGTTGCCTCGTCCGGCTGTTCAAACTTGCAATAGTTTCGGACTTTTTACTCATCATCCGGATATCATTCAAGGCGGTATAACCCAGGATGTGAAGATTTTTGAACGCCTTATAGAAGCTGCTGTCTTCCTGTACGCGTTCAATAAACTTAGCAACATTCAGATTACTACGGACTATGACTTCCTTTAAGGTAACAGCTTTATCGTCTAACACGAGTGAAGAGTCCTGGCCAATGACCCTCGTAAACAGAAGTTGAAATACCATTATAACTGCTGATAAACGGAATCCTTTCGCGGTTAAATGCATTCCCGGGGCGATGGGCATAAACACTAAGGTTTGTAAACCATACGGTAATCCACTTTTACCTTACCTTTTGTTATATCGTCCAGTTTACCTTTCAGCAATTTCCGTTTGAGTGGCTTCAGGTAATCTATGAATAGCTTTCCTTCAATATGATCATATTCGTGCTGGATGATCCGGCCGGTAATGCCATCAAAGGTTTGAGTTTGTGGTTCGAAATTTTCATCGAGGTACTCGAGTGTTACTTTCTGGCTACGTGAAATATCTTCGCGGATTTTAGGAATGCTCAGACATCCTTCATTATAGGCCCAGTCGTCGCCTCCGAATTCAACAATATGTGCATTGATAAATACCTGTTTTGTTCCGGGTTCGTCGGGATACCGGCCCTTGTCTTCATCCTCCTGGTTTTCGAAGATCTGAGCGCTGTCAATCACAAATAACCGGATATCCCTGTTGATCTGCGGCGCTGCCAGCCCTACCCCGTTACTGGCATACATGGTTTCCCACATGTCTTCAAGGAGTTTAGCCAGGCCTGGATAGTCCGGGTTGATATCTTTTGCCACTGTTCTGAGAATCGGCGAACCATAAGCAACTATCGGTAAAATCATATAAGGAATTCCGGTTTTTGAAGTGCAAAAATACTGCATAACAGGCAGATTCCGGTGTGATGAAGTTGAAGATCTACTCAAAAAAACGCCTGCAGGTAATCTGCAGGCGTTTGTAAAGTATTTTATCGTTTCGGCTGACTGATTTTTTTACCGAAAGGCACTTCGTGTTTGATCAATAAGCTCCGATATACGTAAGGGTGTTACCTCTTGGACCGGTCCACGAAAGCTTAAAATAAAAACTTCCCGGTGGGCAGATAACTGGTGCTCCCTGCGCATCCAATCCAAAAACAGCTGTGGCAACTCCCGATTGTCTTTCGTGTGTGATTTTTCCACTTATCAGGCGGTATTCACAACCTCCACTGATTACCAGGGGTTCGGTGATAGAGGTAGTGAATGATCGGCCAAAACGATCTGTTCCCCACTCAGAGATATTTGTTTTGCTACCTTCCTGGTGAATTCCGGTAATAGTGATCGTTCCGTTGTTAGCAATGGTATACAATCTCTGCCGCGCTATTTGCCACACACGTTTAGTACCGTCCTCAAAGGTGATAGACATGTTGTTGCTGCTTACCTTATGAATGATGTTGGGCTGGCCGAGAAACAGGTTCATCAATAAACCGCCGGTAACGTTCGTTAGCGTATGCGTACCATTGATAGTGACACTTTTTTTATCGCTAAGACGGGTTATCAATAAGTTTTGATAAGTGACTGTGATTTGGGCACCAATATCTTTCCAGTATATCGCTGATGGCATTGAAATTATTATCACCCCCGAACGGCTGCGTAGCCCCGGACAATCAGCACCGTTGTAGGTGATAGTGACCTTCTTGAAACCACCGGTATTTTCATAAGCCAGGGAAGCAGAGCAGATCAGGGATTCCTGCGTTGCTCCGTTAAGCTCTTTATCAAGAGGCACGTTTAGTTCATTGTTGATGGCTTCCATCTCACCAAAAACAATTGCCTGGTCCTCTGAATGTGTTACTAATTCAGTTTCGTTTTCCTGAACTGAGCCTTCTTTATCGGCAGTTTTCTGACAGCTTTGGAATAGGGAGAAACAAAATAGTGCAAGCACCGGCAAGCGGAGTTTGAGTTTCATAAATTGGATTTTAAGACCAGAGGGTTGCCGGAGGGCAGTATCATGGTCAGTTACGGATTAATTTAATATCAGGTGGCGTCTGCCACGGCCGGTAAAATAGTATATAATTTGTCAAAATGCAACCACTACCCCTTTTTTTGGAGGTACTCCTGGAGCATGATGGTGGCAGCAATCTCATCCACCAGCGCTTTGTTCCGACGCTGCATTTTCTTCATGCCCATGTCGATCATGGCCTGGGAGGCCATTTTTGATGTGTAACGTTCATCGACAGTTTCTACGGGAATAGTCGGAAATTTCTTTTTTAGCCTGGCGATAACTTCCCTTACCAGTGGTGTGGCATGTGTATCTGAATCATCCCAATTCCTGGGATCACCGATGATAATGAGTTCAACCGGCTCTTTGGAGAAATAATCTTTGAGAAAATTGATCAGTCTCGGGGACTCAATCGTCGTTAACCCGGTGGCAATGATCTGGAACGGGTCTGTGACCGCCAGGCCGGTTCTTTTCAACCCGTAATCAATTGCGATAATTCTTGCCATGCCGCGAAGTTAATGGCTAAGCCTGATGCAGCACCAGGTCGAGTATAACAAAAATGGCGAATACAACGCTGGCTATACCATTGGCTGTCATAAAAGCAAGATTTACTTTGCGAAGATCCTCTGGTTTTACAATCGAATGCTGGTATACAAGCATCGAAACAAATACGGCAACGCCAACCCAGTACCAGGTTCCAAATCCGGCATACAGACCCGCGAAAACAACAGTGATGATGCTCAGCAGATGCAGCAGTTCAGAGATCCTCAATCCGCGTTTTTTACCAAAGTATGCAGGAATGGAATATAGATTCTGCGACTTGTCAAAGTCTACATCCTGGAGGGCATAGATGATATCAAACCCACTGACCCAGAACAGCACAGTTAACGAAAACAAAACCGGCAACAAGCTAAAGGCTCCTGTTACTGCCAGGTATGCACCAATAGGCGCAAGGGAAAGCCCCAGACCCAGTACGAGATGACAAAGCGGGGTGAACCTTTTCGTGTAACTATAAAACAGGATTACAAACAATGCTACCGGGGAAAGAAAAAAACAAATCTTATTTATAAACCAGGTACAGATTACAAATGCAATGCAATTAAAGATCACGAACCTCAGGGCGGAGCTGTGTGAGATTATGCCCGATGGAATTTCACGTATGGCAGTGCGTGGATTGAGCGCGTCAAAATTTGCGTCCAGGTAACGGTTAAAAGCCATAGCCGCAGAACGGGCGAAGACCATACATCCGATTACCAGTAACAGTTTCACAACAATATAAGCCGGGGAGAGCCCATCAGGACCGGAAATCAGGCCGGGGAAACCGGTGACGGCATCCGGGTTTCCGTGATGAAAAGGATAATATCTTAAGGCAAGTACAAACCCGATCATTGCAAACGGCATTGCAAAAATGGTATGTGAGAATTTTACGAGACTTAAATAATTTTTAACTGTTTGCATAATCGTTTGTTATTACTACCCTTCCGAAACCAACTGAAAGCTTAAGCGGCTTCTCACCAGTTCCCACAAAACAATTCCGGCAGCAACCGAAATATTGAGTGAATGTTTCATGCCCAGCTGTGGTATCTCCAGGCATCCATCGCAAAGGGCCAGTACATCGTCAGCAACGCCTGTGACCTCGTTTCCGAATACCACAGCCAGTTTCTGACCGGGGTCCAGGCTGAAAGAGTGCAGCGGTACACTGAGGTGAGCCTGTTCAATAGCATAAACCAGGTAACCAAGCGCCTTTAACTGCGAAATGGCTTCAGTAGTTTGTTCTACATAGTCCCATTTCACCGTGTCTGTTGCACCTAAAGCTGTCTTCTGGATATCCCTGTGAGGTGGTTGGGGTGTGTACCCGCATAAAAACATCCTTTCGATCAAAAATGCATCCGATGTCCGGAACACGCTGCCTACATTATGCATACTACGGATATTATCAAGCACCACCACGATGGGAATTTTCTCTGAATCCTTAAACTGGCTCACCGATTTCCGGTTCAGCTCCTCCATAGTCAGCTTTCGCATGGAGCAAAGGTAAAGCCTAAAAATTTATTATTTCCGGAGAACAAACGGAGTGACCCCGAAGGTGGGATTAACACCGTCCAGCGGATACTCGGTCAAGCCGAACCTCGACATAAATATAATACCCCATCATCGCTGACAGGGTTTCGTCTGATATTTGTAGATACCAGGCAACTCATTATTAAATATTCAAAATTACAATTTCGTCATTTCAAGTATCGACATGGACTCAAGCCTGATCCCCTTTGGCAGGTAAATGATTTGTTCAATATAATATCCTTCCATCAAATTCTTACTTAAGGCAGTAAATTCATATTCCTGGGATGGTGCAGCCATTCCTGAACCCCTCACCTCAATCCGGATATAAGTATTGTTATTGGTGATGGCAGGGATAATCTTAAGTACAACGCGATCTTCATCCTGCTGCTGCTTTGCGAAAATTGTGCCTCCATCTGCTTCTGCGGTAAGAATGACCACCCCCTGTTTTACTTCAGCTGCAGAAATATAAGATTCCCGGTCTGTGCACGATGTGAATGTCACGGCAGACAGTAACAGCATGATAATGGTTTTCATAGTTGGGTTTGGGGTTTAAGGATTATTTGTGCTGCAAAGGTGTTAAGAAGTTCTAAAAGATACAAATGCTTCGGCTATACTTTAACGTAAGTTATTTCGTTGGGCAACCGCCCCGTTCCAGGTTTGGGGGTACATCCCGAGGAAATAACTTTCCAAAACAGTTCCGGAAAACCCAGGTTTTTATACCGTTTTCCAGCAGTTTAAACAGCATACACATACTGTCCACATTTGGTATTTTGGGGTTTTCCGGAGGGTATTTCCAATTATATTTGCCCCTATGGCTAAGACGAGTGCAGATACCCCCCTTATGCAGCAGCACCGGGCGATTAAGCAGAAATACCCCGATGCAATATTGCTGTTCAGGGTGGGTGATTTTTATGAAACATTTGGTGGGGACGCCATCCTTGCCGCACAGATCCTTGGGATCACACTGACTAAAAGAAATAATGGTTCACCTGACTCGAGCGAATTGGCGGGATTCCCTCATCATGCCCTTGACACTTACCTGCACAAACTGGTAAAAGCGGGTTACCGGGTCGCGATCTGTGATCAGCTGGAAGATCCAAAACTAGCCAAGGGAATCGTAAAAAGAGGGGTAACTGAACTGGTGACACCCGGGGTAGCAACAAACGATAAATTGCTGGATCACACCAGCAATAACTTCCTGGCCAGCATTCATTTCAAGGACGATCACCTGGGAATAGCCTTTCTTGATATCTCAACAGGAGAATTTTTTGTGGCCGAAGGAAACCAGGAATATGCAGATAAGCTGCTCCAGACGCTCAAACCTGCGGAAGTCATTTTTCAACGTAGTTACCAGAAACACTTCAAAGAAACTTTTGGAACCCGTTTTTATACTTACACGCTTGAAAGCTGGATATTCGACCAGGGCTATGCCACCGAGAGCCTGCTAAAACATTTCCAGACCCATTCGCTTAAAGGTTTCGGTATTGAGGAAATGGGAGATGCGATCACTGCCGCGGGCGCGATCCTTCATTACCTGAAAGATACCGAACATCCAAATCTGCAGCATATAACAGCGATCCAACGACTGGACCAGGACGATTATCTCTGGATGGACAAGTTTACGATCCGTAACCTCGAGCTACTGGGAACAGGTAGTGAAAACGGGCAAACGCTTCTTAAAACGCTGGATAATACCGTTTCGCCTATGGGTGCGCGGCTGTTGAAACGGTGGATCGTATTGCCTTTGAAAGACGGCCGCAAAATCAATGAAAGACTCGAACTGGTAGAATATTTTATCAAGGATCCTACCCTTCGTAACGGACTCACTCAACATATCAGGCAGACCGGGGACGTGGAACGATTGGTAAGCAAGATCCCGATGAAAAAGATCAACCCGCGCGAGGTCATGCAGATTGCCCGCGGCCTCAGCCATATCGCGGAAATAAAAAAAGCCTGTGCCGGAGCTTCAAACGAATACCTGAAAAGATTAGGTGATGCGTTAAATCCGTGCGTTTATATTCTTGAAAAGATAACCCGGGAGATAGCTGAAAATCCGCCGATCACTGCTGCACGCGGTGCGGTCATAAGATCCGGCATCAATGAGGACCTCGATCATCTGCGTAAAATTGCAAGCGGTGGCAAAGATTACCTTGCCGCTCTTCAGCAAAAAGAGGCGGAACTAACGGGGATCACTACACTAAAGATCGGTTTCAATAATGTGTTTGGCTATTTCCTCGAAGTAACCAACTCTCATAAATCAAAAGTGCCTGACGCGTGGACTAGAAAGCAGACACTCACAAATGCTGAGAGATATATCACACCGGAATTAAAAGAATACGAGGAACAGATCACCGGCGCAGAAGAAAAGATCCAGGCAATTGAGATTGACCTCTACGAAAAATTGTTGCTCGAACTGCAGGACTATATCTCGCCGATGCAGGTAAACGGTAACATCCTGGGGATCATCGATTGTATTACCTGTTTTGCCGCCAATGCCCTGCAGTTTCATTATAAAAAACCTGTATTGCATGATGGGCCGGAATTAGAGCTGATAGACAGCCGCCATCCTGTTATTGAGCGCAACCTGCCTGTGGGTGAGCCATACATTTCGAACGACATTCACCTTGATTCAAATGACCGGCAGATCATTATTCTTACCGGCCCTAACATGAGTGGTAAAAGTGCTATACTAAGACAGACCGCCTTGATTACCCTGATGACCCATATGGGAAGTTTTATACCGGTTTCCTCTGCCAGAATACCGCTGACCGATAAAATATTTACCAGGGTTGGTGCAAATGATAATCTCAGTGGCGGTGAGTCAACATTTATGGTGGAGATGAATGAAACCGCCAGTATCATCAACAACATAACTTCATCCAGTCTTGTTTTATTGGATGAGATCGGCCGGGGTACCAGTACTTACGACGGTATTTCGATCGCATGGAGCATTGCAGAATATCTCCATAACAGCCAGCATAAACCGAAGACCCTGTTTGCTACACATTATCATGAGTTGAATGAGCTGGAAAACAAGCTTCCGAGGGTAAGGAACTATCATGTAACCAATAAAGAAGTCGGCAATAAGATCATCTTTTTGCGGAAGCTGGCACCGGGCGGTAGCATACATAGTTTCGGTATTCATGTCGCAAAGATGGCTGGCATGCCCCCGGCCCTGATCAACCGCGCCAACGAGATACTAGCACAACTTGAAGAGAAAAATGTTGATCCGGCCAGTGCAAAATCCTCCATCGGTGAACAGGTAAAAAAATTATCTGCCCCAAAGATCCAGCTTTCCATTTTCGATGCACACAGCGAAACTTTTGACCAGATCAGGAAATTACTGGAAGACACGGATATCAATCGTCTGACACCTGTAGAAGCGTTGTTGAAACTGCAGGATATAAAAGCAATGATCAAATGAGTGACATCAAAATTTAAAGAGAATCGAGCCCTGTGAAGAAATTATACCTGTACAATATTTTGTACAACTGGTTATTTTTTGCAAATTTGAGTTATATGATAACAACTTACTCTGACTTCAGGCAAAAATTGAAAACCTACCTCGATGAAGTCTTCAATAGTCGTAGTCCATTATTTGTTACCCGCACCAAAGGTGAAAATATTGTTGTGCTTTCTGAATCGGATTATCAAAGCATCATGGAAACATTTCATTTATTGAAATCCCCAAAAAATGCGGAGCGTATTCAGCGTGCCCTGAACCAATATGAGAAAGGAAAAGGTCGGGAAAGAAAGCTGATTGAAAAATGAGAATAATGTTCATGGATGATGCCTGGGAAGATTACCTGTATTGGCAGCAAACAGACAAATCTATTCTCAAAAAAATTAGTGGCTTGATCAAAGAGATCAATCGTTCACCCTTTCAAGGGACAGGCAAACCGGAGGCACTCCGCGAAAATCTTTCCGGTTTTTGGTCGCGTCGCATGACTCTCGAACACAGGCTGGTTTATAAAGTTGAAAAAGAAGCAATTGTTATACTTCAATGCCGATATCATTATTGAAGATTTGAATGACGTTCAAACTACCTTCAATGAAATTGTCAAAAACATCTATATCGGTTGATGACTGTTAAATTTTTTATTGACCTGTACGGAGTTTTAACTCATTTCGCTGGTCTTCGCATCGATGCTTGACTCGCACTATCCTGCTATTCCTAAATGGCAAATTGAAGTAGCATGGAAGGTGTCAAATGAGGAAGATTCGGCTATGCCGGCTTTATCAATATCTGCTTGACAGACAATGCTAACCTACCAAAGCGTTGAAAGAGAGAAAGTGAATCCATAGTCTCTTTCCCAATTGCGTTATGAGCCTAAGTATGGAATTCGTCTTTTAATTTGCCGTATAGATTCCGATAAATCCCAAAGTTCTTTTTGTAAGCTTCAGCAGAGCTGGCATCTGGCGAATACGTTGTTTGAATCTTCAGGAACCTTGAGGCATCTTCAACCCTTTGGATAACATTTGTTGCATACAGGCCCAACATTGCCGCACCAATTGATGACGCATCGGCAGTGTCAGTAATATGTATCCTTTTACCAAGAACGTCGCAAAGTACCTGCACCCAGGCGGGGGATTTTACAAATCCCCCACTCGCATAAACGCTACTAATTGTTCCGATTGTTTCTTCGAGTGAAAGACTTACATCTTTCAGGGAGAAGCAGATTCCCTCAATAATTGCACGCATGAAATGCGCCTGGGTATGAACAGACCTGATCCCGAAAAATACACCCTTCGCTTCTGCATCCCAAACGGGGGCTCGCTCACCCTGGATATATGGAAGAAACACTAATCCTTCGCAACCCGGATCTACCGATAAAGCTGTTTCGACAAACGATTCAAAACTTTCGGAGGCACCAGCAGTTTGGGCACCGGATCCATTCCCTGCCTTAGCGGGAACATATTGAAGGAAATTTTCACTGTACCATTTCAACAAAACGCCGCCGTTATTAATTGGTCCTCCCGAAACAAAAAGTTCGGGGGTGAGTATATAGTTGAAGATCCTTGCCTTCGGATCATACTTGGGCGCTGCGCTCACCATCCTGACGGCACCGCTGGTTCCAATGGTAATAGCAACATCGCCATGTTTCATGGCATTGGATCCGAGGTTGGCCAGGCAGCCATCGGTCGCCCCAAGCACAAGCTGGGTTTCCAGTGTCCGCTCATTGTTTAGCCGGAAGCTGATCTGCTCAATATGTGTTGTAGTAACCGGCTGACTGAGCTGATCGACGGTTATACCTGCCAGTGATAACGCGCCCGGGTTCCACCTGAGATGGTATATATCAAATAAGCCAGTACCCGAGGCTATCGAATAGTCAGCCAGGTATTTCCCGGTGAGCCGGAATACAATATATTCCTTAATAGAAATAAAACGGGCTGCTTTGCTGAACAGTGAAGGTTCCATTTCCCGAAACCACATGATTTTACACAGTGGTGTCATCGGGTGAAGAGGCGTGCCGGACAGCCTGTAGATCTCTGCGCCTTCCGTGGAGGCTTTTAGCTTTGCGGCCTGCTCCCTGCTCCTGAGGTCGGCCCAGGTAACAAGATTGGTTATTGGATTGTCATCTTTGTCTACCAGCAAAACGCTGTGCATAGCAGAACTAAAACATAAAGCGGTGATGGACGCCTTCCCATCCAGTGATGTCAGTATGGTGGACACTGTTTCAGCGAATGCATCGAACAGCACCACGGGATCTAGTTCATGGTGCCCGGGCTCTGTTTCGAGCGGTTCGTATGACCGGTAAGCTGAGGCAAGTATCTCACCGTCATGCCCAAACGCCACTGCCTTGGTACCGGAAGTGCCAATGTCAATCCCGAGGATATATTTCATAGTAAAGCGAAAGTCAGGATAAAAATTGAAACAGGATGATCAAAAGTGATAATATATATTGAAACGTGAAGATCACAAACTCACAATATAGATTGAAGGAGGCATCATGGAAAACTCCGAATACGATTGAAACAGGATGATCAAAAAGTCGGGAAAACAGATTGAAAGAGGATCATCAAAAAGTCAGGAAACAGATTGAAAGAGGATCATCAAAAGTCAGGATATAATTGACGGAGATGATATACAATGCGGCAAGTGACCGGGCGCCCGTTTAAGCTATTTCATTGAGGATATCAACTACCGTATCAACCTGTTCCCGGGTATTATATTTTGAAAAAGAGAACCTTACCGTCACCTGGTTGGGATTGTTGTTGATGGCGCGGATTACATGAGACCCCTGGTCCGCCCCACTGGTACAGGCACTACCGCCACTCGCGCAGATGTGATGGATATCGAGATTGAAAAGCATCATCTCAGATCTTTCTGTTTTAGGAAAAGACACACTAAGTACCGTATATAAGCTCCGTCCCTGAGGATCGCCGTTAAACGCGATCCCCGCAACTTTTTCGCACAACCTTTCCATCATGTATTTCTTCAACCCCGAGATATAAGCCCTGTCCTTTTCATAGTTTGCGGTTGCCAGCTCCAGGGCCTTCGCAAAACCAACAATACCATAAAGGTTTTCTGTGCCGGCCCGCATATTTCTTTCCTGTCCCCCACCGTGGATAAAAGGTGAAATCTTTACATTTTCGTTGACATACAAAATGCCCACTCCTTTCGGACCATGGAATTTATGACCGGCTCCGGTGATAAAATGTACCGGTGTATTTCTAAGATCAAAAGGAAAATGACCAACAGTCTGTACCGTATCTGAATGAAATACGGCACCGAATTCTTTACAAATATTGCCGGCTGCGTCAATATCCAGGATGTTTCCTATTTCATTGTTTGCATGCATCAAAGTAACCAGCGCTTTTTCAGGTGAAGATGCCAATAACTGACGCAGATCATCCAGGTCAACATGCCCGTCAGGCAGCAATTTCACAAAACTCAGTCTTACCTTATTACGGTGCGCCAGGTACTCGACAGTGTGAAGGGTTGCATGGTGCTCGATCGCGGCTGTTATGATGTGCCGGCAGCCAAGGTCATTGACCGCTGAACTAAGTGCAGTGTTGGAACTTTCGGTTCCACCGGATGTAAAAAAAATTTCTGCCGGATGAGCGTTGAGAATTTTGGCTACAGACTTCCTTGCGGTCTCTATCGCCAATCTGCCTTCGCGTCCATAAGAATAAATAGAAGATGGATTACCATACTTTTCAGTCAGGTAAGGCATCATAGCCTCAAGCACCTGCGGATCAAGCGGGGTGGTTGCAGCATTATCAAAATATATCCGATCCATACGATTGTTCAAAGTTTAGATACCGGGGCAATCGAAGTAAGTAAGTTCCGTCAGGCTATTTCTATCAGCGCTTAACTCAACTCTTTGATATCATGCATCAGTTTCAGCGCCATGTTATTTGCCGTGCTTTCGAAACTGGATTCGGCATAGATCCGGATTATGGGTTCTGTATTAGAGGTGCGAAGATGTACCCAATCCGCATCAAATTCTATCTTAAGTCCGTCTTCTGTGTTGACGGGCTGATTTTTGTATTTCTTACGGATCTTCTCAAACAAAGCCGGGACATCCGTTTCCTTGTCAAGCTGGATCTTATTTTTCGAGATAAAATAATCAGGGTATTTCGCTCTGAATGATTTGATCCCGTTACGGTGAGTTGCAAGCGCGCTTAAGAACAAACCAATACCGATCAGGGCATCCCGTCCGTAGTGGAGATCGGGAACAATTATGCCTCCATTTCCCTCACCCCCGATCACTGCATTGTGTTGCTTCATTTTTGCAACAACATTCACTTCTCCCACGGAAGAAGGAAAATATTCACCCCCGTTTTTCAGGGTGATCTCTTTCAGCGCCTTTGTGCTGCTCATGTTACTAACGGTATTCCCAGGTCTTTTGCTGAGCACATAATCAGCAACGGCTACCAAAGTATATTCCTCGCCGAACATGCTGCCATCTTCATTCACAAAACACAGGCGATCTACATCAGGATCCACCGCAATGCCGAGATCTGCCCTGTGAGTCCTGACGGCAGCGCTCAGCCCTGTCAGATTCTCGGGTAGCGGCTCAGGATTATGGGCAAACTTCCCGTTGATCTCACCATTTATGACAATCACCTCAGCTACACCGAGCGCTTTCAACAAGGGAGGAATAAAGAGTGCACCTGTGCTGTTGATTACGTCCACTACAACTTTGTAGTTTTTGTCGCGGATCGCATCAAGGTTTACGAGCGGATAATTAACAACGGCGTCAATATGGTTTTGCAGGAAGTTTTCGCCAGCGCTTAATTTTCCCAGTTTATCCACCGGCACAAAGTCGAAGTTTTCCTGTTTTGCTTTTTCAAGGATAACTGCACCTGCTTCTGCATCCAGGAACTCGCCCTCGTGATTCAGCAGTTTCAGGGCGTTCCACTCCTTCGGATTGTGGCTGGCGGTAATAATGATACCTCCCCCGGCCTTCTCCCATTTCACTACCAGTTCAACAGTGGGTGTGGTCGATAATCCAATATCCAGCACATCGATCCCAAGCGAAATCAAAGTGTTCACCACTAATGACTGCACCAGGGAACCGCTGATCCTTCCGTCACGACCAACAATAACTTTTTTATCAGCACCTTTATTTTCAATTAACCAGCTGCCATAAGCCGCGCTGAATTTGACAATATCGAGAGGGGTTAAATTATCACCGGTCTGTCCGCCAATTGTTCCCCGGATTCCAGAGATACTTTTTATCAATGCCACTGAACTATAAATTTATGGCTGCAAAAATAAGGATTGCGACCGGGAAAAGAAATATAGAATATTCATAATTAATACAGTTACGCCGGGAGGGCGTGAATAACCTATTGGCATTTAATTTTGCTTTTACGCTACATTTGTCAAAATATCCGGCACATGTCCGTTTCAGCAAATTGGTTTCAGGTTTGGTTCAATTCACCCTATTATCACAAATTGTATTTTCAGCGGGACCAGGACCGGAGCGATTTGTTTATAACAAGATTAATCGACCGGTTGAAACCCGCGCCGGATTCACTACTTGTAGACCTTGCCTGTGCAAGAGGAATCCATGCCAAGAAGATGGCCGACCTGGGATATGATGTTACCGGCATTGACCTGGCGCCGGAAAGTATAGAAGCGGCAAAAGAAATGGAAAACGACAAACTCCATTTTTATCAACACGATCTGAGACTCCCCTTCTGGATCAATTATTTCAATTATGCCTTCAGCCTGTTTTCAACTTTCGGATATTTCAGAACAGAGCATGAACACTATAATGCCATCCGTACCATTTCCCAGTCATTGAAAGCAGGTGGGATCTTCGTACTTGATTATCTGAATGTTCATTTCGAAGAAAATAACCTGGTTCATAAACAGGAATTAGAACTGAATGGAGTAACTTATCTCATTACCAAATGGTTCGACGAAACTCACTTCTACAAAAAGATCATCATTGAAGATGAGAATCAGCAGGAACCACTTGAATACGTCGAGAAAGTTTCTAAGTTCAGCCTGGGCGATTTTAATGATATGCTTTCTTTTCATCGGCTGCAAATCCAGGAAGTATTTGGGAACCATGACTTCGGGCCATACGATGTAAATAAGTCGTCCAGGTTATTGATCATTGCAAAAAAGATAGTTTAGAACCCCAGGGAGTCCAAAAACCAAGAGGGAAATTTCGAATCAAATTGCGCTTTATCAATATCCCGTATTTGGTCAACAGGCAAACTGTAGAGTAAAGAAATCTGACTGAACCACCGCTCAATTACCCTTCTTATTATTAAGAATCAGGTATTTCGAAGCTTCGTATATAGCGTCACTAAGCAATTTCATCTCACGATTAATCTTCTCATTTTCAACGTTATCAACAGGCTTATCGTTATTTCTGATTGAAACAAATTCCCTTTGCCCTGTTTTTATTTGGGTTCGTTGAAAGTGATCCCCTTTTATTACCCCGGTCTGCGCGTAATCAGGATCGAATATAAATGCAGCACCCTCCTTTTCAGTGGTAGAATCCAACAGGTCGCGACCCAGTCCCGTGTTCACATAGGGCGCATCCATCATGCCAGCCAGCGTAGGTAAAATGTCAATCTGTGAGCAGATTCGACCGATCCTTTTTGCGGGCAATAGTCCAGGTGCATAAAAAAGCAACGGGACGTGTTCGGCTCCCAACCGCTGGGCGGTCCAGGCATTCGGAAGAATCGCGGACGCATTGCCGGGGATACCATGATCTCCGATAAATGCAAAGACGGTGTTACTGAAGTATTTTTCTTTTGATGCCGCCTTGAAAAACTGTTCAAAACAAAAATCAGTATATCGGAAAGCATTGAGTTCAGCCAGCGTTTCAAAGCCGTATTTTTTTAAAGTATCAACTGGAAAATCTACGAGTTCAAATGCTTCCCGATCCTCTTCAGGAATGGTGTAAGGCCGGTGATTATCGGAAGTCTGGATTATCGCAAAAAATGGACTATCCTGCCTGGACATCACTTCATTTGCCTCTAGGAACAGATTCTTATCACTTATACCCCACACATCTATCCTCGGGGAGCGATAACTATTCTCCTCGTACATCTGCAGGCCATCAATGTTATTGGTAAGCAGTCCACGGATGTTGGCCCAGCTGGAACTTCCTCCCAGGAAATAAAATTTCTGGTAATTCCTGAACTCATTAATGATAGTTCGTTGATTTACGGCTAAAGGATTGCGACTTGCGGTGGTTGGCATTTCAACATCCGGAATGCCGGTAACTGTTGCCCACACCCCCCTGGCGGTTCCGTATGTTGGCGTAAAACAGTGGTCGAAAAATAAGCCCTGCCTGCTGAGGCTGTCAAAAAAAGGTGTTGTATTCAAAGGATTACCCCACATTGAACTTTTATATCCGCTGAATGATTCGCAGATCACCAATACGATATTGGGTCTGGATGTGATTGCTCCCGGTCTTGGCTGAACGGTCCGGGCAAACGGGTGGCCGGATTTATCGGCCTCCTTCAGCCCAAGAAAATCGGTGAGCACCGGATGTAGTTCACGCAACTTTACAAGATCATAAGTGCTTTTGCGAAACTTGAGGGAATTCAGGAAAGATTCAAACGGATTCAATGCAAGGTTCGCTTTGTAATCGCTGCCGAGTGCAAAAGCATCACTCCACCGCAGTGGATATTGATTGAATCTTCCAAATATGCACATGCCGCAAACGACGAAAAGTACGATAAATGAAATGATAGTTGTTCGCCGGGGAGCACTATTATGGCTTGCGGCAATCCTGCGAAAGAAAAAGCGAAGCAGCAGCAGAAAACCAACCGTAACCAGGATTATTACCAGGATCAACCGGATCACGGGATAGGATTCCCATACCATGCCCAGTGAAATGCTGGTGTCTTCAAGATAATTTAATACGCTGGCGTTAAGCCGCTGGTTCAGGTAACTGAAATGAGCGAAGTCTATGGTGTAAAAAAACAGGATCAGGAAAACCAGGAACCCGAGCAGCGTTAACCATGTTTTATGGTTTCCGGTTCTGAAGGGAGACAACCGGGGGATAGACCCAAAAACCAGTATGGTGATGAGGACTGTAGCGACGGTACGAAGATCATACCGCAATCCAAGTACCAGTGCTTTACCCACAGAGCTGAATGAATTTCCCTGGTTTGGGAAAAAAAGGTAAAGCGCCAGTCGCATTACTGTCATCAGTAAAAGCAGGATCAACCCGAGATTTAATAGCCATCGAATAAGGCGGGGCAAGCTGGACATATAGGATTTAATCATAACCGGGCCGTAAAATTATGTTTTCTTATTAACTGATTGAACGCAAAAATTAACCGCCTATTTTTGCGTCCTATGTTTCTACTTATGGTCTCGGTCTGGAAATACATTGACCCGATAGATCGGTGGCTCATCAGGCACATTAACCAGGACTGGGGGAATCCGGGGTTTGACTATGTGTTGCCGTTTTTCCGGGAAACCGGGGTATGGTTACCGTTGTACCTGTTCCTTTGTCTTTTTGTAGTTATTAATTTCGGAAACAGGGGATTATGGTGGATACTTGGTTTTTTACTTTCGGCCGCCCTCGCTGATATTATCAGTAGTCATGTCATTAAAGAAATAGTGATGCGCACACGGCCCTGCCAGGATCCGATTGTGGGACCGCAACTTCGATTTTTTATAAACTATTGCCCCGGCAGCTCCAGCTTTACTTCTTCGCATGCCACCAGCCATTTTGCGCAGGGCATGTTTTTTTATATGACTTTGAGGACGGTGTTCAAATGGGCCTGGATATTCCTGGTCTGGGCGTTTGCGATCAGTTACACGCAAGTTTATGTGGGAGTACACTATCCTTTCGATGTTCTTTGCGGTGGCTTAGTAGGCTGTGGCATTGGTTTTATCATTAGTAAATTACACGTGAAGCAAGCAGGATTCCTTAGTTTCGACAAATAATTAGCAGCTGACAATGGTTGAGATATTTATTATCCTCGGTCTTATCTTATTGAATGGAGTTTTTTCGATGGCCGAGATCGCCCTTGTTTCTGCAAGAAAAGCAAGATTGGAAACCCAGGCTCACCGCGGCGATAAAAGAGCAAAAGAAGCACTTGAACTTTCAAATCATCCCGATACTTTCTTATCTACTGTCCAGATCGGCATTACCCTGATAGGTATCCTGTTGGGTATTTATTCAGGAGAAAAGCTAAAAAGCGATCTGGTGGGCTTTTTAAATGATTTCGAGACCATAAAACCATACAGCGATGCCGTCGCCACAGCTATCATAGTTGTCATTATCACTTATTTTTCGATGGTCTTCGGCGAACTGGTGCCAAAAAGACTGGGACTTTCGCGACCTGAAGCAATCGCAAAGTTGCTAGCCGGCCCCATGCGTTTTGTAAGCCTTATCACCCACCCTTTTATCTGGCTCCTTACAAAGTCTACCAATATAATTGTCAAACTTTTCAATATCCAGGCTAAAGACACCCAGGTAACGGAAGAGGAAATCAAGGCGATCATCAGTGAGGGGACCGAGCAAGGAACCATCGAAGAGGCTGAACAGGAAATTATCGAAAGGGTTTTCCACCTTGGGGATCGGAACATCACTTCGCTCATGACCCACCGCAGCGACATTCATTGGTTCGATATCAACGACAACGAGATTTCCATCAAGGAAAAGATCGTACGTGAGCCTCACTCTATCTACCCTGTCTGCGAAGGCGACATTGATAATATAAAAGGCATCATTTCTCTGAAAGACCTTTATGTGACCAACGATCTCACCCTGTTTAAGCAGATTATGAAGCCCGCTTTGTTTGTGCCTGAAAACGTGACAGCCTATAAAGTGATGGAGAAGTTCAAGGAGAAAAGGGTTCATGCCAGCTTCATCGTTGATGAATATGGATCAATCCTTGGGATGATCACCCTCAACGACATCCTTGAAGCGATAGTTGGTGATCTGCCTGAGCCGGACATGGAAGACTATGTGATCACGGAAAGAGAAGATGGCAGTTTCCTGGTTGATGCGCAGATTCCATTTTATGATTTCCTCCGAAGTTTTGAGAAGACAGAATGGATGAACGAGGGAGAGCAGGTTTTCGATACACTCGCGGGCTTTATACTTCACAAGCTGGAGCGGATTCCCCAAACCGGAGATAAGATGGATTGGCAGGGCTTCACCTTTGAGATCGTGGACATGGATGCACAGCGGATCGACAAGGTACTTGTGATTATCAGCGAGAAGCTGCGGGATGAGATGGAATGACAGGTTCCTGTTCACCGAAAGCGGATCGGTCGCAGAAGCCGACACTTCAAATCATTAGGTAGAGCCAATCATTAGGTAAAGGTCAAACGTGGGATCTCCCCGAAAGATCAAAATGAGAAATTAGCACTCGATTCCGGATGATCAAGTTTGGTACTTTTTCGCTTCCCGGCGACAGTCACATGCATAAGATTGATCTGCTCCTTAAAATTATCATATAACAAATCGTTCATCACTGATATATTCCTCGGTGTAGAAGCTACCTGGCTAATTTCGAAATAACTCCAGACAGCATCCAGTTCCCTTTCAAATCCAATTAACTCAAGCTTCGCCGGCTTACCGTCAATGGTAATAACGAGGTGTTTACTTATATAGCTTGTTATTTGCCTCCCGGTGAGCGCAGTATCTTTTGGGTTGAACAGATCGACCTTTGAACCAGTTGCCTTGGTGAGTACCGCTTCAAAATCATCAGTAAAAATCTTACATGAGATTTCAAGGGTTTTCTCCGCCGGGTTATGATTTAACTCTGTTACGCTGACGAAGATCGGATGTACCGGGCTTCTTCCGGATGGGTTATCAGCTCCCGCATACCGCGGGGTAAACCCCATGCTGACGAAAACACTTAGAAGCAGTGTTAGAATCCTGAGGCTCTTATATAGTTTAATTACCATTTAACATTAATATTTTTCTGTTACAAATCTCTTCATTATTTTAGAAACCATGCAGGATTTCTGGTTATACTTCTCGCTTGGCTTTGAACATATTGCGAATCTTGCTGGTTACGATCATATCATATTTGTGCTTGCCCTTTGCCTGCGTTATACCTTCGACGACTGGAAGCGGATCATCATACTGATCACTGCGTTTACCATAGGCCATTCAATAACGCTGGCGTTGAGTACGCTCAATTATATAAATATCCCGGCCGAATGGATTGAGTTCCTGATCCCGGTAACCATCGTGATCACTGCTTTGAGCAATATTCGTCAGAAAGAGTTTAAGTTTAAAACCCGGTTTCCACCTATCTATTACCTGGCCTTATTTTTCGGGTTAATTCATGGATTAGGATTTTCGAATTACCTGAAAAGCCTGCTGGGAAAAGATACCAACATCATCCCGCAGTTACTGGCGTTTAATATAGGGTTAGAGGTTGGACAGTTACTAATAGTTGCACTGGTGCTTATAGTTTCATTAATTTGCATCAGTTTCTTTAACTTTCAACGACGTGAATACTTGCTCTATGGCTCTGGTGCCGTATTCGGCATCGCTTTGATAATGGCTCTTGAACGATTTCCAAAATAAAAACAGGTGTAAATGAAAAAAAGTGTTTTTGCATTTTTTGCTTTGACTATTTCTGCATTGGCTTCTACCGCGCAGAATGTCCAGAACAATCCCAATTCAAACCACGGTAACAGGTTTGAACAGCTGGGAACTATGCTTCCCACGCCGAATGAGTACCGCTCAGCCAGTGGCGCGCCGGGTCCGAGATACTGGCAACAAAAAGCAGATTATGATATCAAGTGCGAGCTTGATGAAGCTAACCTCAAACTGATCGGGTCCGAGACCGTAACCTATTTTAACAATTCGCCGAATGTGTTGAATTATATCTGGCTGCAGTTGGACGAAAATGAGCATAGTTCGAAGAACAATGCAAATTATCAGAACAGCAGCGTGATGCCAAGGATGATTTCTGAACAGATGGCGAACAGTCTTGAAAGCAAAAAAGAAGACAATGGCTTTGGATTCAATATCCGTAAGTTGGTTGATGGCGTTGGAAAGAAACTGGAATATACCATCAACAAAACAATGATGCGTGTGGAGATGCCGGTTCCCCTGAAACCAGGTCAGAAGTTTGTATTCAAGCTGGATTGGGATTATAAGATTTCTGATCGTATGGCGCAGGGCGGACGCGGCGGATATGAAATGTTCCCTGATGGCAACGCATTGTTTACCATGTCACAATGGTATCCGCGTCTCTGTGTATACAGCGATGTAGTGGGGTGGCAGAATCACCAGTTTACCGGTCGTGGGGAATTTGCACTGACCTTTGGAAATTTCAAAGTACAAATGACGGTTCCCGCTGACCATGTGGTTGGATCAACCGGCGAATGCCAGAATTATGCACAGGTTCTTTCGCCTGCCCGCCTGGCTCGCTGGAACAAGGCCCAGACTTCAAAGGAGGTGGTTGAGATAGCCACCCTTGAAGAAGCGAAAAAAGCAGAAGGCACAAAAAGTAAAGAAAAAAAGACCTGGATTTATAAGGCGGACAATGTACGTGACTTTGCATGGACCGCCTCCCGCAAGTTTGTATGGGATGCGATGCCCATCAGCGTTGAAGGAAAAAAGGTAATGTGTATGAGCTTTTATGGAAAGGAAGCCTACGGTTTGTACCGTCCCTTTTCTACCAAAGCGGTAGCTCATACCATAAAATCATATTCGAAGTTCACCATCCCCTACCCTTACCCGGTTGCTCAGAGTGTTGAAGCTGCCAACGGAATGGAGTACCCAATGATCTGCTTCAACTATGGCCGCACTGAAAAGGACGGTACATACAGTGAAGCAACAAAGTATGGTATGCTTGGTGTTATCATTCACGAGGTTGGTCACAACTTCTTCCCGATGATCATCAACAGTGATGAGCGCCAGTGGAGCTGGATGGATGAAGGGCTGAACTCATTCGTTGAATACCTTACCGAGGAACTCTGGGATAACAAATTCCCGGTACGCGGCAAGGGACCTGCTTTTGCCATCGTTGACTATATGAAGTTGCCAAAAGATCAGCTTGAGCCGATCATGGCCAACTCTGAAAACATCGTACGTTTCGGACCCAATGCATATACCAAACCTGCAACAGGTTTCAACATCTTGCGTGAAACGATCATGGGCCGCGAGTTGTTTGATTATGCATTTAAGGAATATGCCCGGAGGTGGGCTTTTAAGCATCCGGAACCTGCTGATCTGTTCAGAACAATGGAAGATGCTTCCGGTGAGGATCTTGACTGGTTCTGGAGAGGATGGTTTTTTGGTACTGAAGCGAGTGACCAGTCTCTTGATTCTGTAAAATATTACAGGCCCGATCTGACTGCGGTTCCGCCTTCACGTTCCCAGGGTGCAGGGTCAACCCGTTCGCTGGAAAAACCAATGGGTAACGAATTTGAGGATCTTTCAAAAATCAGGAACCGTGAAGAGGGCATTAAGTTCGCGACTGATGCCGACACAACGCTCCGCGATTTCTACTGGCGTTATGCGAGAGGTATAGAGAAATATGATAGCACCAAATATCCTTTCGAACCACAGGGTGGATCACTTGAAGTAGCTGATGAAGCCACCAAAGCCAAACTTGCGAACAAGCATTTTTACGAAATTGCAGTAAGCAATAAGGGCGGCCTGGTAATGCCGGTGATCGTTGAGTGGACCTTCAAGGATGGCACTAAGGAAGTTGACCGTATTCCTGCTCAGATCTGGCGCCTCAATGAACAGAAGATCACCAAGGTGTTTATGAAAGATAAAGAAGTTGCTTCTGTCAAACTTGATCCTATGCGTGAAACAGCTGACATTGATGAAAGCAATAACGTGAAAGGTGATATCACTACTGCATCGAAATTCACATTATTTAAGCAACGGCAACAAGCCCGTGGCCAGTCTTCAGGTATCAACCCTATGCAAAAGGCACAGGAAAAACAAGGTAAGAAATCGTTCTAAAGCTGAGTTTGAAAGCTTAATCTCATACAAACAAAAAAGTCCGGATCTGATTCCGGACTTTTTGTTTTAGATGCATTTACTACAATTCTCCACTCATTACCAGCTCTTTACTCATTACCAGCTCTTCACTCATTTCCGCCAGCATCTGCACTCAGCTTTTTTTCTGTTTTTCAACAGACTTCTTCCTCCCTGCTTCTTTCAGTGCTTTATCGATAATATATTCCAGTTGCCCATTGACACTACGAAATTCATCAGCTGCCCATTTTTCAAGCGCTTTATACATTTCGTCATCCATCCTCAAAACAAAGCTCTTTTTATCGCTCACAATGTTTCTGCTTTTTTGTTATCACTACCACCTCACATGGCAAACTCCCGCTATCAGGCAATACCACGTAAGATGATGAACGCTCGTATTATTGATATAATGTACCGGTGTTCAAAATAGGCTGCGCTCCGCGCTCACCACAGAGTACCACCATCAGGTTACTGACCATAGCAGCTTTCTTCTCTTCGTCAAGACTCACTATACCTTTCCTGGATAACATTTCCAATGCCATCTCTACCATTCCGACTGCACCTTCAACAATCTTGGATCGTGCTGCTACAATGGCTGTTGCCTGCTGGCGCTGCAACATGGCTCCGGCAATCTCCTGTGCGTAGGCAAGGTGGCTGATCCTGGCTTCCAGCACGAGGATGCCGGCTGCGGCGAGCCTTTCATTCAGTTCCATCTCCAGTAAATTATTTACCTGTTCGCCTCCGTCCCTGAGGGTGATACTGGCGTTTTCATCCTCCATATGATCATAAGGACAGCTGTTGGCGAGATGTCTTACTGCAGCTTCACTTTGGATTTTTACATAATGTTCGTAATCTTCTACCTCGAAGGCAGCCTTATAAGTATCGCTTACTTTCCACACGATCACCGCTCCGATTTCAATGGGATTACCCATCTTATCATTAACCTTGAGCTTCGAACTTTCCAGGTTTTCTGATCTTAACGAAATCTGTTGTTTTTTATACAACGGGTTCACAAAAAGCAATCCGTTCTCCTTGACAGTGCCCACATACTTTCCAAAAAAAGTAAGCACTTTAGAATGATTAGGACTGACAATGATTATTCCGGCTGCCAGAAACAATCCTACAATAAGGCTTATTATGCCATACCAGACAAAAGACTGGGGACCTTCTTTAACTGCCGTTACGAAAAAGTAAACTGATAAGATAGCCAGTAAAAAGGAAATTAATAAGGCGATAAAGCCTGAAACGGGTTTAATAATCTTTTCCATTATCGGGGGTTTTTGGTTGATTGGCTGAGTGAATGATCAATCGGAAATTCGTTTCGATATCATTATGATATCAAATATATATCATCTCTTTTAATTTTCAAAACGATATTTTTGTAGAAAACCGGTCAATGAAATATTTCTTTTTCTTTCTTGCTACAGTAGCTTTTTTACAGGCTGATGCAGGTATCGCTGACAGTATTTCTGTTTATAGCAAATCAATGAAAAAGAATGTCCCTTGTATGATCATCAGACCAAAAGGCTATAACAATAAAAATGACCGGATCGGTGTAGTATATCTGTTACATGGCTATAGCGGCAATCACCGGCAATGGCTCAATGATGCCCCTCAACTACTTGCACTGGCAGATGTTTACAACCTCCTGATCGTTTGCCCCGATGGTGGATTCAGCAGCTGGTATTTCGATAGCCCTGTTGATTCAACAATACGCTATGAAACTTTTATCAGTCGGGAACTCGTCGAATATATTGATGGGAATTATCGTACGATCAGAGATAAAAGTGGTCGGGCAATTTCTGGGCTAAGTATGGGTGGGCACGGAGGACTCTTTATTTCCAGCAGGCATACCGATGTATTTGGCGCAGCAGGTAGTATGGCGGGTGGTGTCAACCTGCGACCCTTTCCAAAAAACTGGGATATCAGCAAAAGGATCGGTGATACCGCATGTTGTGAAGAGAACTGGAAAAAATATAGTGTAATAAATAACGTAGACAAACTATCGAACAACCAACTGAAACTGATTATTGATTGCGGCTATTCAGACTTTTTTCTTGAAGTGAACCGGGAATTGCACCGGAAACTACTGGCACTGAAAATAGATCATGACTACATCGAAAGACCCGGTGGCCATAACAAAGCGTACTGGGGCAGTAGCGTAAATTATCAACTGTTATTTTTCAGGAAATTTTTTGACCTGTCAGAAAGCAAAACTTAATTCAGCGATCATTGAAGCGTGCTTCCATCCCTGACCTTAATCTTCTTTTTACCAGCATTTTTCTTTTCGAAGTCGAGGACCTCTTTGGGTTTAGCTATGGTCTTTTTATCAGTGGGCCTTGCTGTTACAGCTCCCGCATTAGCATCTGCTTTGCCGAGGGTAAAGTTTTCGGTACGAACGAGTGTGCCGGTTTCTGAATCATAATATTTCCAGGTGCCATGTTTGAGAGAAGCACCTTCATTTTTGACAACTACCTTATTGTATGTATCAAGTTTATCCAGGTCCTCAACCAAAATAGTGTCGTATACCTTGTCTGGATTCAACGCTTTCCAGGCTTGTTCGAGGACGAGGTCACCATGTTTTGAAAAGTACTGGCAGATCCCGTCTTTATATCCCCAACGATAGTTTTCCTTGCCAACCATATCTCCCATCAGGTTAAATAATCGCCAGGTTCCTTCCTTACGATCATCAACATAATGTCCTTCTTCTTCATATCCTGGTTCCCCACGCAGGGATTCGATCTTAACAACCCAGATACCTTGTTTTTTACCTTGCATATCCACGCGGTTAAGCGTATCGCCTTTGGAATTAATCTGAAAATCCTTCCATTGCGCAGAGGCATTTACGGAGATAAACAGTGCCAGGACAAAGAGTATTCGGGTCATGAATGATTCGTTTAGTAATTATAATCGGATGAATTACCCGGGAGGATAATCCATATCGTCAGCCTGCACAATTATAACGCCAAACAGGTTGTGCCATTGCCGTCAACGATGTAAATTAACGCTAAAATTGCCTTTTAGAGGACCATTTAGCCAGATCTGCACATTTGCAACGGCTGTTTGCCTTTACTGATTAATTTGCAGTATGAAACCAGGAATTCTTCTTGTTACTTTTCTTTGCCTGTTGACAGTTACCGGTAATGCCCAGAAAAAAACCGTAGCGCAGTTGAAATCCGAGCTTGAAAAATCTTCAAACCCGCCCCTGTATGTAAAAGATGTCTTGAAGAAAAAGTTTATCCTCGATACGGTCGTTATTTTCAGCACGACACAGTTTGGCGGGGTGAGAGACAGCCTGGCCTATCGGGGAAAAATCGGTAAGGTTTATGGACCATACGATAAGGGACGGGTCCTGGTGCAGGTGTTGGCAAAGTCGATGGGGAATTTCAACCGCGTAAGCCAGATTTTCCTGGATACCTCGATTTATACAAAACGTTTTGCGGATTCGCTGGCCGGCTCAATTATGCAGCGAGTCAGCTCGGGCGCGGCCAGTTTTGAGGATATGGTTATGACATACAGTACCGGCCCGGAGCTCGCCAGGAAAGGCGATCTCGGCTGGCTTGCAACCGGGTCAATGCTGCCGGCCATAGAAAAGGAAATGACCAAACGAAAAAAAGGTGAAATCTTTAAAGTCTGGACAGCCAGTGGTGTTCATATCCTCCAAAAGACCCAGAATCCAAAACAGGATGTGGCAGCAGCCTTGCTTATGCGCGTTTTATTGTAGATTATAGCAAAAAAAATTTATGTGTAATTATTAAAAAATAATACCTTTCCGGTCAATTAGCTTCAACGATATCTTAATTGTCTCCCTCTGATATCTATAAACTTCCTGTCTCCCTCTGACAACTATTCAATCTCGTTTTTTTTAAGGTTTTAATGTGCTTAACCTCGCCACCAGAAGATGGAATCAACCCATTTGTTGGACATAATTTTTATGCACAATAAAACCCACCAATCATGATTAAGTCATATTCACCCTTCTTTACCGGCTTAGCTTTCTCTGCCATTTTTTTCGCCGGTTGTGCGGAGAATAAATCCACTGAACCGATAGCAGCATCAACAAGTCCAACTGAGAAAACCAATTTCGGAGGTTATGAAACCCAGGCTAAATGGGGCGAACACCTGGTAACGATTGCCGGTTGTAATGATTGCCACACACCCAAAAAGATGACACCTATGGGGCCGGTTGATGACAGCACATTGCTTTTATCCGGACATCCTGAACAGTTGCCTGCACCAGACGTTGACAGGAAGCAAATGGAAAGCAAAGGCCTGGTAGTTACTTCAGATTTTACTGCCTGGATCGGTCCATGGGGAATTACTTATTCCGCTAACCTTACACCTGACGAAACGGGCATAGGCAACTGGAAGGAAGAACAGTTCCTTTATGCTATAAAAAACAGCATAAGCAAAGGAATTGCCGGGTCAAGACCATTGATGCCGCCCATGTCGATGATGCCGGTTAAACATATGACCGATGAGGAATTGAAGGCAATCTTTGCTTATCTGAAAACAATCAAACCTATCAGGAATAAGTCCGTTCAGCCAACATCTCCGGCAATAGCGGGGAAATAATTGTGCAACTATAGTGTTAATTAGGCGGTTCTCCGCTTCGTGAAATTACTCCTGGTATTGTACATGCAGTCAATAAGGAAAGCAACCACAGGCTATGTATTTCCTTTTGCTCTCCGGCTGTGTAATTCATTTTGCAGCCTGAATTTATTTGCCGAAATTCAAGAGACTCCCCCACCGAATTACGGCATTTAAAATCGACCAAGTATGAAGTACAACCGGATAAACAAAGTTGTCGGCTGGATGGTATTTGCCATTGCATGTACCGTATACCTGATGACCATGGAAAGAACTACCAGTTTCTGGGACACAGGTGAGTTTATTTCCGGTGCTTATAAATTGCAGATACCGCATCCTCCGGGTGCTCCCCTGTTCCTGCTCATCGGCCGGTTTTTTGTGATCCTGTTCGGAGATAATCCTGCTACTGCAGCAATTGCCGTGAATTCAATGAGCGCAATTGCGAGTGGATTCACTATTCTATTTCTATTCTGGACCATCACCTATTTTGCAAAAAAGATCGTACAGGGAGATAACGGATCCAACAATAAAGAACTCAGGAACACAGCGAAAAACACAGAAGCCGGCCATCATTCACACTTAGGCAATTCACAGCTTTTTACCATTATGGGCACAGGCGTCGTTGGCGCTTTATCATACACCTTTTCAGATTCGTTTTGGTTCAGTGCCGTGGAAGGCGAGGTCTATGCCTTATCATCGTTTTTTACTGCTATTGTTTTCTGGGCAGCGCTTAAATGGGAGCTACGTGCCGATCAACCTGGTGCCGACCGTTGGCTGGTGTTTATTTTTTTCCTGATGGGATTGTCGATTGGGGTCCACCTGCTTAACCTGCTGACAATACCGGCAATCGTGATGGTTTATTATTTCAGGAAATACAAAGTAAGTATCAAAGGAACCATAATGGCTTTTCTTGCCGGCTGCTTACTAACCGGCCTGGTTCAGATATTTGTGATCCAATACACTATAAAGGGAGCGGGTGCTTTTGATGTATTTTTTGTCAACAGTCTTGGACTACCCTTCTTTTCAGGTTTTAGTTTTTTCTTTGTCCTGATCGCGGTCGTTCTATTACTGACCATTCGTTATGCATCCAGGAAAAGATATCACTACCTGAAAGTTGCTACTTTCAGTCTTATGTTCATGTTGCTTGGATATTCAACTTATCTAACGACGATGCTCAGGTCAAATGCAAATCCTGCAATGGACATGTTCAATGTTGATAATCCCATTGCACTTGAAGGTTACCTTGGACGTGAACAGTATGGGGACTGGCCAATTATATATGGGCCGGACTTCACAGAACCTGCCCCGGTGATCCCCGGCAATGAAGTTTTTACAAAAAGCGACGGACAGTACGTTTCCGCCGGAAGGCCCGGAAAATCAGACTGGGCAAACGCCCCAGGCGCTCACCTGTTTCCACGCATGTGGGATGCAGGCAATGACCGCAATCAACATAGCGTTTACCGAAACTATGCGGGGCTCGAAGAAGGAGAAACTCCTACCCTCGCACACAATATCAAATATTTCGCCTCCTACCAGGCGGGCTGGATGTACATGCGGTATTTCATGTGGAACTTTGCCGGCAAACAAAACGATCTGCAGGGCTATGGAAATATACGTGACAGCAATTGGATAAGTGGTTTACCCTTCGTTGATAACGTGCTGTACGGGCCACAGGAAAATTTACCGGATAGCATTCACCGGGAAAACAAAGCACACAACGAACTTTTTATGTTGCCGCTTGCATTAGGAATAGCTGGTATGTTCTTTCAATACAAAACGAACCGGCAACAGTTTTTTGTCAACCTGCTTTTATTCTTTTTTACTGGTCTTGCGATTGTTATTTATATAAACCAGGCAGGCCTTCAGCCGCGTGAGCGGGATTATTCTTTTGTAGGATCTTTTTACGCCTTTGCTGTCTGGATCGGACTAGGATCGCTATGGGTGAGCAAGCAGTTTGCCCGTTTTGTAAAACCGAGACATGCGGCGTATGCCGGAATCGCTTTATGCATGACGGTGCCTGTTTTGATGGCAGCAGAAGAGTGGGATGATCATGACCGCTCCCGGAAAACGTTGGCCAGGGATATGGCAAAAAACTATCTCGAAAGTTGCCCGAAAAATGCAATCCTGTTTTCTTTTGAAGACAATGACACTTACCCGTTATGGTATGCACAGGAAGTGGAGGGCATCAGGCCGGACGTGAGGGTGATGGTGAACACACTTACCGGCACTGACTGGTATCTTAACCAGCTGCGCTATAAAGTAAATGACAGCGCCCCGTTTGACGTGATCTTCACAAAGGAACAAACCCAGGGTAACAACCGCGAGGTCCTGTATTATTCAAAACTCCCCGGGTTCGACCAGGATAAATACTATGATCTTTACAGCACATTAAAAAATGTGGTTGCCAGCGATGACCCACGATACACCGGAACCACTGAAGATGGTGAAACCTATCAACTTTTACCAATGCGCAAATTCAGTGTGCCGGTAAATGCAGATGCAGTTAGAAAAAATGGATTGGTGAATCCTGGTGACAGCATTGTCAGCGAATTGAAACTGGACTTATCAGCAAAAAATTATCTACTCAGGAATGATCTTACCATGTTATCAATTATTGCCACGAGTAATTTCGAGAGACCGGTTTGTTTTACTTCCAATGCGGAATTGGGTGAACTCGGACTTGACAAATATGCAAGACTGGAAGGCCTCGTTTACAGGTTGGTACCGGTAGAAAATTCAGAAATTGATCATGAGAGATCTTATAAACACATCATGGAGAAATTTGAGTATGGGAATACAGATAAAGAAGATGTTTATCTTGACGAAGACAATCGCCGCCGTTTAAATATCATCAAACTGGCCCATGCCCAGCTTGCGATCAGTCTTGCAAACGCCGGGAAAAATGATAAGGCAAGAAACATTTTACACAGGTTTGAGTCAAATGTAAATTCGTCAAATCTCCCACATGGCATGACGAGCAACCGGGGTAATCAGCATAACGCGATCTCTTCTGAATATCTGCGGGCAGCGTATTTAAGTGGTGACCTGGTTCTGGCAAATAAGATAAGTACGGCACTTAAGAAAGATCTCCGACAGCAACTTGATTATTATCGGCAACTGGGTGATGAAGCGTTGCAGGACGAACAACTCGCACAGTATGCCTATCAGCGTATGCAAGGTGCCCCTGCGGACCTTTCAGAAAAACAATTATCCTTTCTGAACGACATCGTATCGTCGTTTCAATTATTGCGACAACTGGAAAGTTGGGAAAATGCTCCCGCAAAATGAACCCGCGTATAACCCGGCAATTAAACTATGCAATAGCAATTGAAATCAGGCAATCCGGTCAAATGACCGGATTCAGTTCATGTATTGGTGGAGTAAGTTTAGAGCATCAGATCACCCTATCAGCGATCTTATTGCAAGCTCATAGCCTTTAAGACCGAGGCCAAATATGCTTCCTTTGGCTTTGGCGGAGACATGTGACAGTTTTCTGAAATCCTCACGGGCATGCACATTCGAAATATGAACTTCTACTGCAGGAGCTTTTACGGCAGCGATGGCGTCACCGATGGCTACAGAGGTATGTGTATACGCAGCTGGGTTTATGACAATACCATCATGATCAAACCCCACCTTCTGGATAGCATCAACAATCTCACCTTCGACGTTACTCTGAAAATAGGTAAAGTTCACATCGGGAAATAATGCCTTCAGACTTTCAAAATATTCTTCGAACGTTTGATTTCCATATACCCCGGGTTCCCGTTTCCCGAGCAGGTTCAGGTTTGGCCCGTTGATGATTGCAATTTTCATGATTCTAAGTTAATCACATTCGTTTCCAAATTAAAGACATTCAGCGTAAAAAAAGAAAAGCCCGCACTTCTCGGTCACGGGCTTTATTCAGTTATTGCCAAAGCAAAGGATAATTACACAGTCTCTTTTATCATCCGGATAAAATCATCAAACAAATACCTGCTGTCGTGAGGTCCCGGAGTACTTTCAGGGTGATACTGAACGGAGAAGGCAGGCCTGTCTTTCATCCTGATACCTTCAATCGAATTATCATTCAGGTTTACATGTGTGACTTCAACATTGGGAGAATTTTTGACCGATTCAGGATCGACACCGAAGCCATGATTCTGAGTGGTAATTTCACAGACCCCGGTTATCAGGTTCTTAACAGGATGATTCAATCCACGATGGCCATGGTGCATTTTGAAGGTAGGAATACCATTAGCCAAAGCAAGCAGCTGATGACCAAGACAGATACCGAAAGTCGGCAATTTTTCGCCAAGTATATCCTTGACAGTGCTTACTGCATACTCCATAGATGCAGGATCGCCGGGACCATTGGAAATAAAATAACCAGTGGGCCTGAAGGCGCGAAGTTCATCTATTTTCGTTTTTGCGGGAAACACTTTTACATAAGCGCCGCGCTCAACCATACAATCCAGGATATGTTTTTTAGTGCCGTAGTCAAGTACTGCAACCCGTATTGCCGAATCCTCATTCCCCAGCGCATATGCCTCACCGGTAGAAACTACACTGGCTAGCTCCAGCCCCGCCATTGAAGGTGTTTTTGCCAGTTCTTTTTTGAGTTCCTCGATATCGGTGATCTCGGAGGAGATTATGCAGTTCATTGCCCCTTGCTGTCTGACATGTGTTACCAATGCACGCGTATCGACATCTTCGATACAAACAATATTATTGGCAATAAGATAATCCTCTACAGAACCAACCGCCATTTTACGGCTATATTGCTCTTCCAGGTTACGGGCTATCAGACCGCGGATCTTGATGTTGGAAGATTCTACATCACTATCCTTTACACCATAATTACCAATATGCACATTGTTCATAATAACAACCTGTCCATAGTAACTTGGATCAGTAAAAACTTCCTGGTAGCCGGTCATACCAGTTGTAAAGCAGATTTCGCCGGATGTTGTACCAATCCTGCCAAATGCCTTACCAAAATGCACTGTACCGTCTTCAAGCAACAATACAGCTGTCTTTCCCGGTTTATGTTGAGTTGTAACCATTTTAAAAGTTTTGCAAAGAAACAGATTTATCAGGAGGATCGAGGAAATTTTATACCCGTTTTTTCCTCAGTGACTGTTAATTCCCAGTCTCATATCGCTGATGAGCCAGGAACAGAATCACCAACTAATGCATGGATGATGTCAGAGTTCGCTGCGACTGTATATGTAACGTCAGAACCCTTGCCAGTGCATTGGGAATGGTCAGCATCCCAAGCCACTGCATTGGTAATGTCAGCATCCCTTGCCACTGGATAGTGACCACAGAATCGCCTGCGCCAGCAGAGGCGGAATTTATGTCTTCCAACACCATGTCTTCCACGATGCCAGTTGAAACATATCGCAACAAAAAAGCCGATTCGTAAATCGGCTTTTCATGCTTGTGAAATCGCATTATCAGGATTTCGCAGTCTTATCCTTTTGTTCCATCTTTTTCTTTTTTTCGTTCACCATTTCGCGATATTTTGTCATTTGCTCAGGTGTAAGGAATTCCGCAAGTTTGGTCTCCTTCTCTGCTTTCATCTTCATTTTGGCTTCTTTTTGAGCGTCTTTGGAGAGAGAAGCATCCTGGGCAAGTCCGTCCATTTTACCCTTGTACTCTTTACTCAGCGCATCATACTTAGTAATCTGATCTGAACTGAGCTTCAATTCTGTTTTCACCTTGGCATCCCAGTCTGCAGCGTGTTTGTCTTTGTCTTTATCCTGGGCAAACCCTGTTGTAACAAAAATACCTGTGACCAAAAGGGCCATCAATAGCTTTTTCATAATTCAACATTTAAGATTTAAAAATTGAGCGTTTAAAATTACGTCGATCCGGCTCCGAATCAGTTTGACCGGGACCATTATCACTTAAATGCAGAACCTGTGCCATAGCCGCTTACCATTTATTTAACAACTATAAATTAACACTCGGGTTTGCGTCAATCAGTTGATAATCAATCCATCTTGTCGAGTTTAGGATAGGCGTACGTTCCCTGTTCATCAACCGGGCTCCTGCGGCACCGGCTCCTAAACAACAAAAGCCGCTATGGAGAGTTGCGTTCACCCGTAAGCACCAGAATCGCCTTTAGGTAAGACGTCGCTCCATAACACAAGAATGCCGCCCTGGAAGAACGGCATTAGCTACATAACACAAGAAAACCGGCTGGAAGAACGGCATCAGCTCCATGACACAAGAAAGCCGCCTCGAAAAACAGCATCAGCGCCATGACACAAGAATGCCGCCCTGGAAGACCGGATCCCGTTCTATGACGCAAAAAAGCCGCCTTTGAGGGCGGCTTCGTTGTGTCTATGTTGAATAGTATTACTCAGCTGACTTTTCTTCCTTTCGCAACTCAGCTGCGGGAGCTGCTGCTGCATCAGGGGCATTTTTAGGAGCATCTGCTTTTTTTGCAGTAGAACGACCACGACGGGTTCTTTTCGCACCTTCTTTGCCTTCTTCTTTGGTCTTACCGTAAACTTCGTTGAAATCTACCAGTTCGATCAGACCCATTTCAGCATTATCCCCGGCACGAATACCAAGTTTAATAACGCGGGTATAACCTCCTGGACGACCAGCAATTTTTTCAGCAATAGTGCTGAAAAGTTCCTGAACCGCCACTTTATCCTGCAGGTAGCTGAATACAACACGACGTTGGTGAGTTGTATTTTCCTTACCCTTTGTGATCAGGGGTTCAACATACACACGCAAAGCCTTAGCTTTTGCAAGTGTTGTTACGATTCTCTTGTGTTCAAACAACTGGCAGGCCAGGTTGCTCAGCAAGGCTCTCCTGTGAGAAGCGGTCCTGCTTAGATTTTTAATTTTGTCGCCGTGACGCATGACTTGTGATTTTGAGGATCTTCATCAGATCCCAGTGAATAATTACCGGCTGTACCGTGTCAGGAATTACAGCCTACTATCAAAAAAATACGGGTAAAGACAATAGTCCTTACCCGTTAATAATTAAAGCTCTTCTTTATCCAATCCGAGTTTGCTCAGATCCATTCCGAAATGCAGTCCTCTTTCAGCCAGCACCTGCTCAATTTCAGCAAGTGATTTTTGTCCGAAGTTTCTGAACTTCATCAGGTCTTCCTGCTCATACTGAACCAGCTCACTAAGTGAATTGATCTTCGCAGCTTTCAGACAGTTGAATGCACGAACAGAGAGGTCCAGGTCTTCCAAAGGAGTCTTCAGGATCTTTCTGAGTTGCAACATCTGCTCATCAACAACATCTTCTTTTTTGTCTTCCTTGCTGTCGAATGTGATGTTCTCATCAGTGATGATCATCAGGTGCTGAATCAGGATACGGCTTGCTTGTTTAACCGCTTCTTCCGGATGGATGGTTCCATCGGTAGATACATCCATGATCAGTTTTTCGTAGTCAGTACGTTGTTCCACACGAGTGTTCTCGATGGCATACTTTACGTTTTTGATCGGAGTAAAGATCGCATCAGTTGGTATGTAACCAAATGGAGCGTCCTTAATTTTGTTATCTTCTGCCGGAACATAACCACGTCCTTTGGAGATCGTTAATTCGATATCCAGCTTTGCAGAAGTATCAAGCACGCAGATCTGAAGCTCAGGATTCATGACGTCAAAGCTTTGAGTGGCTTCGCCGATCATTCCTGCTGTGAATTCAGATTTGTTCTTAATACTTAAGGTAATTTTTTCCTGACCAACCTCATGATCAACCTTCTTCTTCAACCTAACCTGTTTCAGGTTAAGAATGATTTCCACTACATCTTCAGAGATCCCCTTAATGGTTGCGAATTCATGATCCACACCCTCAATACGGATACCGATGATAGCGTATCCCTCCAGCGAACTCAACAATACTCTACGCAAAGCATTACCAATGGTTACACCAAATCCTGGCTCCAGTGGGCGAAACTCAAACTGAGCTTCGAAATCAGAGGCCTTTTGCAGAATAATTTTGTCTGGCTTTTGGAAGTTTAAAATGGCCATATTGTTATATATGATTTTAGATTTACGATTTTCTGACCTGTCTTAGTTATCAAGGCATAGGGATTAACAAATGCCGTCACTAACCATTACTTGGAATACAACTCCACAATCAGCTGTTCCTTGATATTCTCAGGAACATTTTCTCTTTCCGGATACGTAATGAAAGTTCCTTTGAACTCTGATTCGCTCCAGTCGAGCCAGCTGAATTTCACATTCTTACCACGGGCCTGGCCTGTTATCGCTGTGTTTGCTCTGTCTTTCTCTTTCAGGGTGATCACATCACCTGGTTTCAGTTGGAACGATGGAACATTTGTGATCTCACCATTTACTGCAATGTGTTTATGTGATACCAGCTGACGTGCGGCCGGACGTGAAGGTGCAAGACCTAAACGGTAAACTGCATTATCGAGACGTGCTTCAAGAAGCTTAATAAGGTTTTCACCGGTTACACCTTTGATACGTGCTGCTTCTTCGAATGTTTTGCGGAATTGTTTCTCGAGTACACCGTACGTGTATTTCGCTTTCTGTTTTTCTTTCAGCTGCAATGCATACTCACCCGGAGCTTTACGC
>NZ_JBTLQG010000007.1:0-221245 GCF_054461535.1 Flavitalea antarctica
TTTTCATTTATCCCATTGTCCAGTGCATCCCGGTTTGCAACCGGGAGGGTCGGCGGTTCGAACCCGTCAACTCCCACGGTCGAAAGGTTTCAGTTTACTGAAACCTTTTTTCATTTATGGCATTGTTCAGTGCATCCCGGTTTTGCAACCGGGAGGGTCGGCGGTTCGAACCCGTCAACTCCCACAGGTTGAGAGGTTTCAGTTTACTGAAACCTTTTTTCATTTATCCCATTGTCCAGTGCATCCCGGTTTGCAACCGGGAGGGTCGGCGGTTTGAACCCGGCAACTCCCACAGGTCGAAAGGTTTCAGTAAATTGACCTTTTATCATTTAAAGCTGCTGCATAGATCCCAGTTTACAACCAGGAGGATCAGTCCCGATTCCATTCGCGATCAGCGCTGCAAGAAGGTTGAGTTGTTTTTCTTTATATCTTGTAGTTAATAGCAAAAGAAGTCCGGTTCACTGTAAGGTTTTCACTTCTCTCCCCTACTCCTCCAAAAAGTCCAGATCCTTGTTGTGTGTTTCCGGCATGGTGGCAATTGCATAAAAGCCCAGGGCAAAAGCCAGCACCCCGACAATCGCCGCACTGTACAAAGTGCCGACAGAAGGTTTTGCAAACCCATATAGCGAAGTCATCAGTACAACCGTTCCCCGTACCATGTTCGGTACAGTGGTGGCTGCCGTCGCCCGCAGATTCGTACCGAACTGCTCTGCACTGATTGTCACAAACATCGCCCAATATCCGATCCCGAAGCCCATCCAAAGACAAAGCGCATAAACGAGGAAAGAGCTATCGATAATGCCTGACAGGTAAACAACACAACCCAACAGCGTAAACAACATCATCAACGCAACAGCCTTTTTCCGCGAACGCAGGTAATGACTTAAGAAGCCACTAAGCAGGTCACCGGTGGCAAGTCCTATATAACACCACATGATTGCCAGGCCCGGTTTTACTGGTTCCGCAATGCCAAATGCCTCTCCAAACTCATTGGAAAAAGTGGCCAGGATACCTATAACAAACCAGGTTGGCAACCCGATAGCAATACATTTCATATACAGCCTGAAACGCCGGCCGTCAGTGAAAAATGACAAAAAGTTCCCTTTGGTGATCTTGCCTTCATGTTTTATGTTGGCAAACAAACCCGACTCAAAAACGCCGATCCGCAGTAATAGTAACATGATACCCATGCCGCCACCGATAAAATAGGCATTTCTCCAGCCACCGAAATTCTCCACCGTAAAATAGGCGAACACTGCACCAAACAAACCCACACCAGCAACCAACGATGTTCCGATGGCCCTGAGGCGCTTCGGAAGGGATTCCGAAACGAGCGTAATGCCCGCTCCCAGTTCGCCTGCGAGCCCTATCCCTGCTACGAACCTTAGTAACTTATATACATCGGGATTAGTCACAAAACCACAAAGTATATTGGCCACCGAATAAGTAACTATCGAACCAAATAATACCGATAATCTCCCTTTTTTATCTCCCAGTACTCCCCATAATATGCCACCCAGTAAGAGACCGGTCATTTGCCAGTTAAGAATTGCTGTACCAACTTCTGAGACTTCAGCAGGACTTAGCCCCATATCAGTAAGACTTGGGATCCTTACAATTCCAAAAAGGAGTAAATCATAAATGTCGACGAAATAACCAAGAGCCGCAACGATAACCGGCAGACTGAACAAGTGCTGAAGATCTGATTTCTCTTTTTTAATGATCATTATCTTTTTGTGTTAGTGAATTATCACCAGGGTACCGGTTCTGAAAATTACATTTTCGATTCGAATATAATTGATTGATGGTACTTTCCTTGAGCCTTATCTTTTTGACTTAACTGTTTTCCAGGCAACTTTTTTCAGGAAGGCTGAAAAATCATTGGAGACGCTACCTGGTTTAAAATTAAGTTTGGAAGGATCTTCTTTGAACAGGAAGCTGTACCAGACAAGCCCGCCGAGATAACAACCCGCCTCGTTCGCATGATTAGCATCAAAAGTCATTTTGTTGTCTTTGGTCCAGCTGTAACCAATATGTATTGAATTTTCCTGTAGCGGTAACCGGGTGGGGGCAGGATTATTGTAATCAAAATCCCTGTCCTTTTTATAACGCCACTTTTTATCGGATGAAACTGTATAAAAAGCATCGCCGGTTGGTATAACGCGGATGCCTAGCTGTTTTGCTACCGAATGATATGCAGCTCTCGAAAGTTTCCACATTTCCTGTTGCGATCGGGTTGTATCCTTGCCTTTTTTAATCCCGAATTTTTGTGCATCGACACGGTAAGCCCAGGTTTGATGCATCACTACTTCAGCATCAGGTTGAAGCTGTTTGATAAAGTCATAAAGTTTTCGGGCAAAAGGTTGGTAAGTATCCTCGTCACTCGAGAACAATGAATATTGCTGGATAGTAACAATGTCCCATCTGCCCTCGGATAATTTTTCTTTGAGCGATTTACCGCCGTAAGCCTTGCCCCTTGTGGAATCACGGAGATTAACCTCCACTGAATCCCAATGACGTTGCAGGGGACAGCCACCTATTTCAGCCCTGCCAAATTCTAGAGAATGCCCCCCTTCCTTAGCCAGCTGTGGCAGGTAACGCGTAGCATTCTGTGAAAAACTGTTGCCAATAAGAAAAACCCTTAATGTTTTGCCTGGCTGCTGTGCCAAACCAGCAAAACAACTGAGTATTCCCAAATGGATGAAAACGTAGATTCTGGCTATTCCTTTCATAATTTAATGCCCTGTTGATTTCCGGTTAACGCTGATTTAATCATGCCAGCTGATCGCAAACATATATCAGGATTGACAACGAATAACAACAATTGCAATTTGATTTAGAATAAATTTTATTGCATGGATTTCCAGACTATGGCCATTGGTTCTTTCTGGCAAATCATTTTCTCTGAAGATATAGATTTATACTGCATCTCCCGCATCGGGTCAAGCAACAGTACAATTGATCAACATGTTGATCAATCATCGCGATCAATCAACCAGTTAGCAATAAGAAATATCAGGCTGGAAATAAAATGTAGACGGTTATCGGACAGTCTCTTCAGTTACTGGTGATACGCTGTGACTTTTTCGCATAGCCCCATTCCCTGATAATGGATAAATATATTTCCTGGAGTTCCACAAAAGTGGAAGGTTTCAGGTAAAAACCATGGATGCCAAGATCCTTCGCCATTTTAACATGTAATGGCTCTACCACAGATGACCAGATGACAAAAGGAATTTCTTCAAGTGCGGAATTTTTGTGTTCAATCAACTGGGTTCTGAGTTGAAGCCCATTCATGGTTCGGAAGCGAAAGTCGCAGATGATGAGAAGGGGCATCACTTTGAGCTTTAATAAAGCCGGAGTAACATCTTCACAGGCTGTAAAAGAAATCAGCGGATTTTTAATCGCTAACTCTTTATGAGCGTCGGACAGTAAGCGAAGATCATCCTGATCTTCATCGATAATAATGATTGGATTATGGATATTCATAAAGAATCGGAACTATTATACCCGGGGGTTTAACTTTTTAGAACCGGGCAAACTGCGATTTATGATATTGGGATTCTGAACAGGCTGCAATGTAACCGATTTCATGAAAATTGTCGCGCACGGTTTCAGAAAAAATTATACGGAATGCGAGTAAACCATTAGCAACCGGGCGGCTTTAGACTTATTTAATTTTTTTTATATGTCAGATGCCTAATACATCACAGCGGGCTTGCTGAACACGAATTCTGTTGTTACTGTTTGATTGAGCATAAAATCAGCGACGTCGGCACGCGAAATAGTAGCAGCGAAACCTGTCGAAAGAAGGTTTTCACCGGTCCGATATCGTCGACTAAGTTTGCCATTTGTCAGTGTCGGTGGCCGAACGATCGTCCATGACAAATTGCTTTCCACGATCATCTGTTCGCGGGTTTCATGTCCCAGGATTTCATTAGCCAGTATTAAAGGAGCGAGATATTTAACCACAAAACCCGCCTGGCTCCTGCTATCACGGACACCTATAAACGACATGTACACCAAACGATTGACACCGCAACTCTTCATACAACCAATGATCGTTTTGAAACCATCAATCAATGATTGATCATACCGGAAAGGACTTGTTGCACCCAGCGCTGACAGCACAACGTCCTGACCTTCCATAGCCGCCGTCAGTTGTCGCACGTTGTGCAGATCCCCGCGGATCACTTTTAATCGTCCATCGTTGATCTCAAATTTCGACTGCGGTCTCAGGAAAGCGGTCACATAATGACCTTTTTCTATAGCTTGCTTTACCAGGTGGTTGCCCGTGGCACCTGAAGCTCCAAAAACCAGGATATTCATTTATTCAGATTGATTTGATCAACGCTTAACCGGGATTTAATGCCGGCTGTTTACCGGCAGGCAATTTGATTAATGAATAAAAAACGAACTATACCTGATTATGAAAACATCATCACCAATAGTGGTGACCAGGAATGGTAAATAAACAGTGTTGACCTTGTTTACTTATTATTGCGCAGGATCATCGAACCAAAAATTATATTTGACTATATGAAACAGGAGATTGCCCAGATTGCCATTGTTGTAGACGATTACGATGAAGCTATTGCTTTTTATACCCAGAAACTAAACTTCGCATTGATCGAGGATACAAAACTCAGCGAATCCAAACGTTGGGTAAAGGTGAAACCCGTAGGTCCCGGAAGTTGCAGCTTGTTGCTGGCTAAAGCTAACGGTGATGAACAACGTACCCGTGTTGGAAACCAGACAGGCGGACGCGTTTTCCTGTTTTTGCATACAGACGATTTCGACCGCGACTATCAGAATCTTCTCAGGAACAAGGTGACCATTATACGGGAGCCCCTGGTTGAATCATGGGGTAAGGTAGCAGTGTTCCAGGACCTCTACGGAAATTTGTGGGACCTCATCCAACCCGTAATTTTCAGTGCCCCGCCGTCAGCTGATTAAACCGTGGTATTGATCGGTGAACGGCGAAATGGGTGTTCATCAGTAGAGATCTTTGGGAAGCCTGGGTTTGCCGGGCGGGAAGAGAAAATCCATTGGGTATTTCCGGAAATACCGGAACAATATCCAGATGAATTCGGGGTACTCTTTTAGCTTGATTCCCCTTGATTTGACCGCAACGAAAAAAGCCAGGGAAAAGCTTACCAGGAAGTTGATCATACCGATAAGCAGTACCCCAATGAAGACGGTGGCAAGATAAGCAGGTGCGAGATTCTCATATCCCACACCGTACAGACCGATACTTGCATTACCGGCTGCAATGGTGATATGCCTGATGTCGAAATGCACCCCAAGAAACTTTCCAAGTGGACCCGAAACTCCAAGAAAAATCCCGAGCATTACGCTTCCTGCAAAACCACCTGCACTGTTCTGCACGAACCTCGCCAGCCTGTTAAGTGCTTTTGGTGAAAGGGTATGTCTGAATAACGGGTGATCCCTGAGTCTCTCTCCTATCCGTCCGTAAACAATATGATTTTCTACATAACCTGCGATGAGGCCGCTCAGGAACAAAAAGAAGCCCGTGAAGCAGGCATATAATAAAGAAAGGCTATGGTAAGGATGTTGATCAGCAAGTAATTTTAACGCAGCCTCACCGGAAGCTATCTTCACTCCAAAACTCAGGTCATACAGCCAGGCGAGCACAAATGTCAACGGGAAAACAACTAACAGGTTACCCGCAAATGATGCGATCTGGCTCCTTGCCACCTTACCTACCGTTATCGCCAGATTCCATAGATCAGGACGGCCTGAATGTTTTTGCGTGTCGAGTGAACTGGCAACTGCGGAAGCGGTGTATGCAGGCTGTTTAGTGGCCAGTGTGGTGTTGGTACTATCCATCAATACAAAACCGGCAGCATAGTTGGCTCCATACACGGCACCCTGCCAGAATAGCGGCAACGGTAGTTTGCCGAGCAGGTTTTTTGTGATCGCTATAACAGAAATAATAAATCCCCCGCCTGCGGCACTCCAGAACAACTGTAAAAAATCTTTGCGGGTACTACTGATGTATTTCTCGCCCTTTCTGCCCTTGTGTTCGGCGATCTGGTAAGCAACCAATCCCAGGTTTTGGGACAGAAACTCTCCTACACTATTACGTGTGTTGGTATTTCTGATAACCGTAAAAAAATAATTGATGAAGCGATCGGTATCAAACGACTGGTCGCGGTCCAGTACATCTATAATAATAAAAAGTCGTTGTATCTGCTGGCGTAGCCGCACAACAACAAAAGTCTGCGCCAGGCTGGTGCCACGCATGATCCGCTGGTCATGAATATATTTCAGGCTTTGCTCGCAGTTATACAGCGCTTCCTGGATGTTAGAGAAGATGAGTTTTCTTTCTTCAGAAGAGAGATTGTCCTTTTTCTCAAGATATAAATTAGTGAGCCTGTTTTGCTCAATAAACGGGTAGATAGCGTTACTGACATCGTCATAGCTATGCATCAGTTCTTTTTCCAGGCCAAGCATAGCCACCCGGTAGCTCAACAATTGCATGGATTGTTTAAGCTGCATAATCAGCGATGGTTCCTGGATATTAACCTGGATCCCGATGAGCTCGAAAAATTTCATCCAAAGTTCTTTGTCGATACCTTGTACCCATACAAAATCACTTTTACGATAAAACACATGGCTGATCACATAGAGAAAATCATTCTTTTGGAGAAGTTCGGGTAGAATTTTATGTTTCAGTTTACCCATCAGCTCCTGGATAAAACTCCTTGAGCTTACTATGCCACTCTGGGTAAGTGCAGGCACCAGGTTGCTTTTCAAAAACTGACTCAAGAGCGCTCTCCTGATGGAAAACAAGGCAGATCTGTCTTCGTGTAACTGGAAGAGCAATGCCTTCATTTTAGTCTCAGCCTGCTCTATATTCCGGTAATTGTCTGGCCTGATTTTTCGTATCAGATCTACCAGGAGGTCCAGGCCACGATAACCCTGATCCAGTGAAAGCACAAGCGCCTTGCCTTTTTCGGGTGGAAGCCTGGAATCTGATTTTTTGTGAAAAAGTCTCGCCATCAGGATAAAACAGCAGAATTTATAATTTGTTCGCTCCATTGCAGACAAAAAGCATCACCCAAAAGTTGCAGCATCAGATTCAATATTTAATTTTACATTCACCGAACTTTGTAGTATGATTCCGATTAGTAATAATACCAGGCCCCTTTACGAGGAAGAGGTTGATGTACTCACGATGCATGAGGACCCCTGCAACCTGATAGTCTGGAATGATGAGGTGAACACTTTTGAATGGGTAATTGAAACGCTCATGGAGGTTTGCAAACATAGCCGGGAGCAGGCTGAACAATGTGCTTATATTATTCACTACCAGGGTAAATATGCTGTCAAGAACGGCAGCTATGATGAACTGAAACCTTATTGCGACGCTATCACTGAAAGGGGAATCAGCGCTACGATCGAAGTTGTTACCGGCACTTAACATCCCCAAAAACTAACCGGTTCCTGAGCTCCACATGCCGATTTTTGCCCTAGATAAAGCCCTTGTTTTCCCCCCTGTACACCTTTCAGAACCAGATGGCCTTTTAGCCCTTGGTGGAGACCTTTCCCGCGAACGACTTTTATTGGCCTACCGGCAAGGAATCTTTCCCTGGTATGAAGGGGCTGATATTTTATGGTGGTCTCCAGATCCCAGGTTTGTTCTTTTTCCTCCCGAAATAAGGGTCAGCAAAACCATGAGATCACTTATCCGCAAAGGAGAATTCAGCTTCAGGGTGAATACAAGTTTTGACCAGGTGATTGAAAACTGCAAAACCATAAGTCGGCGCGGCCAGGATGGCACCTGGATCTCGGAAGAGGTAAAGCGCGCTTATTCAGCACTTCACGTTGATGGTTATGCGCATTCAGCAGAAACATGGCATGAAGGCAAACTTGTTGGTGGGTTGTATGGGATCCGCATGGGAAACGTATTTTTTGGCGAAAGTATGTTCAGTAACATGAGTAATGCATCTAAGTTTGCTTTTATCAACTATGTTGAGCAGTTGAAAAGTGACGGAGTAGTGCTTATCGATTGCCAGGTTTATACTCCGCATCTTGAATCATTGGGAGCCAGGATGATAGACAGGAACAATTTCCTGGCGCTACTCAATGAACATATCCCATGAAATTGATAACAACCCCCTATGTTTAATGCTTACATAGTTTATCGGGCCAACCCTGGTCACTGGCTCTGGTTTTCGCACTTTCTAGAATCTCGTTCCGAGGTAATGTGGTAAAACGGCGCGCCAGGTGGGCCAGTCATGCGTCCATTCCGCACCCCAGATATCCAATTCATACCAGATATTTTTTGAATACAAAATATCAGCAAACCTCGCAGCAGAACCCGGGTCCTCGTGCGCACCACTTCCTGAAAACAGATGGATATGACCGCTCCTCCTGATCTGCTCCAGGATATTATGATCGGTGAGATTTGGTATATAGTGCATGGGGCTGTTAAAATACACATCATCGTTCCAGTATCCCCCGCTATATTCCGTTAGATCATAAACCCCGCTCATTGCTATGCACCCGTTAATAAGATCCGGTCTTTTAAAAAACAGGTTTGCGCTATGAAGTGCGCCAAAAGAAGCACCACTAATGATAATTGGCGTTTCCTGGCTGGTGTTCTGCCTGATAAAAGGTATCACTTCCTGGTAAACATATTCGTTCCAGGTGTTTTGCCTGTGCACTTTATGATAAGGATCCATCGAATGATTCATCCAGCTTTCCAGGTTGATGCTGTCGATGGAAAACACTTTTACTTTACCACCATCGATAAACGGTCGGAGTGACTCAATGAGCTGAAAACGCTCATATTCCAGGTAATCTGCTGCGGCGGTAGGAATCAGCAATAACGCAAACCCATAGTTACCATACACTGCGATTGGCATTTGTTTTTCAAGCCTGGGACTATACCATGATGTGAGATGCCTTTCCATTCAGAAATTGATGTTTACAAGAAAGATAACAATATTAGTTTATTTAATTGCTGCATTAACATCAAACCATTGAGCGCTGATACAATCATTTTTATTTCATGTAAACAGCATAATGCTTAAGTGTTATTACCCTTAATCTGTTATTGGTAGCAATCACCTTCTTGTATTCCCTGAATGTATCTTTATTATCAATAAACCCAATAATGCACGAGTAGGGCTCCTCCCCCTTGATTATCTTTAGTTTTGGCTCGAAGCCGAGGTTTGGAATTTTCAGTGTATCCTTCTCATTTATTTCCTCATATTCGAGTTTCATCAGAAACCGAAAGGTCTTTGGTGTCTCGAACAACTGAACCCGGAAACGCCAATCGTTCAATGGGTTTTTCACTTTTTCACTATATGTTGCCACTGGTTCTTTTTTTACTGTTACCCGCTCCAAAGGCACATTGTCCGCAACGGAACGGACGCTCGTGGTAGTATCAGCACTGTCCGGGTTTTTATCGCCTGAAGAGTCGCCGCATGAATTCATCACAACACTTACAATTGTGAAACAGACAAGGCTACTGAATAATGTTTTCATCTATAGTATATCAGTAATTACGGAAAGAATTAATTTACAATTATGGTATGAATTAATCTTACGCAATTAACGTTCCGGAAATAAACTGCGATGTGGAATTGAAAATAGTGTCCCCGCCGGGTGATAACCGGGACTAATTAACCGGAATCATCATTAACCGGGGATCATGCGTTTTTTCTCCGGCCTTTTGTCAGCATAATTGTAAACGAGCCCCCTGATGTAATCGTTTTCAGGATATTGTGTGATATATTCTTTTAGTTGATCCAGGCTGGAGACCTGCGTATCCACCGGTACATAACCCATTCCATAGAATCTTCCTTTTTCAATAAGCACACAACTTTGTTCATAATTATCCTTACCATCATCCAATACAGCAAAGGTGGGAAGATGATTATCGAGGAAATCTTTGGCTCGCATGACTCTCTCGTTGTAAGCTGCCACTTCTTCTTTTTTCTCGCAGGCGCCCAGGCAGGGTTTCAGCAGACTGACCGGCAGGCAGGGCCCATCGTCCTTTTGCAGGTAACAAAGTTTCGGGCAAAGATCAAAGTCATGGATAAGCCGTTTTAGCAAACGGTGTCCTTCATGCAACAGCTGGAAAGTATACAACGCCTCCTGGTTTTTCATCTTTTTATTGATGGCCAGCCGGAGGTACCCGTTCTGATCTTCAAATGCGTAGATACCATAGTTGGCCGTAAATCTTTTCTGACTTGCATTGTATTCGGGCCACAGGCGTTTGATCTCAATACTCTCCAGGATAAATGCCATGAGTTCGGTGCCACAGGTTTTGTAAGTGATGCTATAAATATTCCGCATAAACTCCTGCCGTTGCTTACCTGCACCATTATGCGAAAAATGACTTCTTACCCTGTATTTTATGTTCCTGGCCTTACCGACGTAAATAATTTTTCCTTTTTGGTTATGAAAATAATAAACACCGGGGGTATAGGGCAGTTTGTCGATTTCTTCTTTCGGTAAAAACTGGGGAAGGTATTGTTCTTTGGATCCTTTTTTCAGGAACTGCTGCACATGTTCAATACCGTTATGAAGCAGGATGTTTTCAAACAGTGTAACCGTGGCATCTGCATCACCTCCCGCGCGGTGACGGTTTTGAATCACGATGTTGAAATGTACACAAAGCTTACCCAGGCTGTAAGATTGTAAACCGGGGAACACTTTGCGTGCAAGCCTTACTGTGCACAGCTTCTGAACATTCAGTTCGAAGCCGCAAAGCTGCAGATGGTGTTTGATAAATGAATAATCGAAGTTGACATTGTGAGCGATAAACACACAGTCTTTCAGCCGGTCAAAAATCTCTTCAGCGACTTCGTCAAAAGTTGGCGCACTTTCAACCATAGCCGGTGTAATTCCGGTCAATACCTGGATATAATAGGGTATGGGGCGGGCCGGTCGTATAAGTGTTTCATACCGGTCTACTACACAATTTCCATTATGTAACACAATAGCAACTTCAGTTATGTCGTTATTAGCTGCATAACCTCCCGTTGTTTCTATATCGACGATTGCGTACATGATACTAACAAAGTTAGTAATAACGGTGGTAAAAAAATTAGGATTTTCCCATAAATCCTAATTGTCGTCGAATAATATCTCACTATATATAGAAGAGTCCAGGATAATGCTGTCATAGCTGCCAGATCAGGTGCAGGGTAATTTCGTCTCCATGACAGACAAGCGAGCTTAGATGTATCAATGATACCTGCTACCTGTGTAGCCGGTATGAGCGGGTGATGCCTGCAAATCATATGAACAATCCCGGCCGTCCGGGGTTGAAAAATCAACGTTTTTACATGGTGCGGTAAAACGCACCTCAAAATATATGTTGCCGAATGGCAGCTGAACGACTAATCCCTATGAATCCTGAAAATCCAACCCTGTATGGTTTAACCTTTAAATCCAATTGACTATGCAAAACACAAGCACACAGAAAAAAACCACCGCCCTGACACTGGTCACAGCCGCCGTGCTGTATTTCCTGGCACTGGTAGTGTTCTCTTTCTGGTTCACCCAGCGTTAACCGACGCGCGAACGTAATTTTCCAGAGTTACGGTCCACAAATTTTAAGTACCCGCAGCCTTATCTGCGGGTACTTTTATGCCTGATCCGCAATTTTAACATATTAAGCGTTTTTCTCTATTCAGGCACTTGCAGGTTTCAAATTGAAATATTACTTTTGTTTCAGAGCTGGCCCACGCAGTTTTCCCCGATCCCACCCCTTGGAAAGCATTCAGGTATCTTACCAATTACCCCGTCCATTTACCCGGAAAACTATTAGTAATGCAATAGTTCAAACTAAAACTGTAACATATGAAGAAGACAACTTCTTTCCACATCACTCAAAATCTCAAGATCGCGCTATGGGCGTTTGGGTTCCTATTCCTGGTGATGTTCCTTTCTTACCTGTTTTGGTACGCCTAGGGAGGAGACCTATACTTAAGAATTTCACTTAGGGTTTTATAATTTAAGATCATTGTAAATGGTGCCTGGGGGCGGTATGCCTCATGCACCATTTATTTTTTTGCCTCGCAGGTAGCCGCTCATTTACGCCCACAACACATTCTTTTCTTACTTTTGCATCCCGATTCAAAGACCACTTAAGTAAGCATATGGAACTGAGCAAAAATTACAATCCCGCAACGGTTGAAGAGAGATGGTATAAGCACTGGCTGGAAAAACGATACTTCCACAGTCAGCCCGACGATCGTCCGGCCTACAGCGTGGTAATTCCTCCTCCGAATGTTACCGGTGTTCTGCACATGGGCCACACCCTCAATGAAACGGTGCAGGATATCCTTGTTCGGAAGGCCCGCATGAGTGGCTTCAACACCTGCTGGGTGCCCGGGAGCGACCATGCATCCATTGCCACGGAAGCAAAAGTGGTCCAGATGCTCGAGAAAGAAAAAGGCATTAAAAAATCAGATCTTTCCCGCGAAGAATTTTTGCGTTATGCATTTGAATGGAAAGAAAAATATGGGAACATCATCTATCACCAGATAGCCAAACTCGGCTGCAGTGTTGATTGGGACCGTACCACGTTTACCATGGACCCCCACTACTACGAGGCGGTGATGAAGGTTTTTGTTGATCTCTATAAAAAAGAAAAGATCTACCGCGGAGCCAGGATGATCCATTGGGATCCTGCCGCAAGAACCGCACTTAGTGATGAAGAAGTTGAATACCGCGACATACAGGGAAAACTTTATTATGTAAAATACCTCGTTGTTGATGACCAGGCCACCGGCAACCCACACGCTCCGGTTGCCGCTCCCCGTTATATCACGATTGCCACCCAGCGCCCTGAAACGATCATGGGCGACACTGCTGTTTGCGTAAATCCTTCAGATGAACGGTATGATTATCTACGGGGCAAGCAGGTAATTGTGCCCCTGGTAAATCGTAAGGTCCAGGTAATCTTCGATGAATATGTTGATCCATCTTTCGGTACCGGGGCGTTAAAAATCACCCCCGCACATGATATCAACGATTATAACATCGGCCTCAAACATAATCTTGAGGTTATCGATACATTGAATGAGGATGGTACTATCAGCGCTGCTGCAGAGGTTTTTGTGGGCCTTGACCGTTTTGAAGCCAGGAAAAAAGCAGTGGAACAATTGCGGGAAGAAGGTCTTCTTGTAAAGGAAGAAGACTACAGCACCAGGCTCGGTTTTTCCCAGCGAAGTGGCGCAGTCGTCGAGCCCAGGATATCCACGCAATGGTTTGTGAAGATGAAGGAACTCGCTGGTCCGGCGCTTGCAGAGGTACTGGAAGGAAGAATCAGGATCCATCCGGGCGACAAGTTCCTGGCAACTTACAGGTACTGGCTGGAAAATGTAAAGGACTGGTGTATCTCCCGCCAGCTTTGGTGGGGGCAACAGATCCCTGCATGGTATGATGAAAACGGCACCTGTTATGTTGCAGAAACCCTGGATCAGGTGCTGGCTGAGCGCCCGGAACTGAAAGGTGCAAAACTTGAGCAGGACAAGGATGTTATGGACACCTGGTTCAGCAGTTGGCTATGGCCCATTGAAGTTTTTAAGGGGATCACCAACCCCGGTAACGACGAGATCAACTATTATTATCCGACCTCGGTACTGGTCACCGGCCAGGACATTATCTTTTTCTGGGTTGCGCGCATGATCATGTCGGGCATGGAGTTTAAACAGGAAAGGCCTTTTTCCGATGTTTATTTCACAGGGATGGTACGCGACAAGCAGGGACGCAAGATGAGCAAACAGCTCGGTAACTCACCTGACCTGCTTGAACTCATCGAAAAATTTGGCGCCGATGCCGTGAGGTTCGGAATTATGATTTCTTCACCCGCCGGCAACGACCTTTTGTTTGATGAGAGCAGCTGCGAACAGGGTAGGAATTTTAATAACAAACTGTGGAACGCCCTTAAACTGGTTAAAAACTGGGAAGGCCGGATAGGGACGGAAGAGCCTGAAATGGATCATTTCGCTGTTGACTGGTTCAGCAATCGCCTTAACCAGGTTAAGGCAGATGTGGAACTGATGTATAAAGAATTCCGGCTGAATGAGGCGCTCAAAACAATCTACTCGCTGATCTGGGATGATTTCTGTAGCTGGTATCTCGAATGGGTGAAGCCCGGTTTTGAATTACCGGTGAATCAAAAAGTGTATGATAGTACCGTTGGTTTCTTCACTGAACTGATGCAGCTACTTCATCCCTTCATGCCTTTCATAACCGAGGAAATATTTCACCTGCTTGATGAAAGAGAACAGGATCTGACTATCTCCCGGTATGTTGCCGCGGGACCTGTGGATAAGTCAAGTCTGGAACAGGCCTCCCTGTTAAAGGATGTGATTACCAGTCTGCGGGACGTCCGTGTAAAAAACCAGATCAAACCAAAAGAACCGATAAAAGTATATATCGTTTCGCCGGCTCCGGAGACCTACAGCAAAATTCAGGATATCCTCGTCAAACAGGTCAATATCAATGGTATAGCCCTTGCTACGGATCCAGTGGCTAACACCATATCCCTGGTAGTCGGTACGGACAAATTCTATATAGAAACGAACTCAGCTGTTGACAACACTGCTCAGATTTCAGCACTGAACAAGGAGCTTGACTACCTAAGGGGTTTTCTGATATCGATTGATAAAAAGCTGGGCAACGAACGTTTTGTTGCCAACGCAAAACCCGAAATACTGGCCCTGGAGCAAAAGAAAAAAGCTGATGCTGAGGCGAAGATGAAAATTATCGTTGAGAGTTTGTCAGCCATGCAGGTCGATGCAAATCAGCAATGATGGATCATCAAACTTAACCGGGCTACCGTAGTTCAATAGGCAATATAAAGCTCCACTGGTTTTTCCCAACGCCCTGGTTCGATGCATCCAACAGGTAACTATACCTGATGCCGAAACTCAGCGGCTGTTGGTTCCACCATTTGGTATCGAAGAACAACTCGGTGCCTAAAGATCTGAAATTGGCAGCGACAAATTTACCCTGCCGGTTAAAATCGTTAATACGGGTGAAATCATAAAAAAGATTCGCGCGGATCCGCTGGAAATAAACAATACTTGCAAAACCCCAGTCGGGATACACTAAAGGAAGGTGATAATTGACTCCGAGCTTAAACATATGGTGATAATTTTCGGCTGTGTATCCCCGGGAGAACGGGAAACTATTACTAAAAAGCGCATTTCTCAGGGTATCACGTCCCTGGAAGGCGGTATTGAAAACGAGATTATGGGTTTTGAAAAGCCCTGGAAAATACCAGTATGCAGAAGCAAGAAACTGGTTTGCTTCTAACGAACCAGCGGACAAAGAATAATTGACGTTCAGCGTTTGTGCAAACCTGGGGTATATATGCTGACGCGCCTGTTGAACCTGGTTTGAAAAACTCAGTGTGTTCCTGACATATCCAAAAGTTCTGTTATCAAAACTGTCTTTGTACGCGCCTTTGAACGTCCTGGAGTTTGTGACATAATCGGATGCGACACTCAGGCGCCGGTACCATCTGCCGCCTGTAAGGTTTAAGGGCAGGTTCAGGCCAATATTGGCTTCGGCTTCGTCCCAATACACTCGGTTTCCGTTGGCACTTGCACTTCGGTCAAACGTGTAGTTCACGCCACCACGGATCCATGCATATAAGCCACCGTAGTTAAGATTCGCTCCAACTTCTTTACTTTTTTCATTGCTGTTGTAATTGAAATAGAGTTCTGACACGAAAGTGTTAAGCACATTCTCGCCGATCAACGAAAACGTGAAATCCGGCTCATTGAGATATGGGCGGAAACTATGCGGATTAATAAGATTAAACGATTTCCTGTATTTAGTTACCTGGTATTCGCCGCGCGGCATCTTATCCAGGAAGCCGGACGGTGCTGTCTTTGCGATACCCGCGCCGAATACCGGCAACTCCGCGTTAAATACAGATGTTGGCACCTCGGTAAAAACCGGTTTACCAGTCTGCAACCGGTATCCAACAGCTGAAAATCCAGACCAGGCATAATTGCCATCTGACACGCTGAGTTGATAATTGCCGGTTGATGAATTTTCAGCGTCGACTATCACCTGGTAAAGCTTATTCCCGGTCAGCATAAAAAGCCGGTCCGTGCCTGCATACGAGGCCGTAAAAGTGATGGTATCCTTGTTCACTAACGGAAACCCAATGACATTCATCGACCAGGGAATAAGATTTTCAATACTTCCGGTTAGCGGGTCTACTTTTACCAAAGCCATTTCACCAACTTCATTTCTTACGGCAGACAGGATGTTGCCATCTGCCATAAATTTTGGATAAGTATAAAAAAGCCGGTCCGGGTTTGGTATTACCCTTCTCCGCGACGGAGTATCTGTTGTTAGAATATGCAACGAACTTTTTCCCGCAGGATCCACCTCTACCGCAACTATCTCTTGACCATCCCCGGTGATATCAGGAGAAAAATAGCGGGTACGGGTCGTGATGTTTTGTTGTTTCCCTGAACGGATGTCAAGAAGTCTTATATCACCATAATCCTTCCATCCCCATCGCGTCGCCGGTTGATAAGCCGCATAAACGATACGGTTATTTTTGTATGAATAGTACTGGTCCTCCGAAATATCTGTCACCCTTATCTTGTTTGCTTTACCTGTCCGGGGATCCATGATCACAAACGCCGGGATGTTCTTATAATCTGATTTCACCAGCAACACCCGGTCGGCGCTTATCCATTGCGGATAGCGTTCATCTCCCGCGAAATGTTTTCGCCGGCTGGCAAATGATGAGAGGCTATCACCCTGTGCCCCGGCAGTAATTGTTGATCCTGGTTGATTTGCCTGTTGAGCTGTCGACGGTTGATTTGCCTTTTGGCCTGTGGTTGATTGATTTACCTGTTTACCTACCGCCGCTTGTTTGAGTGTTTTTTCAAAATACCCTAACGCATCCTGCCGGAATGCCTGGTAAGATAAACCTGTATGTTTTTTGATCGACCTTTGCCAGGGATAGAACAAACCCCGGAATCGGACCGCGTCGTCGGTGATGGTCGCCCATAAACTATCTCCATATTTAACCCGTCCGTACGCTACTATCAGGTAACCGAGCTGGTAATGATCAGGCACATAATCACGGAGTGATCCGTTTCTTAGCTTTTGCCACGAATAGCTTTTCTCGGCCGCCCAGATTGACCGGTAACCGTTATGAAAATATCCTAAACGGCCCCTGCCCTGCCCGCTCATCAATGTCTCCTGGTAAACGGCATCGCCCTCCCAGAAATAATCTGGTACTGCGGCGCTATTGACGAGTCCCAGGATCTGTTCTCCAAAGATAAAATAAGTGATCCTGGAAACACCTTTCCTGAAATTGTTGAACTGCTGAACATGGCGGTATTCGTGCAGGGCAAGCGACTTGTGCCACGACAAACTGCCAAGCCTGAAGCTGTTTTGCATCGGGGTGAGATAAAATTCGCTCCTCCACGGCCCCAGTCCCACGTATCCGTTGGCGTTAGTAGTCTGGTGTTGAAGGACAATATTGATCTTCCTGATCCTGGATCCGATGGTGTTCAGGGTCGCGTCGTTAAGCCCGCGCGTTATATCGACTATCTCCCCGGCTGTTTTTTCAAGACCCGGAGCGAAGATAACCCTCACCGTGTCGGTATTAATCTGGAGCCATTTTTGCGAAGGTGGGTGTCCGCCGAACACTTGCGCGCTAACATCAGTAACAAAGAGTAGAGATAAAATTTGAACAACAATGCGCCGCATCTGAAACTAATTGAACGTTAAAATACATCTCCCAATTTATAATGCGGAATAAATATCTTTGAACACTCAAAATAATCAGGGGCAGGGAATAAAAATTACATGATGGACAATGAGTTGGTGGTACGGTTTGCCGATGTGGATGACATAAATACAATCGGTTTTTTGGCACAGCAGATATGGCCGGCTGCTTACGGCTCCATCCTGAAACAAGAACAGATCAGCTACATGCTGAACCTCTTTTACAGTCCCGATGCCCTAATAGACCAGATCAAAAGACAAAAGCATTCGTTTGTGCTGGCTGAGCTGGAAGATGAACCGGTTGGATTTGCCTCATTTGGTGCGTTGGACAGTGAAGGCCTTTATAAACTCCATAAACTTTATGTTCTGCCCGGCAACCAGGGGAAAGGTCTGGGCAAAGCCCTGCTTGATTTTATCATTGAGGAGATCAAAACCGGGAATGCAGATCCCGACAGCCCTGGGAATAAAACGCTCTCTCTTCGCCTTGGTGTTAACCGATTCAATCCCGCACTCAACTTTTACGAGCGTCTCGGGTTTGCAAAGATCAAAGAAGAAAAAACCGATATCGGCAACGGGTTCGTTATGGATGACTATATCATGGAAATGAAAATCTCCTGACTAAGGTTCTTATTCTCGATCAAGTACCCGGTTTGCAACTTGTTTGTCAATAATCTCCTGTCAGTTATCATTGACTAATCGTTCACCTTTATCGTCACTTCTCCCTCCGATCGCACGATCCCCGCGCATTCTATCATCTCCCGTGCATAGCTGCTTCCTTCATTTTGGCAGCAGTTTCCTTACCCAGGTATTGTTCAACCAGCCAGTGAACAAGGTAAATAACGGGGGTAAACAATAAAGCAACCAGGAACTTGTAGCTGTACGAAGTGAGCGCCCAGGCGGTACACTGCCCAAAACTAACTCCCCGAAATATATAAAAGGCAATATAGGTTACCACGAAGCTGTCAATCATCTGCGAAAACAGTGTACTGATGGTCGCTCTCGCCCAGATTCTTTTTTCCCCTGTAAATGCCTTGATTCTTCTGAAAATAAAGGCATCCGCGATCTGCCCGATAATAAACGCTGTTATGGAACCTATGATGATATTCATGCCCTGGCCGAAGATGGCAAAAAACGCGGCCTGCATATCCGGCACGCCCTCTTTTGAATAGGAAGTCAGCCAGAAAGCGGTATCGGGTGCCGTCTTTATCGCAAAATAAAATATAAAAAATGCGAAGGCGATGAGGCCGGCAGTAAGCAGGGAAAGGAAGCGCACGCCCTTCACCCCGTAATATTCATTGATGATATCTGTCATTACGAAAATCACCGGCCACGGAATCACGCCGACTGATAAACTAAATGATAGATTCTGCGCGCCAAGTAGCGAGAAATTCGCCTTCTCTATTCCGAGGGTGTCTTCCAGTGAGAAAATCTTAACTCCTATCACCTCTGCAATAATTGCATTTGCTATAAAAAAACCGCCAAGTATAATAAACAGCCTTGTCCCTTTGTCCTTAATTATATTATGAATCATGAGAGGAAGATGAAAATTTGTGCGATCAAAAAAAGGAAGTTAATAATTAATAGCCAACGCGGGAAGGAATTCAGGCTTTCCCTTCGTGTGGAAAAAAGTATTAAAATCATAATTGCCAGCATCGCATTTAATAACATAGATGCATAACCAAGAACAACAACCGTGGAGTAGATCGGGTTCAGTTGGAGGCTGGCGGAATACCTCATTATTTCCGCCATAATGAAGCAGATATTGCATATCAGCGCTATACGGCTGAAAAATATTAAGATCTTCATGGGTTGACTTGGCGTAAAAATGCATTATTTTGCCCAATCAAAAGCGGAAACTTGGCTATTCAGGCGGGCGTTTGCTTCAAAAAATAATAAATATCTGATGAATAAAACTTTGTGGCAGCAGCTCAGGCCCCACGCAATTGCGATTGGTATTTTTTTGGTAGTTACGGTGTTGTATTGCCTGCCCGTCTTTCAAGGACTCGTTCCCAATCAGCAAGACGTACTAAGTTGGAAAGGAATGTCAAAGCAGTCCTTCGAGTTTCATGACAAATATGGCTATTTTCCTTTGTGGACCAACAGCCTGTTCAGTGGCATGCCAACCTTTCAAATCATGGCAGCCTCACAATATAATGTGACTATTGCTTATCTGCACTATGTGTTTACTTTGTTTATGCCCCAGCCCGCGGGCTTATTCTTCCTGGCCTGTATTGGTTTTTACATTCTTACCCAGGTTTTGAAATTAAAAAGCTGGCCCGCAATTTTCGGATCACTTGCGTATGCCTTCTCTTCATATAATGTTATTCTTGTTGCTACCGGGCATACCACGAAGTTTTCTTCAATGGGTTATGCTCCGGCTGTACTCGCTGGTCTGATTCTCCTCACTCAACGAAAATATGTTTTGGGTTTTGTTGCGACGTTTGTGTTCACCACGCTTATGTTTTACCAGAATCACGTTCAAATTGTATACTATACCCTCTTGATTGCCGTTTGCCTGGGAATAGCTTTCCTGGTTCATGTTATAAAAGCAAAAGACTACCAACATCTCCTCAAGGCTGGTGGTTTGGCGATCATCGCAGGGCTTATTGGATTTGCATCGTATTCAGTGACTTTATTGTCAACCTACGACTATGCCAAAGAAACCATGCGCGGCGGAAAGTCTGAACTTACAGCTTCCGTTGATCCAACTGCAACAAAAGAGAACAAATCGAAGAACGGGTTGGATCGCGATTATGCTTTCCAGTGGAGTTATGGTATAAGCGAAACATCGACTTTACTGGTTCCAAATGCCCGTGGTGGCAGCTCCTCTCAGCCCTTACCCGAAGACAGCAAAACTATCGAAGCATTACAGGAATCCGGTCTCCCACAGGAAGCGCTGAATTATGTTTTCAGGGCGGTGTCTCCATATTGGGGTGATCAGCCTTTTACTGAGGGGCCCGTTTATTTTGGAGCGCTCGTTTGCCTCTTATTTATTGCGGGTTTATTTGTTGTCAGAACCTGGCACCTGGGTTGGCTGTTGGCCGCTACGGCCCTCGGTATAGTAATGTCGTGGGGAAGTCATTTTGCTGGATTCAACAATTTTCTGTTCGATTATCTCCCTTTTTATAATAAGTTTCGTGCACCGTCCATGTCCCTTGTGATACCACAATTGACCATGTGTTTGCTTGCTGCAATGGCATTGCAATCAATACTTCATGGTGAATGGGACAAGAAAGAGTTGATGAAGAAACTAAAATTTAGCGGCATTACTTTCGCAGTTGTTCTGGCGATTGTTGGCCTGACTTATATTAACTCGGACTTTCGCGGTGGCAGGGATGGGCAGATACAGGAAGTAATGGGACAGATCACACAGGCGATAAAACAACAAAATCCAAATAACACACAGATTGAACAACAAACAGCTACTGCCACATCTTCAATACTCGGCGGCATAAAAACAGATCGGAAAGCATTGTTTAGCAGTGACTTTGGAAGATCCCTGATATTCGTTTTGTTGGGAGCTGCATTAATTATCCTTACAGTTACTTCAAGGCTTAAGCCAATGTATGCCGGCATAGCATTTTGTGTGCTGATAATGATTGATCTCATCGGGGTAGATACGCGTTACCTCAATAAAGATAAATACGTTACCGAAGAGGAATTGATGGCACCGTTCGCAGCTAATGCTGCAGATATTCAAATTAAGCAGGACACCAGCTATTATCGTGTTTTCGATCAGACAGATCCCTCAAGCGCAAGATCTTCATACCATCATAACTCTATTAGCGGATATCATCCGGCAAAATTATCATTGTATGATGATTTGTTGACTAACCAGATCTATAAGGGTAACATGAATGTGATAAACATGCTCAATACGAAGTATGTGATTACTCAGAATCCGCAAAACGGCCAGCCGGTAGCACAGGTAAATCCAGGCGCACTCGGACCGGTTTGGTTTGTCAGGGAGCTGAAATATGTGAATAGTGCCGATGAAGAAATGAAAGCGCTGGACAGTCTGAACCCGGCGTTAACCGCGGTGGTTGATAAACGTGAACAAGCTAAAATAACATCGCTTCCGCAACCAGATTCTGCCGCAACCATTAAACTGGAATTCAATCGCAACGACGTTATTAAATATAGTTCCAAAGCCGGGGCTCCACAATTTGCCGTTTTCAGTGAGATCTATTATCCCCGTGGCTGGAAGGCGTTTATTGATGGAAAAGAGGCACCGATTGTCAAAGTTAACTACACTTTACGCGGCTTATCGATCCCTGCAGGTTCTCATGTAATTGACTTTAAGTTCGAACCAGAGTCCTTCATCATGGGGGACAAGATTGGACTTGTAATAGGTATCGTTTCATTCCTCCTATTATTTGGCGCAGCCTGGTACGAATGGAAAGAGTATCGCAAAAGGCATTTGTCAACTGTAAAGCCTAAGGCGGCAAGTGTATAGATGGATACTTTTCTGCCTCAAAGAGATAATCTAAGTCGTACCATTCAGGAACAAGCCGCTGTTTTGTTGGAACGGTTAACCGTTTTACCCGTTGAAAAACTGGGTATGCCCTATCATTGTCTTGAATACTTTAAAAGCAGCCATTTCAAAAGGTTGTACTTCTCGATCGAAACCAGTGCACATCTGCTGTACCGATCCATCACTTTGAAAGGCAAGCCGGTGCATGAAACCGTAATCATGGATTATGGCGCTGGTGTGGGCACATTATATATGCTTGCTAAAATGATCGGCTGTAAAACCGTCATTTACAATGACCATCTTGAAGACTGGAAAAAAAGTGCAATGCTCATTGCCAACGCTATCGGTGTCAACATTGATGAATACATAGTGGGCGATGTGCAGAATACATTAGAGAATCTTGCCACAAAAAACATTCAATGTGATATCATCACATCACGTAACGTAATAGAACATATTTACAAATTAGATACTTTTTTTTCTACGGTATACTCATACCAACCGGGCGCACTGATCTATTCTTCAACCACTGCGAATTATCATAACCCGGCTTCTCATATAAAACATATCCTCTGGCACAGGAAATGGGAGAAGTATTTTCTACCGCAGAGAAAAGCCCTGATCCGTGAAAAGATAAAATCGATTTCGGAAAGGGATTTGCTTCGCCTTGCGAAGGCGACACGTGGACTGGCACTCCAGGATTTTGATAATGCCGTGAAAGCCTACCAGGATAACGGTACCTTACCTGATCCTTCCATCCATCATACCAATACAGTAGAAACAGGCAGCGGCGTTTGGTTTGAGCATCTGCTTCCTTTCGACACTTACAGGAAGCTGGTTTCATCTGCGCAATACGACTTGTTCTTTGAGCCAGGTTTCTGGGATACTCACAATACCAGTAAAGCTAAAAATCTATTGGGGAAGGTATTAAATCCAGTGGTCAGGGCCTCCGGAAAATCGGGCATAAAACTGGCGCCATTTATCTATGTAATAGCCGTACCAAAAAGCAATTTAATAGCTTTGAATAAAAATAAATCAACATAATCAGATGGCAAATACTGACCGGGTCGATAAAAGCCTGTTCCGGGATACACACTATCTTGGCAAGCCCGCTGATGATGTTGACAAGATCATAACCAGGCGCATAAACATACTTAATCAATACCCGGATTTTTTTGATAAGAACGCTGACCTGATTGAGGTCGGATCCGGGAGTGGCGCTACAATCACAAGAGTGGCACACCGGTTCAGGTCAGCCCTTGGCATTGACATATTCGATTACTCGGATCCCTTTAAGGAACAGCAGGTAAAAAATAATGATCAGCTTTCAACGTTCAGGAAACTTGACCTGGAAAATGAGCCATTGCCTGGGAGTTATGACAGGCTGATCAGCTTTGAAGTGATTGAGCACCTGAAATCCGATGACAGTATTTCAAAATATAACGAATTACTTCGTCCGGGCGGACTTGCGGCGATAACTGTGCCTAATAAATGGTGGATATTTGAAACCCACGGCGCAAAGTTACCGCTGCTTCCATGGAACCGTGTTCCGTTTTTTTCATGGTTGCCGACAGCTATCCATGAACGTTATGCCAACGCGAGAATTTACACGAGGGACCGGATCCTGGGGCTTTTTGAAAAACATGGTTTTGCAATAGTCGATGCCGTTTACGTTACCGCCCCCATGGATGTTTTAAAAGAAGGAAAACTCAAACGTTTTGTTACCGCCAATATCTTTAAAAATGATACCACCACCTCTCCCTTCCTCGCCACGTCCATATTCGTTCTGGCAAAAAAGAAATAACTCGCAATCAAATGGGTAATTCAGTAAGGATCGTCAGTATTATTCCCTATAAAATATTACCTGCTCAACTCGGTGGAGAAAAAGGAATTGCATTGTTTAATAAATACCTGGCAGAATATATAGAGATAACAGGTATCGCTACCATGAACAATGATCCGTCATATGCAACCAACTATCAATTGCTGAACATACTTTCCAACAGCAAATCGAAATATGCAAACCCTTTGCTGTATTTCAGACTGAGGAAAGAAATTATTAAGAGCAATGCAACGCATCTGCTGATCGAACATCCTTATTTCGGATGGCTTGCCTGGATGCTGAAAAACACCATGAATATTACCTGGGTGGTACATTCCCATAATATCGAATATATGCGGTCAAAGTCAATCGGCCGCTGGTGGTGGAAAGCGCTCATGTGGTATGAAAGGTGGGTGTATAAAAAGGCTGACCTTGTTTTCTTTATTTCTGAAGATGACAAAAAACATGCAGTTGACATCATGGGTATCAACCCTGCTAAATCGACGGCTATCACCTACGGAGTTGAACAATCGTCTATTCCTGCTGATATCCCGGAAGCAAGATCGAAGATCCAGGCGAAGCATGGAATACCCGGAAATGAAAAAATCCTGTTGTTTAATGGTGCGCTATACCATCATACAAACTATGATGCCCTCAAAATTATCCTGGACGTTATTAACCCGGAATTGCTGGCAAGAGGCTTGAACTACAAGATCCTCGTATGTGGCAAAGGCTTACCGGATTTCTTCAACGACCTGAAGGATTATTTACGTAAAAATATCATTTATGCCGGCTTTGTAGACGATATCTCTCTCTACTTCAAAGCTGCTGATGTATTTCTTAATCCCATCATCAGTGGTGGCGGTGTCAAAACAAAAGCAATCGAAGCAATAGCTATGAATTGTACGGTTATTTCAACGGAAATCGGTGCACTTGGTTTAATTCGGGAAGCATGCCATAACAAATTGCAAATTGTGCCGGACCAGGACTGGGCTGATTTCACCAGGCTGGTAATCGCCGCGTTTGATAATAATGATCATACACCACAAGCATTTTATGATTACTATTATTGGGGAAGCATAGCAAAGAAAGTTTCGAAAATTATTGAACAATCAGTTCCAGTTACCAGGCACATTAGCAAGTAGTCAGGAACAAACCAGGTAAAATCACTCAACTTAAGTCAGACGTTGATGCATAACTTAACAAAGATCAAAATTTTTCGCTTCCTTTTATGGATCACTTACCCTGTTGCTGTTATTTTTATTTACCCATTTGTTTTACTAAGAAAAAAACACACCGGACACCTGTTCTTTTTCTTTGACCGCTTTGCGATCGGTGGTGCTCAACGGATTCACCTGGATATTCTTAAAAGCGTGGAAGATGTTCCGAAAATGGTTTTTTTTACACGCAAGTCGCCCAATGATGGTTTAAAAGACGCATTTTATTCCATTCCCAATACCATAAACTTCGACATCCATATCTGGTGCGACTATTTACTGTTCCGACTTTTTTCAGTGCATTATTATTCGTTTTATCTCAACCTTCATAAACGGGTTCATGTTCTGAGCTCAAACAGTACTTTCTTTTATGACATGCTTCCATTTCTGGGTGCCCATGTCCATAAAACAGAATTGCTGCACAATTTCTCGTACGGTAAAAAAGGTATGGAGTTTTTTGGTTTGGCAAACGTCCGACTGCTTGACACCCGGATTGTATACGATAGCTTCACGCTGAGCAATATCCGCCATCAGTATACTGAATATAAAGTGCCGGCTGATTATAACGAAAGAATACTTTTTATTCAGCCCGGGGTGACAGTGCCGGACACCTTGCCACTTAAAACAAGTCCACCCCTACACATTCTTTATGCGGGTCGCGGTGGTCCCCAGAAAAGAGTATGGTTACTCAATAGGATTGCGAGGCATTTTATCAAAGCTGGATCGCCGGTCCAATTTCATTTTGCCGGCCCGCTTGGGGGAGAGATCGATAATGACATTACTGTAGCCAGTCACGTGTATGGTGAAGTAAGAACCAAAGATGAAATGAACCGGCTCTATAGTAAAGCACATATTATTATTCTGACTTCCGCGTATGAAGGCTTTCCAATGGTGATAAAGGAAGGGATGGCTTATGGATGCGTGCCACTGGTAACTGCGCTGGAAGGAAATAAAATGCATTTAAAGAACGGGTATAACTCAATCCTGATTGATGATTTCGGGAATGAAGAAGCAGTGGTTAAGCAGGGTATCACCCAGATTAGTATGTTACTGACAAATATCACTAAACTTAATGAATTGTCATTGACGGCTTATGAATACGCAAAAAAACATTTTGACAAAACACAGTTTCTTAAGACTTACCGGGAATTTCTGATGAATACTCCGGCCTGATTGTTTTTTTCACTTTGTGAAACTGTTGCCTAAACGATTATAAAAGTAACTGGCGGTCATCAGCAATTTCGATGCTGGTCCGAACCTCAACAAGGATCGTGGGAATTTCTGCTGGAAATTAACAAGGTTTCTGACCTGGATTGGAATATCTCCATTATAACCAGCCGCCTTTATTTCATCAACAGATTGGATGTTGAGGTTTCGCATCAGTCTCCACCATGCATCATAGACAAGAAGATTTTCGAATTGCCGGACGCCTGTTTTTCTAACCACACTAAAATGTTCTGGTATTTCGACCTCCCTAACCAGCGAACTGGACCTTGTTACCTGCTGTTCGTTTAATCCGATATTGATGATCGGCTTATCAATATAAACCGCTGTACGATTGTTGAGATAACGCATATAAAAGTCCATATCCACGAGCCATTTGAGATTTTTATCATAAAAATATTGTTGATCATTTCTATGAATAACAACACTGGGCGGACCGATGATATTTTTTGATAGTAACGTTACCGGGTTTTTCTGCAACTGCTTTATTCTGAAAGACCCTGGTTTTACGATCGCAGATTCCTGCCCTTTCACATTAAAATATGCCGAAAAGAAAAAGTCCTTGCCGGGATTTAATTTGATGGCATCAACATAAACCTGCAGGCTGTCAGGACATGCGAACCAATCATCATCGTGAATCAACTTGATCCATTGTCCTTTGGCAAGCCGGATACCTTCGTTCCAGTTTTCTGGGGTACCAAGAGCAGGAGAATTCTTTATATACCTCAAACTAAAGCTGCTGTTATATGCTGATACAAGATGGCGGACAGTGTCATCAGGACTATCGTCTGTAATGATAACTTCAAAGTCCGTAAACGTCTGATCAGAAACAGACTTCAACAGCCGCCCGACATATTCCTCGTGCTTATAGGCAGGAATGCATATTGATATAAAGGGGCGCGATGTTCCAGTTGACATACCAGGCAAGTTAACCAATATGTTAATGCTGACAGGGTTGCCATTTTTTATTCTTCTACGCAGGGCATACCTTTGGCGAAATTAAAAACTATTGAGAGCTTTAGGTCTGCAAGTTATTAAACTGATTAGCCTGATAAGATATTACCAGCTGAAAAACGGTTTAAAGATCTTTTTTGACTTTTTATTTGCGGGTGGATCAATGATCAAAATTAAGAGCGGGGTATTCAAAAATGAAATCTGGCTCAGAAAAGATCAGTCTGACCCCTACATCTTTGACCAGGTCTTTACAGAACAACAATATGATTTTCCACATAATAATCCCAGATCGGTTGAGTGGATCATTGATGCAGGTGCAAATATTGGCCTGGCAGCGGTGTACTTCTCGCAAAAATTTCCGAATGCCCGAATTCTTTCCATAGAACCGGACGTAAATAATTTCCAATTACTGAAAAAAAACACGGTTGGTTATCCAAACGTTATGCATATTCACGGAGCGTTGTGGCACAAAAATGAAAAACTAAAAATTTTCAATACAGAAGAAAAAAGTGCCGGTTATGTTATGGGCCCGGCGGGAGAAATTAATGAAGGTTATGTTCAGTCTTACACAGTCGCGGGCTTAATTGAAGAACACAGGATCAGACGACTCTCCATACTTAAAATCGATATTGAAGGTTCCGAGAAAGAGGTATTCGATAACGGAAGTGATGCTTGGCTACCGGTAACTGAATGTATCATCACAGAATTGCATGATAATCTGAAGCCGGGAACATCACAGGTGTTCTTCAGGGAGATGGGAAAATATGACTGGTTCACTTACCTAAAAGGGGAAAATATTATTTGCGTTAAACCTTAAGGTTAAAGTTTTCTAAGATAACCAGTCGGGTTGAAGGTCATCATGAATTTTTCACGTGAGCGATCAATCACAAAGCCCTTATTGTTTTTAAGAAATCTTTCGATAGACTCATAGGGTCCTGGTCCATGATGCTTATGTACCGGGTGACCATGCACATTCGAGTCTTCAACGATCATATAACTACCAGGAGTTACAAATTTATGATAGATATTCATCTCCTGGTATACATGGCGATCAGAGTGGTCGGAATCGAGAATCACCAGCACTTTTTCGCCGGGTTTTATTGAATCGCGGACTCTTTCAACTACCGCATCTTCAATCGTTGAACCCAATACGTATTCGACCCTTGGATGTACGGGCCGGTTATCATAAGCTTGGATGTCGATTGTCAGAATTCTGCCCTTTCCAATAATGTCAAGAAGTGCAGCCATAAATGATGCACTTCCACCCTTGTTGGTCCCACATTCAATAATAATATCGGGCCTAAGTTCATGAAATATTTCCTGGTAAATCCACATATCGAGGGGGCATTTAAGTATTTTTGTGCCCATCCAATATGTATTGTCCCAGGTTTGTGAATTATTATGATAATAAAGTTTATGAAAAGAGTTAATGATCCACCTACTCAAAGCTGATTCCGGGTTGCTTAAATTCATATGATTTTTTGATATTTATTCATGTTAACTTGGTTAGCACAACGTTACAGGATATTGATAAAAGTAATGTAAACTTGGGAAATGTTTAAAAAATTAGAAACTACATTCAGACTCTACTTTCCCAAAAGAATGAAAGATCGCCATAAATATATGGCGTATTTCCGTGGTCTTAAAGGACTCGAGGTGGGCGGCCCAAGCCTGGCACTTTCATCAAAAGGATTTTTGCCGATATATAATGTCATTAGTGGACTGGATGGATGTAATTTCAGCACTGACACTGTTTGGGAGGGTCACATTTCGGAAGGCCAAACTTTCAGGTATGATAAAAACAAAGTCGGTAGGCAGTTTATCGCTGATGCAACGGACCTGGCGGTGATCAATTCCGGCGCATATGATTTTGTGCTTTCCTGTCACAGCCTTGAACACATTGCCAATCCTATTAAAGCACTGCTTGAGTGGAAAAGAGTCATCAGGGATGGAGGATATATGTTGCTGGTATTACCACACAAAGACAGGACATTTGACAGGAGAAGGCCCTTGACAACACTCGAGCACATGATCGAAGATTATGAAAACGGCACAGGCGAAGACGACAGCACTCACTTCGAAGATGCGGTCAATCTTCATGATGTCACAATGGATCCTGGTCTCAAAGATCCTGCCCTGCTTGCTGAAAGAACTGCGAACAATTTTCAAAACAGGTGTGTCCATCACCATATTTTCAATACTCCCCTCCTCTTAAAGCTCGTCGATTTTACTGGTCTCCAAATTATCCGGGCATCACATTTTACGCCTTTCAATATTATCGTCCTTGTCCAGAAAGTGTCAGGTGGAAAAATAGACAACAGCAGCTTCCTCGATCGCAACAACCGATTATTTAAAAACAATAAGTTTCCTTCTGATAGTCTATGATCTCGACCCACACTGCAGCCGTGGTTGTACTGTATAATCCGCACGAGGAGTATCTACATAACATTGCCACATATGTGGACCAGGTAGCCCGCTTGTTTATCATCGACAATTCGGAATTTCCGGATGAGCGTATATTGAAAGGACTGAGTGCAAATCCTAAAGTTGTTATTATCTCACATAAGATCAACCATGGAATTGCCAAAGCGTTGAATATTGCAGGCCGAAGAGCAATACATGAAGGTTATGCATGGTTGTTAACCATGGACCAGGATTCATCATTTCAACCTGGTGTTTTATCGGCTTATCTTAAAGCAGCTGATGAACATGTCGACAAAAATGCAGTTGCTGTCTTCGGCCTGGCTTATGATAAAAAGTTCCTCTCCTCCTTTGCTCCCGGGGAAAAATACCTGGAAGTGAATTCGCTGATCACTTCGGGAAGCCTGGTTAATCTTCAAATATTTCAAGAATTGCAAGGCTTCGAAGAGAAACTGTTTATCGATGAAGTGGATCATGATTACTGCTACAGGGCAGTACTGTCAGGTTTTAAAGTCGTGGTAGTTAGAACAGGACTCATGTCCCATTCGCTCGGAGAATCCCTGGAGGTCACCGGGAGTCGTGGCTCAGCCCCAAGGCGAAAGATCATACATAGTCCTGTACGGATATATTATATCGTAAGAAACGGTTTATATATCTCGCGGAAATACAAAAAGGACTTCCCTAAAGAGTCGGCTAAACGACGAAAGATAATTTATGTGACAGTAAAAAATAACCTGGTCTACGGGAAACAAAAATTTGCTGTACTTAGATATACCTTGCTGGGACTCTGGCACTTTTTAAAAAACCGGTATTACAAATTGTAATACCGGTTTTTTAAAATAACGTAAAGACCAATCGCGGGTGAAAATTAATTGAAGGTTTTGGACAGTTCCTTGATCTCGCATTCAGACAATCCCCTGTTGTAAACGCGCACCTCATCAACTTTTCCATCAATAGAAGTGATATCACCCTTCCACCATCCGCCGATAATAAACTGTGCAGTTGTACATTTCTTAAGTGTTTTGAAGTTACGGTTTATCGTTGCCTTCAGCGTTCCATCAACATAGATTTTCTGAACCCCATCAACAAAACTTGTGATCAGGTGATACCACTGCCCGGCGACCAGCGACTGGGTCGAAGTACAATAAATGGATGGATCATAGATATGCGCTTTCGAACACGCATCAGCAGCGTTGCCGACTGCGAATTCCCATTTATTGATTCCATCCAGGCTTTGACCTAACCCCCAGGCGAGAGAAGTTGTATTTTCAAAGTTTACTCTCGAAACAATAGCGTGCCTCCGATTGACCGTTTTTGCCATCACAAAAAGCGAGATCGTTACGCTGTCTGTGGTTAACTTACCGTTGTCCTGCACCATGATGTAATCATCAAAGCCATCAAAACCTGCGGCTGTGTTTGGCCGGCCAAGAAAACCGGTAGTAAGGTATGCGCCATTGACAGCGCTTCCGTGCAGACTGTTCCCGCTTTCATCATTAAGGTTTCCGTTAAAAGGATAATAAGCAAGCAGACCTTTGGTAAGTTCAGTTGAACAAACTGGTTTGGGTGTTTCGTCTTCACAAACAGGACATTCCTTCTGGCAGGAAGTGAAGGCAATGACTAGGAACAAGAAGCCAACGATTCGCATAAAAACAAGGGGTTAAGGTTTAAAAAAATTAAGGTGCGTAAATGTAATTTTTTTGTAGTCATTTACTAACAAATCCAGCCAGTTGGAAAAAATTTAATGTCAGATTCCCAAAATTGGAACTTCGGTGTAATTAAACAGTCACTAACGTCACTGAGTGCCGTGTCAAATGTTTTCACGCTCTTCGCTAATGCCGGGGCGGCTTTCATATTATTTTGTTATGGCATTAAGGAAAGAGGCCAGTCCAACCCGTTTATTTTCTGTCAGCAAGTAGCTGATATTACGAGTATAATATCTCAACAGATCATAATGCTCATAAATCTGTTCTGAAACCACTTCGTGAATCTTTGTTAGTCCAACCCGATTTGCTTCATTGAACGCGGCTACAAAACCCGGATCAAGTTTTTTTGTGCTTACCCAGGCAGCAAATACAAAAGGAAGGCCGGTATGATCTTTCCAGGCTGTACCAAGATCGTAAATGTATTTGTTCTTATGCCGCTGCTCAAGGGCGCGGTCACCAATTACGAGACCAGCTGTTCTGCCAGCTATCAAAGGACGATAATCATTCTGCGTGGGTACGATCTCCGGCGTTAATTTCCAGTATTCCTTCAACAGTAATTTTGCAAGTGCCACTGAGGTTCTGCTTTGATAATCCATCAGCACTGTTTCCGCCTCTTCAAGGGGCACATCACTAAAAAGGCACACGGAGGCAACCTCCCCCTCAGTGCCAATACAGTAATCAGTATTGATAAAATGCTCCCTCAATCCAGGAATAACGGCAATCGGAACAAGACCAAGATCTATCTCACCGGTGATAAGCTGCTGAGCAAGTTTCGCGGGATAATTGCCTGTAAATATGATCTCATTCATCACCGGTGAGTTTTCAATACCATAAACAAGGGGCCTGGTATTGAGATAATTCACGATTCCAACCTTTATCTTCTCCAATTCATCTAATTTTGCCCGCAAAGTTACACACTGGCAACTTCTATTCAATCATAATTCATGGAACTAAATGCACTGACAGCCATCTCGCCTATCGATGGCAGATATCGGAAACAACTACATCACCTGGATGAATATTTTTCCGAGTTCGCACTCATGAAATATCGTGTTCTGGTAGAAGTGGAATATTTTCTTTTTTTATCATCCAAGAAGTTTTTTCCGCTGCCTGCTGCCATGAAATCCGCTATACATGCCATTGCAGATGACTTCAGCCTCGCAGATGCGCAAAAAATAAAAGAAACGGAAGCGATTACAAATCACGACGTAAAAGCAGTAGAATATTTTCTCAAAGAAAAGCTGGAGGAACTCAAAGCAGGCGCCTCTAAAGAGTGGGTGCATTTCGGGCTTACTTCACAGGATATTAATAATACGGCCATTCCTTTATCCTGGAAACACGCTATGGAATTTGAGTACCTGCCTTTTCTTCTGAATCTTAACCGCCAGATCGAATTGCTTGCACAGGATTGGAAAGATATATCTATGTTGGCAAGAACACACGGACAGGCGGCAAGTCCCACCAAGCTTGGAAAGGAGCTGATGGTTTTCGTTGAAAGACTGGCTAACCAGATAGAACTTTTTATTCACGTTCCTGTTTCTGCAAAATTCGGAGGAGCTACCGGGAACTTCAATGCCCATGTCGTTGCTTTCCCGGCCAAAGATTGGGTGAAGCTCGGAAACGAGTTTGTTACTGAAATCCTTGGGATGGAAAGACAACAGTTCACCACCCAGATCGAACACTACGATAACCTGTCAGCATCTTTCGATGCCATGAAACGAATCAATACAATTCTTATTGATCTCTCGCGCGATCTGTGGACCTATATCTCCATGGATTATTTCAAACAAAAAACAAAAAAAGGCGAAGTGGGTTCATCGGCCATGCCACATAAAGTAAACCCGATTGATTTCGAAAATGCAGAAGGCAACCTTGGCATTGCGAATGCTTTGCTGGAACATCTTTCGGCAAAACTGCCTGTAAGCCGGCTGCAAAGGGATCTTACAGATTCGACGGTGCTAAGGAACATCGGCGTGCCACTCGCTCATACCATCCTGGCCTTTCGATCAATCGAAAAAGGCCTGGAGAAACTTGTTCTTAATGAAGATAAGATTTACGCTGACCTGGAAAATACCTGGGCAGTAGTGGCCGAAGCAATTCAAACGATTCTGAGAAGAGAAAACTATCCGGCCCCGTATGAAGCGCTTAAAGATTTAACGCGGGGAAAAGGTGGCATTAACAAGCAATCGCTCCATAAATTTATCGATACCCTTGATGTGTCTTCGGCGGTTAAGAAGGAATTAAAGAAGATCACACCACATAATTATACTGGTGTAAATGCAATGTAACCGGCGGAAGATGGTGTCGATTAATGCCCTGGTTCGTACAGGTTGTATTTCCAGATGATGCGGGTATGTTGTCTGCTTATCTGCTCAAAACCTGCCTTGGTCAGCACCTTCATGGAAGCATCATTATCCTCTTCAGTTTCTGCTTTGATGAACCTGATACCGGGAAACTTCTTTGCCCACGAAATCATACCGGCTACAGCCTCCGTCATATAACCCTTTCCACGGGATAAAGGGAACGTACCATAACCAATCTCTACCGCTCCATGTTGATCGGGAGGGCCCTTAAATCCAAGTTCGGCTACCAGGCGGTTACGGGTTTTATCGATCACCATCCATAGCGTATAGAAATAATAATCCTTTTCCGTTGCTTCGCGCATAGCCGGCACAGTTATCTGGTCTATCATCTCCCGGAGATCCTGTGAAAGCACACGGTCGCCGGTTTTCAGTCCAAGCTCTTCTTCAAGCTTATTATTTGGAGCAATATAAAGGTGCAATTGTCGGTTGTCGAGCGCGGCGATCAGGAGACGGTCGGTTTCAACAACGGCACGGTTAACGATCTCAAAAAGACAAAGTTCCTTACCATCCTGCTGAAAGTTATCGAGCCGGGTAAATCCGGCTTTGCTCAAAACATGCATAGAACCATGATTGGTTCTTTCTGTCACGGCCATAAGTTTTGACACAAGCATCTTGCGGAACGCATATTCGACCCCGGTCCCGGTAAGCTCAGTGGCATAACCTTTTCCCCAGTCTTCTTTCAGTAAAGCATAACCGACCTGCCAGTAACTGGTATTTTCAAGAGGGATGATGGCAAATGTTCCCACGAAACGATCGCAGTCCTTTTCATGGACAGCCCATCGACCCGTCATCGGATTTTGCGTGTAAGCATTGATGTTTTCAATCAGAAAATGGCGACACTCTTCCCGGTCTTTCGTTTTCCTGATATACATCATGACGTCCTCGTCACTGTTTAACCGGAAAAAGTTGTCCTCATCTTCAAGGGAAAACCGCCTGACGTACAATCGTTCAGTCTGAAAAATGATATTTGTTGAATGCAGTTTGATAACAATTCAATTCATCAGTCATTGCTCTGTTTATGGATCTCGCTGGTGAAATGAAACTCAATGTCCGGGTTGTTGTTTCTTTCCGTGTTCAGGAACCACTCGCTTTGCGCAAGATAAACCTGGTGACCGTCTTTATCCGTAGCGATGTTGGCTGATTTGAACTTTGTAAACTCCTCTACCTTCTTTGGATCCTTCGAGGTGATCCAGCAAGCCTTGTAAAAAGGTACTGAATTGAACTGAACCGAGGCGCCATATTCCTGCAGCAGGCGATACTGGATAACCTCGAACTGGAGTTCCCCAACACAGCCGATGATCTTTTTATTTCCGCCAAACTGGGTGAATAACTGTGCCACTCCCTCATCAGTCAGTTGCAACAATCCCTTTTCCAACTGCTTGGTTTTCATAGGGTCTTTGTTAACTACTTCCTTAAAAATTTCAGGTGAAAATGACGGAATGCCGGTAAAGTAAAAATCTTCGCCTTCTGTAAGTGTATCACCGATTTTAAAACTTCCCGTATCAAAAAGGCCAACCACGTCTCCGGGATAGGCTTCTTCGATGATATCCTTATCCCTGGCCAGAAAGGAATAGGGATTACTGAATCTGACTTCCTTGTCGAGGCGAACATGATGAAAATACTTGTTGCGTTCGAACTTGCCGGAGCATACCCGCATAAATGCTATACGATCCCGGTGTTTAGGATCCAGGTTTGCGTGAATTTTGAAAATAAAACCGGACATTTTTTCTTCTACCGGGCAAACTTCACGCGCGGAGGTTGGACGGCAGCGGGGAACCGGGGCGATCCGGATAAAGGTGTCCAACATCTCCTTCACCCCAAAGTTGTTTACTGCAGAGCCAAAAAAGACCGGGGCAACTTTGCCTTCCAGATAATTACGGGTGTCCAGGTCACCATGCACCGCCTCGACCAGTTCAACATCTTCCCTAAGGGCGGAAGCGTCTCTTTCCCCTAATTTAAGGTCGAGTACTTCAGTAGATAAATCACTGATATTCACTACATCTTCATCGGATGCCTTAGTATTTGCTGTAAATAGAACCAGGTTTTTATCATGAAGGTTATATACCCCTTTAAACTCCTTTCCACTGTTGATGGGCCAGGTCATAGGGTGAAGCTGGAGATTCAATTCTTTCTCAATTTCCTCGAGCAAATCAAAGCGGTTCTTACCATCACGATCCATCTTATTGATGAAAACGATGACGGGTGTATCCCGCATCCTGCAGACTTCCATAAGTCTCCTGGTCTGCGCTTCTACTCCATTTACACTATCGATTACCAGGATTACACTGTCCACCGCCGTCAGGGTGCGATAAGTATCTTCCGCAAAATCTTTGTGACCCGGAGTATCAAGGAGGTTGATCAGCGTGCCGCGATATTCAAAACTCATCACCGAAGTGGCAACTGAGATACCCCTTTGCCTTTCAATTTCCATGAAGTCACTGGTAGCATGTTTCTTGATCTTGTTGCTTTTTACTGCACCAGCCACCTGGATGGCACCTCCAAAAAGAAGAAACTTTTCTGTCAGCGTTGTTTTACCGGCATCCGGGTGAGAGATGATGGCAAAGGTCCGGCGCTTATTGATCTCATTTATGTATTTCATCCCTTGATAATTGCATTTTTGGCCGGTGTATTAAATCCCACGGATAAGAAGCCAGGCCCTTGAAAATCTTGCCCACCGGCAGTTTTCAGCGCGCAAAGGTAGCATTTCTTTTTTCGGTTTGGTGCGCGAAATATTCGTAAATTTCGTCATAGCCAGAGCTTATGAACTCTCCCTTTGTTTCACCACCGAAAAAGGCCCTGGAGGCTTCTGATCTGCAGGTGCACGACCATCACAGCAATTACCGGGCTGCTAAAGAGGTTTACCTGCACAGGAAAACCAACCGGCAGAATGCTAAAAGCGTATCCCTGATCATTACAGGCATACTGCTAGCTGGCTTCGGACTTAAAAGTTTCCTTCTTCCCAGCAAGTTTATCGATGGTGGAGCCACTGGAATATCCCTTTTGTTAAGCGGGGTAACTCATTATCCGCTGTCCATGTTTATCGTTATTGTAAACCTGCCCTTTATACTTTTAGGATATAAACAAATTGGAAAAGTCTTTGCCGTCAAAACTATCTGCGCAATTTTTGGACTGGCACTGTGCCTTGCACTGGTGGAGTATCCAACTGTAACCACCGATAAATTGCTGGTCGCAGTATTCGGAGGCTTTTTCCTCGGCGCAGGAATCGGGCTGGCGGTAAGGGGAGGTTGCGTGCTGGACGGATCCGAAGTGCTGGCCATTTATCTGAGCCGGAAATCCGGTTCCACGATCGGTGATATCATTTTATTAATAAACATCGTCATTTTCGCTTCAGCGGCCTATTATCTTGGTCTGAACAATGCCATGTATTCGATGCTCACTTACATGTCGGCTTCTAAAACCGTGGACTTCCTCATTGAGGGTCTCGAGGAGTACACAGGGGTGACCATTATCTCTCCAAAAAACGAAGAGATTGCCACGATGATCACCACGAAACTGGGCCGGGGCGTCACCGTTTATAATGGATCAGGGGGATACGGCAAACGGGGATATGTGCGGAATGACCAACAGATCCTGTTTACGGTTATCACAAGACTTGAAATCTCCAGGATCAAGGCTGAGATCGATCTGATAGATCCCTATGCATTTGTTGTGATGCACAGCATTAAGGATACCAAAGGCGGAATGATCAAGAAACGACCGCTAAACGAATAAGGTTAGAAAAATTTTGCTGTCCAGGTTCTGAGGAATTCTTCTCCCGCAGCAAGTTTGTTGATTCCCTCTTTATGATTCAGCAGTTGGTCTGTTCCTTCGGGGTCGGCGATGCCGCACCACGGTTCTATGCAAACGAAATCCCCTCCTTTCGCGGCCCAAAGGCCCAGGTATGGAAACCCGGGAAAGCTGAATTCAAGGCCATTCTGACTTGTCACCGACTTCAGGTTGAGTATTGAAGACTGCAGGGACTTGAGGACGATCGCGTCGTTGGCAAAAAGTGTTTTAGTCAAAGGCAAACGATCCGTCGCTGTCAGTAAAGGCAATGGTGACTGGCCGATGAGACCATCAGCGGTAATTGGCCATCGATTAGCCGTTTCCTTGTTCTCGAACTGGATATAATAGTCTTCATATGCGGTGCCCGGGGTGATTGGAACTTTAAAGGCAGGATGGGCCCCGATCGAGAAATACAAGGGTTCATCTGCCGGATTTACCACCTCGTAACTTGTGGACAGGATATTTTGAAAAAGTGAATATTTGATACGAAGTCTGAATTCAAATGGATAAACTCTCCAGCTTTCTTCATCGGCCGACAGTTTAAAAATACATTCGTCGCCTTTGTGATCTTCAGTCACAAAAGTTTTATCTCTTGCAAACCCATGCCTGGGCAGGCTATAATTTTTATCATTATAGCGGTACCGGTTTTCTTTCAAAGTACCTACGATCGGAAACAGGATGGGCGAATGTTTACCCCATATAGCCGGGTCGCCCTCCCACATATACTCAAGCTGAGTATCCTTATTAAAGATGCTTGTAAGCTCGGCTCCTTTTGGGTTGATCCTGACCCTAAGGTTTTCATTTTCAATCGTAATCATGTCCGGAAATTTCTACTGCAATATTATCGATAAAGATGCCACCGTTCCTCACAAAATTGGTTCAAAACCTGCAAGTCTCTGAAAAGCTGATTATATTTGGTTTATGCGTCGTTTTGTTGCAATTATCTGGTCAAGCCTTAAAATGGCACTGCAGGAATTCAGGTCTAACAAACTGAGGACCTTCCTTTCGTTATTTGGAGTAACGATCGGTATTTTTTGCATTATCAGTGTGCTTTCAACGGTTAACAGCCTTGAGAGGAAAGTACAGAGTGATCTGAAATCACTTGGAAATAATACGATTTACATTGACAAATGGGTATATGCCGGGGGCGATGATTATCCATGGTGGAAATATATGAAGCGCCCCACCCCAAAATATGAAGAGATGCGCGCATTGAAGGGTAAGGTCCCCAGTGCAGCGAATGTTGCTTTTGTGACTGAATTGAACTCGACCATAGAATACGAACAGGATCAGCTTACGGGTGTGACTTATTATGGATATTCCGAAGATTTTCCCAATATCCAGAAAGTAGAGATCATACAGGGACGCACCTTGCTTCAGTCTGATTATGATCAGAATGTGAACGCAATACTGGTTGGCTATGAAGTGGCTGAGAAACTTTTTGGAAAGGCTGAGAAGGCCGTTGGAAAGGAAGTTCGGTTGAAGGGAGGAAGGGGCGCAACCATAGTGGGACTTATCAAAAAGCAAGGTAAAAGCATGATTGGCGGCTGGGAGTTTGACAATAGTATTCACATGGTTCGTGGCCAGTTGAAACAATTGAATCCTGAAGAGTGGTCGCAGCCAAAGATCATGGTCCAGGCCAAACCGGGTGTTTCAACGGCTATGGTGACTGATGAACTCGAAGGGGCCATGCGTTCACTCAGAAAATTAAAGCCAACCCAGGAAGATGACTTTACCCTGAATGATATGAATGCCTTCAGTTCTTTTACAGATACCATCTTCGGAAATATCAACAAAGGTGGCTGGGCGATAGCTGCCTTATCATTGATTGTCGGCATGTTTGGCGTCGCTAATATTATGTTCGTGACGGTCAGGGAGAGAACCAGCCAGATAGGCCTGAAAAAAGCCCTGGGAGCCAAACGCTCGACCATATTAACCGAATTTCTGCTCGAATCGGCTTTCCTGTGTATACTGGGGGGACTGATCGGGCTGATATTGGTTTTCATTCTTACGAAAATTGCCAGTTCGATGATCGGCTTCCCGCTGTTTATTTCTGCCGACATCATGCTTTTGGCTATAGGGATCTGTATCCTGGTAGGGGTACTGGCAGGTATCATCCCAGCCTCTATTGCATCAAAGATGAACCCGGTAGTTGCAATCCGCAGCAAGTAACGAATATGATGTAGATTTGCCCCGGGCCAAACCTACAACACGTGAGTTCAAAATCCATATCAATTCTTGCAATTGAATCATCATGCGATGAAACAGCGGCAGCCATTTGCCGGGATGGAAAAATGCTATCAAACATCATCGCAAACCAAACAGTACATGAGGCTTTTGGTGGTGTAGTGCCGGAGCTTGCTTCCCGTGCACATTTACAAAACATAGTTCCCGTTGTTGACACTGCCGTTGAATCCGCGGGAGTACGGTTAAAAGATATTGACGCCATTGCATTCACCAATGCTCCCGGTCTTATTGGTTCACTGCTTGTAGGTGCCCAGTTTGCAAAATCGCTTGCCGTTTCATTAAACAAACCGCTGATAGCGGTTCATCACATGCAGGCACATGTGCTGGCAAACCTGTTGAGCGATCCTCCCCCATCGTTTCCATTTCTTTGCCTCACGGTAAGCGGTGGTCATACACAGATCATATTATGTACATCAACGGAAAACCTGATCGTTCTTGGTGAAACAAGGGATGATGCAGCTGGTGAAGCATTTGATAAAACAGCGAAGATCCTTGGCCTTCCCTATCCCGGTGGTCCGCTGATCGATAAATATGCCCGTGAAGGCAACCCGTTAAAATATAAATTTCCGGAGCCTAAAATTGACGGACTTGATTTCAGTTTCAGCGGATTGAAAACTTCGATCTTATATTTTCTGCAGGACAATCTTAAACAGGACGCGGCATTCATAGAAAAAAACCTGGCCGATATCTGTGCATCCATTCAACATCGGATCGTAACCATATTATTGAACAAACTCGAAAAGGCAGCAATAGAAACCGGCATAACACAACTGTGCATCGCCGGCGGAGTTTCTGCAAACAGCGGACTGCGTGCAGGTCTAACTGCCCTGGGCGAAAAACACAAATGGCGGACTTTTATTCCGAAGTTTGAGTACTGCACTGATAACGCGGCGATGATCGCAATAACTGCATACCATAAATTCATAGCAGGTAAAACAGATCCCCTAAATATCCAGGTTAGTGCCAGGGCTGAATGGTGAAGAAAAGAAATTCAAATAATTTTTTCCAGTTCAAACAATTCCGGATCAGCCAGGAGCATTGTGCGATGAAAGTTTGCACAGATGCCTGTATACTGGGAGCCTGGTACGCTGCTCAGTTATCCAACAAGGAAAAGCCTGGTGGATCGAACATCGCGGACAGTAAAAAAATACTTGATATAGGAAGCGGTACGGGTCTGTTAATGATGATGCTTGCACAAGCCAGCAATGCCACTATACACGGAATTGAAATTGAATCTGAATGTTACCAGGAGATGCACCTCAACATCAATCAAAACGAATGGTCCACGAGGTTAACTGGTTTACATGGCGATGCAAGAGATTATTTGTTCCCTCACAAATATGATTTCATTATCAGCAATCCACCATTTTACGAAAACGACCTTTCTTCAGACATAGAAGGTAAAAAACTGGCGATGCATAGCAAAGCGTTGAAACTGGAAGAACTTGCTGATGTTATCGAAAAAACTCTGGTGATGACAGGCACAGCAGGTATTATGCTCCCTTATCATCGTGCTGCTGCATTTGAATCACTTGCAAATGAACGCGGATTGTTTAAATCAGAAGAGTTGCGGGTCCGTCAAACGCCGGGACATAATTGGTTCAGGTCAATTAGCAGTTACACATTTATCCGGCAACACGATTCTCCGGTGACTGAGCTGACGATCAAAGATGCTACAGCAAACTACACGGATGAATTTACGCGTTTGCTCGGGGCGTTTTATTTGTATCTGCCGGATCAGGATATTCCTGCATAAGCACTGAGGTATCCTGATCAGGATATTCCTGCATAAGCACTGAGGTATTCATAATGAGGCATTAGTTTACCCTTTTGCACCATTGTAGCACGGGTTATGATGTCAGAGCCTTTACCAACAAGGTCCTCTAATACATATTTTATCAGCTGTTCCCCGAAGTAGCGACTGGCGTCCCTTGGCAGTTCATTGGGCAAATTACCAACCGCCATTATATCCACAGAGTCTTTCAGGTATGGCGCCGTTTTCTGAAATGTTTTACGGTCGACCCCATACACCGGATCTTCAATAGTCTGATCACCGAGGTTAATAGGCACAGAACCATTTGCATCGTCGGTGATGTCGGCAATAGTTTTTATAATAAAAGCTTCATCAGAAATATCAGTTTTATTAAACAATCTGGGTACTGTTTTGTCCCAGTAGACACCATTCAGCAGGATGTCTGTCTGCTCAGCATAGGGAAGGAAAACACAGTCAAATTTCTCAGGGTGCATATGGAACTCTTCGCGGTTGTAGTTAGCCGTTAGTTTGTTTTTATAAAGATCACCTCCTTTCAGTTGTGTATAAACGGGATAAGCAAATCGTCTTTTGAGATACATATCAGGTTCCACTTCATGAATGCCAAGCAGGTTCATGATTTCGAGAATTCCGTGGGCAACCCTTCCAGAGCCGGTCACTGCAATTTTTACGTTGGGCAGGCGAAGCCCGAAATAGGTATGAATCAGTTCACGGAAATTTCTTTGTTTATATACCCGGTCGATATGATATAAACCTGTCCGTTGGCCATAAGCCATCATACCGTTGTGGGCACCGACTATTCCCGCAAAAAAACCGAATCCGATGATACGTTGACCATCTTCATGTTCGAGACACTCATAGTCAATCAGCGTTATTTTTTTATCAATAACCGATCTGAAAAGCTGCTGATTATATGCCTGTTGCTTTTTGGTGTGGGAGAAAAATAAATAAGTCTTGCCCGGAATCAGCTCTGCGGCGGGCACCTCCTTGATGCCCATAAGAATGTCACAATCATCAACATTATCTTTTACAGTGACTCCTGCCATTTCATATTCACGGTCACTGAAACAGCGGTTTGGGGAAGACTGCGCAATGATTTTTACCTCAGCTGAATTTTTCTGGATCCATTTACATTGGGCCGGGATCAGTGCCACCCGGTTATCCGCCGGTATTTTGCCTTCCCTGATGAGTCCGATTGTTATCATAGTATATGAACGGTTTCTACAAAGTTGTGCTTTGGGAACCTGACTGCCAAATAGTATTATAAAGCGTTTGTACAATTCATACTGCCAATTGAACATTCCACACCATGAGGGATAACATCACGATTCAGGCCGGATTACATTTGCGAAACGATGGCACAAGCTATCACATAACAATCGGAATGATACACAGCGCCGCTTTTAATTTGCAACCATGAAACAGTTCTTGTTCGTCTTTTTATTCCTTTTACCAGCATTTGCGTTTTCGCAGATATTGCTGAAACCGGGACACCCTTGTATAGAATACCAGAGGATCTCGGATGAAAAGGCGAGCATGATCTGGTATCTTATGCAGGATACGACAAAAATAGAGATAGGCCGGGTTTCCAGTGACATCCGCACAGACAGTGTAAACCTCACTGTGATAACTACTGTTAAGATGCGCCATGCGCCTGCGGCATCGGTCGACAGTATCGTGGCCGACCGTAATTCCTTAAAGCCGGTTTATCATGCATCTTACAACCATCAGCGTGATATGATCATTCGTTATGACAGTATGATCACCGGTTATTACGCGGATAAACAAAAGAACTCAACCATAGCCATTAACGACAATCCATCAATGGATTGTTTCGATAGCAACCTCTACCCTACGCTTATCCGCTGGCTGCCTTTGAAAACCGGCTTTTCAAAAGATCTTGCCATCTACGATTTCAACCCAAACGGTAAGACGGGAGTGATGAAAGTATCAGTAATCGCGGTAAGACGGTGCGACTATCTATACCAGGATAAGGAGGTGAAAAAAGTTTACCTGGTAACTGTTAAGGATGACATATCAAGTGGCACCACCACTTACTATATTGATGTTGAAACCCGCAAACTCTGGAAAATGATCATCGCTTCCGGTGAGCAAAAGATGATGATGGAGGCGGTTTGAATGGAGACAGATCAGGTGAGCAAAAGATGATGATGGAACCAGTTTGAATGGAGATAGATCATAATGCCAAGTCTGGAGATCCTTAATTCAACTTGCCCTGGGCTCTTAACGCATTGATTAACCGGCTGTCGTTCCGCTGATCCGGAATGGGCGTTGCAGGGTTCGAACTCATGATATACATGCGGATCTTGTTGAGGGCAAAATGTTCCATCGAAATGTGGGCATTACATATTGAACTTGAATAGCTGGGCTTGTTTACAAAATAGTAGATCAGTTCCTTATCTACGGTAACTGCCAGCGGCTCATTGTCCATGAGCTTTTTGATCTTTTCACCCGCTTCGTTGCTGATGAGAAATTCTGAATTATTCTTATTATACGACCGTATTGCGCTATTGCTGATTAGTGGAGTCTCCGCAAGTTCTGCCCTTGAGCTATCAATTTTACAGGGCCCTGAACTCCTGGTAATTTTGAATTTATAAATTTCAACTATTTTACCTGTCCCCGCATCAGATTTATTACAGGAAGCGGCAATAATAAAACAAACACCGAAAATCAGGGCTCGTAATCTCATTCTGGTTTTTTTCTGATGACAACCGGGATTGACCGAGCGTTGTATTTATCACTTAAAAAGGCTTTCTCCACCGGTAGGCTGGTGAATCGATATATCTTCGACTAAGAATGATATATTGCCCATCAGCTGATTTGTTACCAACGAGCGTGATGTATCGTATGCTGTGTTATATCCCGGGGCTGTCAATTTACCTGTTTAGCCAATCTGCAGACCATTCTGGACAGGCTTGTCAGTAGTGAGCAATGTTACTTCAGGACCGTTTACTGCCCCCAATACCAGGCATTGGCTTTTCATGTTTGCTATTTGTTTTGCGGGAAAGTTTATCACACAAATAACCTGTTTGCCGATCAGCTCGCTGGCAGAATACAATTGAGTGAGCTGCGCTGATGATCTCCTGACACCCAGCTCTCCAAAATCTATCTCAATCCTGAAGGCAGGTTTGCGGACTTCTGCAAAAACTTCCGCCTTTATTACCGTGCCTACCCTTATATCCAATTTTTCGAAGTCCGGCCATGCAACCAATTCCTTTATTGTTTCCATAACACAAATTTCGAGTATTGATCTGAAAGTTGGCATAAGCAGATCCGCCCATCCATTTTCTACTTTTTCATTTGTGAGTTTGTCCTGCATGCCCCGGGAAGATGTCCGGTTAACAAGTGGTATTATCAACAAAGATTTGCGTTATTGCATAAAAAAGAATGGCAACAAAAAGTTCGAAAAAATCGGCACCACCAGCAAACGAAGAACAGGTCTCTTTGATCATTGAGAAGTTGGATTCCCCGCTGGGTAAGCTTGTCCAGAAGATCAGGAAAGCTATTCTCGAAACAGACCCGGCGATTGCTGAACAGGTGAAATGGAATTCGCCGGCATTCTATTACACCGGTGACATAAAACCATTTGATCCGAAAGAATACAAGCGTGACATCGTAGTCATTAATCTCCACCGCGGCAACCCGCTGTTGATTTTTCCGACCGGGGCAACAATCACTGACACCACCGGCCTGTTGGAAGGGAATTATAGTGACGGTAGAAGAATTGTAACTGTCAAAGATGAAAAGGACTTCGAAAGCAAAAAGGATGCATTGCAGATAACAATAAGGCAGTGGTTAACGCAGGTGGAAAAACCCTAAGACTATCGAAGACAAGTCTATAAAAAAAATCCTCATAACAGCCTGAAAACAGCATATTACGAGGATCGTGTGCCCAGAACAGGAATCGAACCTGCACTACCTTTCGATAACAAGATTTTGAGTCTAGCGCGTCTACCAATTCCGCCATCTGGGCTCAAACCGCATCAGTTGCTGATGCAATGAAAGGGATGCAATATTACGACATCACGCTCTTTCAGCCAAACGGGAAATTAAATAAATTTCCGAATGAGCTGTCCGAACATGAAAACAACTTCCAATCAGCGGCAACAGCTTTTTTTGGGAAAAATCCAGCGCCGTATAAACTTCAATATTTTCACTGCCACTACTATTCAATTTGATGACTGACCATTTCACCGGCAAAGATACCTCTAACTTAAACAGTCATGTTTTTAAGATCGGCAAAAATCCGTTAAACCTACTGGCCTTGACCGCATTTAGATTCATTACTCACTTCTGCAGAATAAAAAACAACCCTGAATAGTAATCGTCTTTATGATCTTCGATCTTAAACAATTTGAGAACGGCAAAATACGGAACAAGCAGCGCGAACAATAAATAGCGAAACACTTTACTTTTAACGGCATACACTTTCCGCCTTAGTATATCCCATATCACGGTGAACCCGTTTCCCAGCCGCTGGGACTGTATCTTCGAAAAGCTGGCAAATTCCGCTATAAACGTGCTTTCTGTCAACCTTATCCTGTCCTTAATATCACGATAAACAAAAGGAGTACTTATAAAGGCGGTACCACCGGGCTTCAATAACCGGTGAATCTCTTTAATGGCCCTGGTATAGTGGTCGAGATACAGGAACACCTCTATACAAATGATGCTGTCAAATGAAGCATCTTCGAAAGGAAGTCCTTCCTGTATATCTCCGTAGAGCACCCCGAACTCTTCGTTAGGGCTAAGGTCAACCGCAGTAACAGATGCATTGAATAAGTGATTATACCTCGGACGCATTGCACCTACATCAAGCATTTTCCCGGTGATAAGGTGTTTGTTATTTTCGAGGGCCTTTTCAACAAGGCAACGATGGTAGGTTTTAAAACGGTAATCTTTAAGGGACATATCTTTCAGATTGTATGTTAATTTATGCTAATATCTCAGTATCGACAAAACAAATCAGGCAAGCAACAAGCCGTTCGTGGAGTTTTAGAGAATTCGCCCGGGAATTATTGTAACATTTGACTGTCCATTACGTCTCTGGGAATAGGAGAATCCTAAAACATTATCATATGATCAGAAACTTCTTCAAAATTGCTTTCCGGAACATCGCCAAAAGCAAAACCTACAGCTTTATCAATATCCTGGGACTTGCGGTTGGCTTAGCAGTTTCGATGTTGATCGGACTCTGGATCTATGACGAATTATCATTCAACAAATATCATCCCAATTATGAAAAGATAGCGCAGCTTTATACTACCCAGACCTTCAACAATGAAACAGGTACCCATCGTGCGATTGCCATTCCTATAGCCGCCGAGCTACGTTCAAAATACGCGGCCGATTTTAAGTATGTGGCACTCGCATCCTGGAACTTTGGGCACGTACTTGCGGTTGGCGATAAAAAGATCAGCCAGGAAGGGATGTGGGTAGAAGAAGACTTTCCAAAAATCTTCCCACTTAAAATGTTGCAGGGAAGCATATCTGCTTTAAAGGATCCATCTTCCATACTCCTCACAAACACGATCGCCAAAACATTATTTGGCAAAGAGGATCCAATGAATAAAACGATCAGACTTGACAGCCACACAGAGGTAAAGGTGGCTGGTGTTTATGAAGATTTTCCGCATAATTCATCATTATACACCACCAAATATCTATTGTCGTGGAAGAAATATGGCGAGAACGAAGAATGGATAAAAAGGGCACAAACTCAATGGAACAACCACTCCTTTCAATTATATACACTATTAAATGACAATATTGATTTTGATAAAACAACCGCCAAGATAAGGCTGATTCCGAAGGCACATGTTGAAGAGGGCAAAGAAGAGATCCTGCTTCACCCGATGAAAAAATGGCATCTGCATAGTGAGTTTAAAAATGGAAAGATTGTTGGTGGACGGATAGAATTTGTATGGTTGTTTGGGATCATCGGCATTTTTGTGATGCTTCTTGCCTGCATCAATTTTATGAACCTGTCTACGGCAAGGAGCGAAAAACGAGCCAAGGAAGTGGGGATAAGAAAAACCATAGGATCATTGCGTAGCCAGCTGATCAGCCAGTTTTTAAGTGAATCGGTATTTGTGTCCCTGATATCCTATGTTGTTGCAGTGATACTCGTGTTGTGCCTTCTTTCATTCTTCAACGGCCTGTCAAATAAAGAAATGCGGTTCCCATGGACCAAGCCGGGTTTTTGGGCTATCACGCTTTTTTTCACGATCCTTACCGGCTTAATTGCCGGCAGCTATCCTGCATTTTACCTTTCAGGTTTCCGCCCGGTAAAGGTGCTGAAAGGAACCTTTCGTGCAGGGAGGTTCGCAGCATTGCCGAGGAAGGTTTTAGTCGTCATCCAGTTTACGGTATCCATTGCCCTGATCATCGGAACCATTATCGTCTTCAGGCAAATCCAACATGCCAAGAGCCGACCCGTTGGCTATACCCGCGAAGGCACACTCACTGTTATGATCGGCACGCCTGAGCTTGGAAAAAATTTGCAAAATATAGAACAGGAGCTGTTGACTACAGGCGCAATCACCAGCATGGCCGTGTCATCGAGTCCTTCAACCGGCGTGTGGTCCAACCAGATCGGGTTTGAATGGAAAGGTAAGGATCCGACCGATGTTCCGCTTTTTGGCATTGTAGCAGTGAGTCATGATTTCGGGAAAACGCTTGGATGGCAAATAAAAGAGGGAAGGGATTTTTCAAGAAGCTTTCCAACTGACACCGGAGCTTTCGTTTTAAATGAAGCAGCAGTTAAGCTGACCGGTTTTAAAAAACCAGTAGGTGAAATTATAAGATGGAACGATGTGGATCGACGAGTTGTCGGAGTTGTCAGGGACATGGTGATGGAGTCCCCTTACAGCCCTGTGCAACCAACTATTTTTTTCCTGGATTATAACTGGAGAAATGTTATTACTCTCCGCATAAATCCTGCATTATCAGTGAAAACTGCACTTGCCAAAATAGAGCCGGTGTTTAAGAAATTCAATCCAGGCGCTCCCTTTGAATACAGGTTTACGGATGAAGATTATGCTGAAAAATTTTCTGATGAAGAACGAATCGGCAATCTGGCGACTTTTTTTGCCATACTCGCAATCTTTATTTCGTGTCTCGGTTTATTCGGTCTGGCATCATTTGTGGCGGAACAGAAAACTAAGGAAATAGGCATCCGGAAAGTGCTGGGTGCCACTGTAACGAACGTCTGGGGCATGTTGTCGAAGGATTTTGTTTTGCTGGTGCTTATTGCCTGTGCGATAGCTATACCACTGGCCTGGTATTTCCTGTATGGTTGGCTCGAACGTTATGAATATCGCACACAGATATCCTGGTGGGTATTTATTGTAGCAGTAACCGGAAGCATGATGATCACTTTACTTACGATAAGTTTCCAGGCAATCAAGGCCGGCCTGGCAAATCCTGTGAAAAGTCTTAGGTCGGAATAAAGTCTGAGGTCCAGATAAAGATCTGAAGTCAGCCTGGAAAGGGTCGTCAAAATTGCATGATCCTTTCAATTGAATTTTTCCCGGTAAGCCTTGGGAGACAGACCAACTGTTTTTTTAAATAATTGTCTGAATGATTTCAGATCATTATATCCTGTTTCCAGCATCACCTCAAGGATTGATTGCCGGGATTGTTCCAACAGCTTCTTGGCTGCTTCAATCCGTGTTTTTTGCAGGTATTCGATCGGAGTAATCCCGGTGGCAAGCTTGAAGCGGCGTACGAGGTTACGCCGGCTGGCCGGAACCTCTACCAATAGCTGCTCAATCGTATTGCTCGTGTTGAATGACTGACTGATCTTTTGCTGTACCAGGCTGACCAGCTCATCACCATGATTTTTTGAAGGGAGGAATGTACTGAAATAAGACTGCTGTTCACGATCCATATCGATCGCGAAATACTTTGCAGCTCTTATCGCTATGTCCCTGCCACAGTAATTCTCGACAAGCTTTAACATCAGGTGCCAGCTACTGGTAGCACCTCCGCTCGTATATACATTATCGTCCTCGGTTACGACGGCCCGCGATTGCATGATCACATCAGGAAATGCCTTTACAAACGCACTTACTGATTGCAAATGGGTAGTGGCCCGACGGTTATTCAAAAGACCCGTTGCTGCCAGCAAAAAAGCGCCGGTGCAAAAACTGGCTACGGCAGCCCCCTCCTTGTATTGCTTCTGCAACCATTCGATAGCCTCACGGTTATCAGTGACCGCAGCCCTGGGATCAACGTTTCCAAATGCAGGCAAAAAGATCAGATCCTGCTTTCCGGAGTTTTGAATGTGATTGTTCTGATAACCTGGATATTTTACGGGATCTGTATCCGATGTATGAAACAAACTGATTTCAAAAAACGGTACGCCGGATTGTTCTTTTCCGTAAAGGTTTACTGTTTCAAACATATCCAGCATGGCAGCCATACTTAACAGGCGGTGGTTCCTGGCTAATAAAATCGCAAGCTTTGTCATAAATAAGGTTTCAAACCCGAATTTAATCGTTTTGTCTTAATTGCCCCCTTTTTTCGAGCAAGGCTTGTAATTTTCTGATTTTTTCCGGACAATACCGGCCTGGTAACATCTTCGCCTATGCATGCAAACGTCCCTTAGTCTTCAATGCGGTCCATGTTGCAGGGTACCAGTTTTTACCGCCCTCTTATTAGCTGTTTCATATGTACGTCGATTCCTGCGAGTGGTGCGTATTGGAAGTTGTGCTATAGGTAGGGTATGCCCCGCGTTCTTTAAGTTATGCTTCGGTAATGTAAATCGTGCTCCACTTTTTGAAAGTCAAGTTCCCCATTCTTTAAATTGTACTTCGCTTTTTGTAAGTCATGGTCCTAACCTCTAAATGATGCTTCACTTGTTATAAGTTATGCTTCTTTCCATTTGAAGTATCATCAGATACTATCCGCTTCGCATATACATGGGTGAAGCACCGGATTAACCTGCTTGTTTTGTCGGGATTTCAGGTTCCAGGCTCCCTCTGATTTAATTTTTCAAATCAGTGGCACGAGTTTTTAATACATTAATTATTATTAACTCTTTAAAAAATTATCATGGCAACAAAGAAAAAAGCCGCACCGAAAAAAGGAGCATCACGTAACGCAGCTCCTAAAAAAGGCGCACCCAAAAAAGCCGCTAAGAAATCTGCACCAAAAAAATCCGCTCCGAAAAAGAGCTCAAATAAATCGATGGATGATTCTTCTGCCCTGATGGAACTGTTTGTTGATGGACTAAAAGATGTGTACTGGGCTGAAAGTCATCTTATCAAAAATCTCCCTAAAATGCTCAAAGCAGCCGGGGCACCGGAATTAAAGACTGCTATTACAGATCATATTGAGGTAACCAGGCAACAGGCAAGCCGCCTCGAAAAAGTGTTTGGTCTCCTCGAGAAAAAAGCACAGGCCAAGAAGTGTGATGCCATGGAAGGTTTAGTGAAAGAAGGTAACAGCATTATAGAAGAAACCGAAAAGGGCACTGCTACACGTGATGTAGGTATCATACTCGCTGCCCAGAAGATTGAACACTATGAGATCGCAACTTATGGCGGCCTGGCTCAGCTCGCCAAAACACTTGGCCTCGACGAGATAAAGAATCTGCTCGGACAAACACTTGATGAAGAGAAACAAGCCGATGAATTACTTACCCAGGTGGCAGAAAGAAATATCAATGTAAAGGCTTCACAGGAAGACTAAGGGCTGAGTGAACGTCAAAACATAAATCTAAAAATGGCGGCCGGCGATGATTCACCGGCCGCCATTTTTATTTAAGCGCCCCATCGCATGCTCACTGCTTGTTAATCATTCCCTCAAGCTGTTTGATCACCTTCTTCATGTTAATGCCTTTTCCAAGAACAGGCTTGAACAGATCACCGGTCGACTTGAGACGATCCATAGCATTCATTATGGTGAAATCCTGTATACGCAAACCTTTTTTAACTTCTTCCCAATGTAATGGCATAGACACGGGGGCAAAGGGTTTTGGTCTTACAGAATAAGGCGCTGCAAGCGTTGCCTGTGGTCTGTTTTGCAAGAAATCAAGATATATACGGCCCTTGCGATTCGCAGTTAACCGTTCAATACTCGTGAAGTCAGGAATCCGTTCGTTCACCAGCCGCACAATCATCCGGGCAAATTCTTTTGAGTGTTCATAATCGTATTGGGCGCCAAGCGGAATATAGATATGCAAGCCGGTCGACCCCGATGTTTTAGGATAAGAGGGCACGGAAAGGGCGTCGAGTATTTCGCGCGTCACGTTAGCGGCTTCAATCACCTGCTCAAAATCGTTTTTATCCGGGTCGAGGTCGATAACGCACCAGTCAGGATTGTCGGGCGACTGCACCCGACTGCTCCAGGGATTCATCTCGATGGTACCTAATGAAGCCATATACAACAAACTTGCTTCATTTGAGCAAACAAGAAATTCCTTGTCACGTCCGTCTTCTTCACTATGATATGGGAAGGTCTGAATCCACCCGGGAACTTTACCACTAACGTCTTTCTGATAAAAACTTTTACCTGCTATTCCATTTGGATGCCGGTTCAGGGATTGCGGTCTATCCTTTAGATATGGCACCATAAGCGGGGCAACCTGGTAGTAATAGTTGAGCATGTCCCGTTTCGTGTATTTCTGATCGGGCCAGTAAATCTTACTCAGGTTTGTAAAAGTGATGAGATGACCATTCATCTTTTTCACCTGTCTTTCTTCGGAAGGATTGAGCAGCGTGCCCCTGTCTTTTTTTATCCCTGCGCTAAAAAGACTGTCAGCATCGTTCTTCACAGGGGAACTACCCGTAACCTTCTTTACAGGAGAATTACCCATAGCTTTCTTTACAGGAGCATCGGTAGCCTTCTTCACAGGAGAGTTACCCGCACCCCTCTTTACTGGAGCGCCCGTACCCTTCTTCACAGGAGCTTCGTTCTCAACCGTCACTTCGTTCAGTGTTTTAGGCACTTCGAGTACCACCTCGCCTGCTTTTTTATCTTCCCGCATGCCTTCAAAAGACGGATGACGCATTACCCCATCGCTTGTCAGCTCCCGATACGAAACTTCTGCGATGAGTTCAGGCTTCAACCAGGTGGCAGACGCTTTTGGCGGATCAGGCCGGAACCTTGAAGGTTTATTTATATCCGGAACTTCAATAAACGGACAAGATTTCCGAATGAGTGGCTTAAATTTCTTCATCATTTCCTGTTGCATCTTCTGTGTAAAACCAGTTCCGATCTTCCCGGTGTAATGCAACTTGCCATCTTTCATCACGCCAACCAGTAATGAGCTGAACAGTTTGGAAGAACCCTCATTGCTCGTGTACCCGCCTATGATCACCTCCTGCCTCGTAGAGGTTTTGATCTTAACCCAGGCTGGCGACCTTGCCCCGGGAACATATTCGCTGTCTGCCTTTTTAGCGATGATGCCTTCCAGATTCATTTCTTTCGCCATTTCAAAGAATGCAGTGCCGGTAGATTCAAAGTCAGCACTAACGAAAATGGTGTCGTTTTTTTCCGGCAATAGATCCACCAGCATAGCCCGTCTTTCGATCAATGGTTTTTCCATTAACGATTCTCCGTTTAACCAAAGCAAGTCAAATACATAAAACCGAAGGTCACCATCGGCCTCGCTGCGCCAGTTCTGCAGATTTCCGAAGTTTGCATGACCTTTGTCGTCCGCCACCATGATCTCACCATCCAGTATTGCGTTGATGCCAAGTTGGGATAGCGCGAGATGGACCGGGTAAAACTTTTCATTAAACGACTTGTCGTTCCTTGAACGAAGTTCAACTTCTTTCTTATTGATATAAGCAAGTGCACGATAACCATCCCATTTTACTTCGTAGATCCAACCCGGCTTGTCAAATGGTTTATCGATCAAGGTTGCGAGCATGGGACTTAAATGTTGGGGCATTTCCGTCCTGTTTGGCTTTATATCCCGGTGGGCTGCCGGGAGAGCCGCCTTCGAAACTTTCTTTTTTTTAATAATCGCCGAACCTTTTTTTATTGGCATGGTAATTTATATTGACTGGAATTAACCATGCAAATCAGGCACCAACAAATGAGGCATAATATTGTGATATAGCCGGGAGTAGCGCCTGGCACGGTTTGCATAGTGATCAGTAAGGTTCAGCTCAGACCGGAAACAACATAACACAACTGAGAAACCCTGTTTTCTATTATTGAAACAGGGTCTTTTTTTGCGGAACACCCTGGCTCCCCATAAACAATTACACCTACGTTACAGCACCAAAAGGAAAACTTAGCGTGATGGCATGATTTAAGTATCGCTGGATTAACACTTTGGTACAACATTTCAGGATGAAAGCTTACCTATGTCTGTCTCAACTGAAGAAACAATACAACGGGAAAATCTATTCCAGGATGTGTTCGATGCACTCCCTGTTGCCGTGACCTTGATAGATAGGAAAGGCGTCGTGCAGTTTGCCAACAACGCTTTTCTTGAAATGAGCGGATGGAATTATGGCGAGGTTATTGGCAAACGATTCAATACACTATTCCAGGCTCAGTTCGACTTTACAGATAATGAATTGAATAAGCATGATAAGCCCGGCTACGAATCCATTAAACACGATGACCAGGGCAAACCCGGAAAAAATTCCTTCCCACCTTCAAACGACAATTCACAGAAGCCGGGTACCTGCCAGTTAGTGCTCAGACTTCCGGGACATCAGCATCCTTACAGTGTGCAGGTAACAAACGTTTGTGACTTTTACTGCTTCACTTTTAATGGACGCGACCAAAAAAGGCCTTCGGATCATGCAAGTCATGACGCCGAATCTTTACGGCTTGCGTTACAAAACGAAACGCTGATTGAAAAGCTGAATACGATTGTTCAGCATAACCGGGACCTGCAACGATCTAACCAGGATCTGTACCAATATGCGTATGTGGCAAGTCATGATCTCCAGGAGCCGCTGAGAAAGATCAAAATCTTCAGTGATATTCTTGTAGGCAGTGGCCAGCTAAGTGGGAAAGAAAAGTTTATTGCCAACAAGATAATGATGGCTTCTGAAAGGATGAGCCTACTCGTTAGGGATCTGCTCAATTACTCTAAGTTGTTAAAAGCTGATGCGGTCTTCGAAGAAGTAGACCTCAACGAGATCGTCAAAGCCGTATTAATAGACTTCGAGGTTAAGATACAGGAGAAAAATGCTGTTGTTCATTTCCCTCAAATGCCGGCGATCCAGGGGATAAAATTGCAGCTCAATCAATTGTTTTATAACCTGCTTGGGAATGCCTTGAAATTCACGATTCCCGGCCAGGCACCGGAAGTATTGATCAGTGTCCGGGAAATAGATGATGTTAAGGCGAAGCAGTATATAGCTAAGCCTTTTCGTGAAACCTGTTATCTGCATATCCGGTTTGCTGACAACGGTATCGGTTTCGAACAGGAACAGTCTGAGCAGATCTTCGAAGTTTTTTCGCGGTTATACCCCAGGGAGGTATATGAAGGTTCCGGAATAGGACTTGCCTTATGCCGCCGGATTGTCCAAAACCATCGGGGTTGCCTTTTTGCTACCTCAGCGCCGGGGAAAGGTTCTTCATTCGATATTATCATCCCTACCCGGCATCCTCCTGGCGCGGGCAAAAAAAAGGGCCAGAATGAAGATTCAGCCCCGTTATAATCCAATATCCTATGAAAAACCTGATGCAATAATAGGCCATGCCCGCCTTCGGCCAAAATCGGGTTGAGTGAATGACCGGAAATTTGTGTGGGTGGCACTAAAAACATTGTAAATGACAAACGCCTCTCAATACATGGCACAAGCCCTACAATGCCTTAGGGGGACCTTACTCATTTATCGGCCCAATTGATTTACCCAGGTTGTCAGTAATATAAATAAGAGTTACCGCGCCGACGATACCGGCGATAACTGCTACGATAAGAAGCTTTTTCATGATAAACTTTTTATTAGGTTAAAAGGAATTCTTTATGTTATCCCCTGACTGGCCGGCTCTGATCCCTGACTCTTTTTATGCTGTCATGCGAATGAAGCAGTTCATCGAGCTGATCCGAAATCATTTCCCTGAGATAACCTGATAACTCCTCACATTGAATGGCTGTCCTGTATGCATCCGTAGTAGCATCCTCGTTGATTTCACAATTCTGAAATATATGGTGCCTCGTTTTGCCCGCGAATGTGGTTCTCACATTCATCCACGCCCGGTAGATTTTGCCTTCCAGGCTAGTTCCACGTTCAGCTTCTCCTCCAAGAATATCCACTTCGCGGGAAAGTACCTTGTTGTTTCGCTCAGATCCTTCAATCATTCTCAAAAATAATGGTGCAAGGGACTGGTCCCCGGCCTTCAAATCCTTAATTGCCAGTTTATAAGCCTGGATCCTGTCATTGTTGATTTCTATCAGGTCATTGAGTATTTCTATGGTTTCCATAGATATAGTGGTCATAAGCTTTCTTTAATGCTTCTTTACATAAAAATCTTATGCCATAAGAAAACAAGCGGAATCAGGCGGTCTGATCCTTCAGAACCTTGATCAGGTGGTGGGATTCCCTGATGCGGGATCGATGCTCAGTGAGCAGATCGCGGAGATAAGCGGCAACATCTTCTGCCTGGAGTGAAAAATCATATCCCATCAGCAATGCCGTTTCGCAGACTTCAGTATGATCGAGGATATTCAGCCGGTTTCCATCCTGGGGATGGTTCATTTTTGCAAGGGCGAGCTGGTAAATCTTTCCGCGCTTTAATGGCGACAAGTCAATAGACTCACCCATTGCCTGCAACTCAGTAGCTAAAGTAATTTTGTTTTGATGGCTTTCTCCTATTATCCGTGCCATAAGAAAGCGGAGCTCGTTATCTGCGGGCGAAAGTGAAGCAATCAGTCGCTCATAACGCGAAATGCGTTCATTGTTCAATTCTATCAGGTCATTTAAAACCTCTGCGGCAGTTTGGTCTGTCATGTTTAGATGCAGTCAGCTAATGCTGATATATAAATATAGTCCATTTTTACATTCAGCACTGACGGTTTCTAACCCTCATGTAGAACCGATCAGCGTCGATTAGGTTTGTTTGCATTGGTTGTATCAGTTGGTATCACCAGGTTGAGGTTAGCTTCTTTGACAACCGAATTAAAGTAGTTCGTCGCATCAGCTATCGTATTCTGTAGAGAATCATAACGCGACCTGAGTTCCAGGACAAGTGGAGCCGCGCGCCATTTCGGATCTTCGCCTAACTGGTTGAAAATTTTCCTGATATTGCCATCGATTTTTTTCTGATAATTTACAAATGTCAGTATGTCTTTGCGGGTAGTTACGGGTCTCCGGAAATCCAGGCTCACAACGGGTTGACGCTCCAGGAGATCCGTTACTCCGTACAAACGGATATCCTGGTCTACTGAAACATTTGACATCAGGTCCATAGCGAGATCGCCCATTTGTTGATACCTTAGTTCGAGGGTATCATAAGCGGATACCACCGGCTCAAGCGGAACAGTATCCGGGTCATCAGAACATTGAGTAGAACAAATCACAACCAAGAACAAAACTAATAAACGAAGATTCATAAATGATTCCCGGGGCTGAGGTTTAGCTCCTTAAAGATCACACATTTTACCAGATCTTTCTATATTTGAAGCTTATATTCAATCAAAAAAAAACGAACTGCCCGCATGGGCCATTATTCTAACATCATGAAGCAATCAATAATTGTTCTCTCAGTCCTGCTGGCTAGTTTTGGTACGATGGCGCAGTCAACTGCCCGGGAAAAAGGTGGCAACCCTGTCTTCCCCGGTTGGTACGCGGACCCTGAGGGCATTATCTTCGACAAAACGGTTTGGATCTATCCCACTTTTTCAGCACCATATGAAAAACAAGTTTTCTTCGATGCCTTCTCTTCAAAAGACATGGTCAACTGGAAAAAGCATGAACGTATACTGGATACCTCGAATGTGAAGTGGGCAAAGAAGGCGGTCTGGGCACCCTCAATTATTAAAAAGGGCAACAAGTATTACTTGTTCTTCGGTGCGAACGACATACAGAGTGACAATGAATATGGTGGAATAGGCGTTGCGGTGGCCGATAAACCGGAAGGACCTTTTAAGGATTTGCTGGGCAAACCGCTGATCGATAAATTTCACAATGGTGCCCAACCGATAGATCAGTTTGTGTTTAGGGATAAAGACGGAAAGCATTACCTCATCTACGGAGGTTGGAGACACTGCAACATCGCACAACTTAAAGATGACTTCACCGGCTTTGTTCCATTCAAAGACGGGACTACTTTTCGCGAGATCACACCAGAAAAATATGTAGAGGGCCCATTTATGTTTATCCGTAAAGGCAAGTATTATTTTATGTGGTCCGAAGGGGGTTGGACGGGACCTGACTATAGTGTGGCTTATGCTGTAGCTGATTCACCAATGGGACCATGGAAACGGGTTGGGAAAATTCTCCAACAGAATCCTGAGATAGCTACCGGCGCCGGGCATCATTCGGTAATAGGAGATGCTGCCAAAGATGAATGGTTTATTGTTTATCATCGCAGACCACTTAACGAAAAGGACAGAAACAGTCGTGAAACCTGCATTGATCGTCTGTATTTTGATGAACAGGGCATGATAAAACCTGTGATCATCACCCGCGAAGGAGTAAGAAAGTAATCACTATTCATTCTCGTAATGCCTTCCTGACGGAGTTCAGAAAAACCGGTACTTTCTTAAAGGGGTCGCCTGGTCCCAGGGTTTCTATGGGCAGATAACCCCGATACGACGAAGATTTGATGATCTTGAATAATCGTGCGAGATCAGTTTCCTTTTCCTCGCCGTTGATATACATCTTTTCTTTAATCTGCCAGTTGACTGCGTAGGGAATAGATTTTTCAATATCATTAAAAGGGTCGGGTCCCCGGTAACTTCCTATGTCCAGGACCAGGCCAAGCCAGGGTGAATTCACCGCTTTGAGGATTGCGATAGTCTCTTCCGAGGTTCTGACAAAATCATGGTGATTTTGTATGGCGAGCACCACCCCATGAGCTTTTGCCTCAGGGAGACATTGCCCTATGTTTTCAAGAACCATGTCCAGGTACCGAGCCCGCTGTTGTGCCTCAGGATACTTCAAACCCGTAAATATCCTTAATACCGGGGCGCCAAGTTTGGCAGCGACACCTATCCATGCTTTTACAGTTCGTACATGGGCCTGCCTTAATTCCGGGTCATCACTTGTAAAATCGTTCCTGACCCCTGTTCCACTTATGGCTATGCCATGCGAAAGTGCCTTTCGTTTAAAACTGAAAATAACATCGTCAGATGGAACCTCCGGGTATCCTTTGAAATAATAACCGGTTATATCGATAGCATCAATATCATGGTCAGCACAAAATTTTAAAAGGTCCTCAGGCCGGAGACTCCCTTTTGAAAGAGGATCGTTGAAAGAATATGCGTTCAGGCTGGTCTTAAGTCCACGTTCCGGCAACCGGAGGACGTCGGGAGTTAAGCCATGTCCATCTATACCTGGGTGTTGTAAATCCCTGGAAGCATTGTCTTTCATCATACCAAAAGCAGTGCCCGGCTTCACAAAAGGGGAAATTGCCGTAACAGCCAGTAAATTTCGCAGAAATTTTGATCTTTTCATATTCAGGGTCATTTCCTGGCTTCCCGGGGCGGATGGCGCAGGTATATTTACCTGAAATTTACGGTATAAAAACCCTGTTCAACCAATTAAATCCGCAGTATTATTGTATCGGTTTTTCATAGGATATTGGATTTAAAACGGGGTTGAATTTCTATTCAGACCCCTTTTTTATTTTGGGGCTATAGTCGCAGTAACCACATCAATTATTATCCGGTTTTCCTGGCGATCAATAGGGAAGCTTTTTCTTATTGCCCGACAAGGAGGGATGATAGATGGATTTGGCATTACTCAATACTGTTGCCTTATCAAGGGTCATAGGCTTTAGTTGTTGTTTCTGGAACATTTCCATCTGATCCTTAAAGTGTGGTGAATTAGGTTTCGATGATGCGCCGAAAGTGTTAACTGATTCGATGATGGGCAAGCCATTTTTTGGGTATCGAACAAAACATATATAGGCATCGCCCGAAATAACCCTTCTTAACCCGTTTTTATACGGCGCGCTGTATTCCGCTGTCAACACATCTGGTAAACCCCAGGCTGGCCGGGCATCATCTCCACGGACCAGCTTCTGCAGATCACCAAGTGTAATACCAGTTCTTTTGAAGTGTTTCATCATGTAGTCATGAACATACTGAAAAGTTGCAACCGCTTCAGCCTTTGTAATATCTCTTGAATCTGCACCCAATAATCTTTTCGATAAAAAGTCGTACACCAGCAGGAAGATAGCCGCGCCTTTACTATCAGTTACCGCTTTATGATCCCACGCCTGTAAAGTCTCTATGGTAGATTGAAGCTGTGGGTAATCTGTTGCTTTCAAATTGATCAGACTGTCAAGCCCATATGGAAACTCCAACGTTTCGGGCAATTGCTGATCATACTTAATTCGTTTCAGCTGCTCATAGTCCACCTTATCTGTTCCCTTCATAAGCTCCCCTACCCTGATGCTGCGGTTATTGTTGAAAGTTTCAAAACCATCCTTCCGGTCGAAAGTATTCCCGTTGAGGTTGTATTGATTGTCCGTGGCCAGGAAGGGAGAATGGTTCGTATTAAAAAGCCAACCAGAGCCTGGATTAACATACTGAGGCAAAGCGTTTATTGGCTTAAAGGATGTCCACAACGTTTTGGATGTGTTGCCAGGAACTGTTGACTTCCAGTTATAAGCGTTATCCGGATTTCTTACCGGCATTTTTCCATTACTGATATAAAAAATAGTATCATACCGGTCTGCATACATGATATTGAACATGGGGAGACTGGTCATGCTGAGCGCCTGGTAAAACTCTGAGAAATTCCTTGACTTGTTCATGCGGAACCACTGTTCAAGTCCTTTGCAATCCATGTTCGCGGGGAGTCGCATGGAAAACACACCCCTGTCTGTTTTTACCGTTGCGCCATATTTACTCCAATACACTTTCCGGCCTATTCCAACAGGAACACCTTTCACTTCTAGCTTAATCTTCTTTTCCTCCAGTGTCAACCACTCATTGTCAAATTTATACTGGTTGTTATTTGCAGGATTCATCTCCAGTTGGAAGACATCAATTTTATCCTGGTAGTTTACAGTATGTGCCCAGCCAAGGTTTTCGTTGGTACCATGAAAAATCAGGCATCCCCCGGGAAAGAGTCCGCCGAGCATATTCCAGCCTTCTTCGCTGTTAAGATGAGCCTCGTAAAAAGCGGTGGGGCCTTCTATTGGCTGATGTGCATTAATGGTAAGGAAAGCTTCGCCCGAGGTAGTTTTACTCGGATGGAAGACAAATGCGTTTGATCCTTCCCCACTGAGACCGGGAAGCGTCTTTATTTTTCCACCAAGGATTTGGGGAAGCACCTTATCAACCCCACAAAATATGCTGGTGGAAAAAACCACGGCAGTGAGATATTCTCTTTCGTTAAAGGGAAAAGCTTTTTTGTATTTGATTTCCTTAGGGTGTGCTTTGGCATATGCGTTAAGTCCGTCAACATATCCCTTCATCACGGCTATAAAGTCTGCACCCATAGTGTTCCATTGCTCATCAACAAGTTGCCGGCATCTCAGGAGGTTTACAACATAATCCGCCTCTGCTCCTTTTTTGCCCATGGCTGTACCAAGTTTTGCCTTGCCCATAAGCACAACAAGCTGGAGAGTCGCAAAATCATCTTCGGCATGTGCCCAGGCTAAACCATATGCCACTTCTGCGTCCGTTGGGGCGAAAATATGTGGTACGCCGAAGCTGTCCCGGGCAATTTGGATACTTTGGGGATTTATCTGGGCCTGTGTTTCCAAAGTCAGGAAAATAGCGACTAAAACTATGAATTTCATTCGTGTAAAGTAGGTCCAAAAACTCATTTTAGCATGATCCTGGTTAAGAATATCGGGGCTGGCATGTTTTTTAACTAAATTTTCATAACCACGCACTTACCTCATACGTAATTAAGACATCTAATATTTATTAAGCCGATACTAGGGTTAGTCAGGCCTGGACAAACAAATCTTAAAGTCATGGAAGAACAATCAACGCAGCAAGAGGTTTTGTTAATGACGGGAACCAGTTTTTCAGCAAGGCAGCGCATTGAAAATGAAGGATCCGGAAAAAGTCGTAACGTGGACGAAACAACTGAATTGGAAGAGGCATGTTGGAACGGCCTGTTACCGGCAATGTTACCGGAAATTTGCGCAGTTACAGATAAGCCGGTCTTTATCTGGAAAATCCGCGAAGGCAATGCCTTCCTGGAGGTTGAGATCAGTGACATTCCGCGTGATCTGGATGCTTACTATTCATTGGATCCATACGCATACGTCATGACCCGTAGTTACAACTAAATGGTCTCTGGATACCAAAAAAATTCGCAAAGCTCTGTTAACAGGGCTTTTTTTATGCCCTGTTAACAGCAATGGTCCTTAACCTTTTCTTAAAAACAAGTTTACAGCGTTCCGCTTAGCTTAAATACCCAGGCATCGTTTGACAGATTTTGTGACGGATCAACGGCGGGCATCGTAATGGTTAATTTGTTACCGGAGTGCGTGAATCTGACTGCACCGTTGTAACCCAATAACTTTACTGCAGCCGGCTTTTTAACACCATTGATCACCAGCGGTTTGTTGTCAGCAACAGTAACCATAGCAAACAGGTCTTTCCCCTTTGTTGAGTAAAAAACTTTTGTATCTTTTTTGATAGCAGGTGCTGCAGACCAGGCACGACTTCCATAGATAGCCTCTCCGTTTGTCTTCAGCCAATTCCCGATATCAATAAGTCTTTGCTGCATAATAACCGGTATCCGGCCATCTGCAGTTGGGCCGATGTTAAGTAGCAGATTACCACCACGTGCAACCTTGTCGATCAGGATCTTTATCACCTCCCGGCTGCTTGAATAATCTTCCAGTTTTTCGTTACGGTTATATCCAAAGGAACCGCCAATTCCGCGACATTCTTCCCAGGGATGAGCTATCATTTTTCCTGAGGCATTATCATCGTGAACAAGGTCATATTCTGTTGTGTAAAAGGAACCGTGTTTAGAACGGGTTTCCTTACCCCACCGGTCATTAACAACAACGTCTTTCTTCACCGGACTTTCATTAAATAACCAGCTCAGGAACTGGGTGCTTTTCCAGACCTCGCTGGGATGATCCCACTCACCATCTGTCCATACAAGATCAGGATTATACCTGTTCACCAGGTCCTTCATCTGTGGGATCATATGTTCATCAACATATCGGTTAACATCTTCCTTATACAAGGGATTATACCATTCGTAGAGTGAATAATAGAAACCCATTTTCAAGCCTGTCTTTTTTACCGCTTTCGACAGATCGCCTGCCAGGTCGCGATGTGGTCCCACATCCATTGCATTCCAGTTCCAGGAATGTACACTGGGCCAGAGTGGGAAACCCTCATGATGTTTGGAGGTCAACACTACATACTTAGCACCGGATTGCTCAAACAACTTTGCCCATTCATCAGGATTGAACATCTCCGCTTTAAAGCCACTGACAAAATCATTGTATTTAAAATCTTTGCCATAGGTTTTTTCATGGTGGGCAAGAAACATCTTTCCAACAGCATTATTATCCGTCATTCGTTTACCGTACCATTCCGCATATTTTGAATAGGTTGGGATTTCGGGACCGGTCGGTGCCCAGGCTGGTACTGAGTATAATCCCCAATGTATAAAAATGCCGAATTTGCTGTCCTCGAACCATGAAGGTATGGGGCGGCTGTCAATAGACGCCCAGTTGGGTTCATATTTTTGCGAGTATCCATCAACGTTATACAACAGCGTTATTGTTGTAAAAAAAGCAATCAGTCTGATCCGCAGTTTGTTATTCATCTGGCTGGTTTGAATGTTTATGATGATGCACAGAGCAACCTTAATTTACAAATGGCCCGTTGAAACTAATGAATAATTCAGAAAGTCGTATTTTAAGTCTTTAAAAAAATTCAATGTCGGTAACCAATAAGTCGGTCAGGCAGTTTATTGACGAATCAGGCGCAGATGAACTGATCAGGGAAATAGATGAGACGCTGAGGCAAAGAAACAACGGAAAGAAACCGGTCTATTCTGACCTTGTATTAAGGGAGGATGGTAACGAATATGAATATGTCAATTATGTGCAGGAAGGCGGGGGTGTTCTAGGTATCGCATTGATAGGTTACACTTATGCATTAGAAAAACTGGGTTTTCGTTTCCTCAGGCTGGCCGGTACGAGTGCTGGTGCGATTACCACTATGATGCTGGCGGCAGTTGACAGAAAAAATTATCCTGGCCATGACTTCAGGCTGCAGTCCGAGATCATGCTACATGAGTTGATGAGTTATGATTTGTGGCACCTGGTAGACGGGCACTGGCTGGCGAAAAGGTTGATCCGGATTTTTATTAACTACCGCTTCGGCACCCGTTTGTTGAAGTTCCTTGTTGGCTGCTCTGTGGTTATACCGATCCTTTATGCGTTTTATATAATCATTGTTCAGCAGGTTGATAACCATTTGGTTTTTTCGCCACTGTTTACCGTTATACACAAAATATTCAGCGCATTGGCCCTGCTTTCAGTGATTGCCCTGGTGATACAATTATCTATTTTCTTTTATTTCAGGCTCCGGTTCGCGCGTGCCGGTTTTGGTATCAATACAGGCAAAAATTTTCATCAGTGGATCACAGAGATCTTACAAAGAAATAACATAAGCACGCTTGAACAGCTGGAAACGAAGATTACAGAGCGATATGGGAACATTGAAATGCGCCCGGAACGCATCGCACAAAATATTCCAGGGGATGATGTTTCGGTTCCTTACCCTTATCTCACCCTCGTTGCGAGTGACATCACCGCGCAGACAAAAGTGGAATTTCCACTAATGGCGGCCGACTATTGGGCGGATCCTCCTTCCATCAACCCTGCGGATTTCGTGAGGGCCTCAATGTCGATACCGATCTTTTTTGAACCGTTCCGTGTAGCCGTACCGCAACACGTCCAGAATACCAGCCGGCTACAAAAGATGACTGCTACACTAAGGGATAAGAAAACAAGTGCACCGAAGATTTCATTGTTTGTGGATGGCGGAATATTGTCAAATTTCCCGATTAACGTATTTCACAACTCGACGGTAGTGAGTTCAAGATTGCCAACGTTTGGGGTAAAGCTGGAAGATGATAAACATATCAGTCCCGGAAAAGAAGAGCCTGAATCAAAAAGCTTATTTCAGTATTTGATGACCGTTTTCAGTACGGTAAGATTTTATTATGACCGCGATTTTCTGAAGCGAAACGCCATGTATGAAAAGTGCATCGGCTATGTGGATGCTGCTGAATACAACTGGCTGAATTTTGGAATGGATGAAAAAGCAAAAAAAGAGTTGTTTTTAAGAGGAGTACAAGCGGCAAAAACTTTTTTTCTCGGTGGTAAGGTTTGGGTTGATGGCAAAGAAAAAGAAGTTCCCGGTTTTGACTGGGAAGCGTTTAAGCTTGAACGACAGCGCCTGTGATCCTGCCCGCAGGTGGCCGGAGTTCATGAAGAGATCCGGACCACCTTTATCAGAAGCCAGGGCAGGTAATAAGAATACGAACACCCGGAGCTTTTAGATTCAGATGATTAACACTTTTTTGAGTAAGTGTTTGCACTGGCAAACCTTGCACCAAATTCGTCAAGTGCCGATGAACGAAAGTCAGTTCTGACGGGGGTTTCATGGGAATTTACAAGTCCAGCCAGCCATTGGGGACGTGGAACAGTTATCAACACGGTGGGGATATTCAAATCCCCCGGGGATAGCCGCGTTTCCTATTTTTGAACCTGTCATTTGGTTCCCGCATGGGCGGGACTAAAAGGGAAACCGGTGCGAATCCGGTGCTATCCCCGTAGCTGTAAACTCCTTGGTGCCATGAGTTCCGGGCCGTTCAAACTACACACCACTATCAATATTATGATGGGAAGGTAATGAACGGCGGAGTAAGCCAGAAGACCTGCCAGGTGACAAACACTGTCCGCTTTCGGAGGAAAGGCCAAAGTGACTGGATTTTTATTTCAACCGGTTATGCTTTATTGATGCCTCCTTATTGTGTCTGCCGACAGGCAAATAAAATTGTCATCTACTAAATACACTTGCGATGGAAACTGAATTGTTGTTAAGAGAGAATAAGGATCGTTTTGTTATCCTTCCGATTAATTATCCCAAGATCTGGGAAATGTATAAAAAGCACGAAGCCAGCTTCTGGACTGCTGAGGAGATTGACCTCAGTGGCGATATGAAAGACTGGTCGTCTTTAAACGATGGAGAAAGACATTTTATTTCACATGTCCTCGCTTTTTTTGCTGCCAGCGATGGAATCGTAAATGAGAACCTGGCCGTAAACTTCATGAGCGAGGTTCAGCTTCCGGAAGCACGTTGTTTTTATGGCTTCCAGATCATGATGGAAAATATCCATTCCGAAACTTATGCCTTATTGATTGATACCTATATTAAAGATCCCAAAGAAAAAACACGTTTGTTCCATGCCATTGATACCGTTCCTGCGGTAAAGAAGAAGGCTGAATGGGCACTTCGCTGGATAGACCAGGGAAATTTCGCAGAACGCCTGGTGGCTTTCGCGGCTGTTGAAGGAATCTTCTTCAGCGGAAGTTTTTGTTCCATATTCTGGATGAAAAAAAGAGGGCTTATGCCGGGCCTCACATTCAGTAATGAACTCATAAGCCGTGATGAGGGACTTCATTGTGAATTTGCATGCCAGTTGTACAGCATGCTGAGTAACAAGCTTTCCCAGGAACAGGTTCATAAGATTATCTCAGATGCGGTGGTGATCGAAAAAGAATTTATCACCGAGGCATTACCTGCTGCACTGATAGGCATGAATGCAAAGCTGATGCAGCAATACATCGAATTCGTTGCTGACCGCTGGCTTAGTGAACTTGGTTATGACAGGATGTTTAATGCAACCAATCCTTTTGATTTCATGGAAATGATCTCACTTGAGGGTAAAACTAATTTCTTCGAGAAACGTGTAGGAGATTACCAGAAAGCAGGTGTCATGGCAGGAAATAAAGACTCCCAGACCTTCAGCCTTGAAGATGATTTTTAATTGAACTGAGCGCAGGAATACTAACCACGGATACTATATACAATACCCATTAAATGTTAACGATATGCAGGTAATAAAAAGAAACGGAAAAAAGGAGTCTGTAAAATTTGATAAGATTACAGCCCGCATTGAAAAACTTTGCTACGGATTAGACAGGAGATTTGTCAATTCGATAGACGTAGCAAAAAAAGTGATTGAAGGATTATTTGATGGGGTTACAACTACTGAACTGGATAACCTGGCAGCGGAAACTGCGGCTTCGTTAACCGTCAAACATCCTGACTTCGCACAGCTGGCCAGCAGGATAGCAGTTAGCAACCTGCACAAAAACACCATCAAAAGTTTCTCAAAAACAATGCATTTATTATACGAATGCGTTGATAAAAAAGCAAACAAAAAAGCACCGCTGTTATCTGATGATGTCTGGGACATCATCCAGGAAAATGCAGAACTGCTTGACAGCACAATCATATATGACCGCGACTATGGCTTCGATTACTTCGGTTTCAAAACGCTCGAAAAATCCTACCTGTTAAAAGTTGATGGCAAGGTGGTAGAACGCCCGCAACATATGTACATGCGTGTTGCAATCGGCATTCATAAAAATGATATTGAATCTGTGATCAGCACTTATCATATGATGAGTGAGCGCTGGTTCACACATGCCACCCCCACCCTGTTTAATGCCGGCACTCCAAAACCACAGATGAGCAGTTGTTTCCTGCTGACTATGAAGGAAGACAGCATCGATGGTATTTATGATACACTGAAACAAACTGCAAAAATCTCACAAAGCGCCGGTGGTATTGGTCTTGCTATCCACGGCATCCGTGCAACCGGAAGTTATATTGGTGGCACTAACGGTACAAGCAATGGTATCATTCCTATGTTGCGTGTATTTAACGATACTGCACGTTATGTTGACCAGGGCGGCGGCAAACGTAAAGGCGCGTTCGCAGTTTATCTTGAACCATGGCATGCAGACGTATTTGCTTTCCTTGATCTCAGGAAAAACCATGGTAAAGAGGAGATGCGTGCCCGCGACCTGTTCTATGCACTCTGGATCTGCGACCTGTTTATGAAACGTGTTGAAGCAGATGGCCAGTGGAGCCTGTTCTGCCCGCATGAAGCACCGGGATTGCAGGATTGCTGGGGTGAAGAATTTGAAGAACTGTATGAACGTTATGAAAAGGAAGGCCGTGCAAGAAAAACAATAAAGGCCCAGGATCTCTGGTTCGCCATACTTGATGCACAGATCGAGACAGGCACTCCTTATATGCTATATAAAGATGCTGCAAACAGGAAAAGCAATCAGCAGAATCTTGGCACCATAAAAAGTTCGAATCTCTGTACAGAGATCATGGAGTACACCTCTCCCGACGAGGTTGCCGTTTGTAACCTCGCATCCCTCGCCCTGCCACGTTTTGTTATTGATGGCAGTTTCGACCATGACAAACTTTATGAAGTGACCTACCAGGTGACCAAAAACCTGAACAAGATCATCGATAATAATTATTACCCGGTTGAAGAAGCAAGGAACTCTAATGTGCGCCATCGCCCGATTGGGCTGGGGGTTCAGGGATTGGCTGACGTGTTCATCCTGCTTCGGCTTCCATTCGAAAGCGACAAGGCAAAAGCGCTCAACAAGGAAATTTTTGAAACCATCTATTTTGCCGCAATGACCGCTTCCAAGGACCTTGCTAAACTGGAAGGTTATTATGAATCGTTCCCCGGTTCACCAGTGTCAAAGGGTATATTCCAGTTTGATATGTGGAACGTTGAACCCACCCTGCGCTGGGATTGGTACACGCTGAAGGCTGAAGTCATCAAACATGGCGTAAGAAATTCTTTACTCATTGCACCTATGCCTACCGCTTCTACCTCGCAGATACTCGGCAACAACGAATGTTTTGAACCCTATACCTCAAATATCTATGTCCGTCGTGTTCTGAGCGGTGAATTTGTGGTGGTAAATAAACATCTTTTGAAAGACCTGGTAGAGCTGAACATGTGGAACGACGACATGAAGAACCGCATATTGACCAACAATGGATCCGTCCAGGGAATTGATGGAATTCCTGAGAACATTAAAAACATCTATAAAACCGTTTGGGAAATCAAGCAACGTAACATCATCGATATGGCTGCTGACCGGGGAGCGTTCATCTGCCAGTCCCAATCGTTGAACCTGTTCGTCGATTCACCATCCAGCAGCAAACTTACCTCAATGCATTTCTACGCATGGAAGAGTGGGTTGAAAACAGGTATGTACTACTTAAGATCCAAAGCCGCAAGCCAGGCAGTCCAGTTTACTGTTGAGAAACAGGGTGGAAAAATGGTTGAACCCATGATCAACCAGCAGTCCCTGGGTCAGCCTGTGGACGCCGAAATGCCTGCGGGTGCTGTGTGTACCATGGAAGAAGGCTGTGTAACCTGCAGTGCTTAAACACGCTTACTTGTTCATTGTAATACCACCAGGTCTTCCTTACGGAAGCCTGGTTTTTTTATGCCAGGAATCACAGACTGAACTATCTGATAGTCAACGCTAATCATAAATGTTTAATCTTAGAATATATTATCAGAAATTAAGGATATTTGGTGTAGAAATTAGTCTACAACCCTTATGCATAGGCCGGAGTGACATCTGGTTTGAAAATTGATTTATTGCCATAAGTTAAAGAAGAAGCGATAAATACCGCAGAAAACACGAATGCTTTCATGCCCCATATGAACTGGATTAGCCCGGTCATAGGCCCATAAAACATACTTGTATGAAGAATCAGAAGAATATTATTTTCATCGTCGACGATGATCCGGACGACAGGCAGATCATTTTAGACGCGTTTATCGAGAACGATTTCAATATTGACTATGTATTCATCGAAAACGGAGATCAGTTAATCGAATCACTTAATACACTACCACGGGAACAATACCCTTCTTTGATACTGCTTGATCTGAACATGCCTGGAATGATGGGTCTGCAGGTTTTGAAGGAGTTGAAGGCAAACCGAAACTGGAAAGCGATTCCCGTTATCGTGCTAACAACTTCAACACTGGAAAAAGACCGTGACTCTTCCTATGAGATGGGTGCAAGTTGTTTTCTCCGTAAGCCCGTCGCCTTTGAAGAGCTTGCAACCATGACATCTTCTATCGTGAACTTGTGGTTCAACGATAAAAAAATACACCAGAACGCGGACATTTAATACGCTTTCTTCGTGGGCGTTGCTGCCTGTAAATGCCTCACTGTATCAGGCTCGCAAATAAATCAGTAAATTGCGTTGTTTTTAAGTGTAAAATCAACCGACTGATGCATGATAAATTGCGTGCCCTCGCCCGCGAACTGGATGGAGAGTTATATGATGATGATACAATGCGGATTCTTTACGCGACAGACGCATCAGCATATCGTGAGAAGCCTCTCGCTGTAGCTATTCCCAAAACAAAGGATGACCTTAAGAAACTGATCGCTTTTGCTGACCGCGAAAATACCTCACTCATTCCAAGGACTGCAGGCACCTCGCTGGCAGGACAGGTAGTTGGCAGTGGCATCATCGTAGACGTTTCAAAAAACTTCACCTCTATCATCGAGATCAACCCGGAAGAAAAGTGGGTGCGGGTTCAGCCAGGTGTTATCAGGGACGAACTGAATATTTTCCTGAAACCCTATGGATTATTTTTCGGGCCAGAAACCTCAACCGCAAACCGGGCGATGATCGGTGGTATGGTCGGTAATAACTCCTGTGGTTCAAATTCTGTGGTTTACGGAAGCACACGCGAACATTTAATTTCCGTGGACGCAATTCTGAGTGATGGCACTGAAACAGTTTTCAAATCAATAGGACTGGAAGAGTTTCATGCGAAATGTGAAGGAAACAATTTAGAGGCGGGAATTTATAGGACCATGCGCTCACTGCTTGGTAACTATGAAAATCAGCTGGAAATCAGGAAGGAGTTTCCAAAGCCATCTATTGAACGTCGCAATACTGGGTATGCCGTCGATATGTTACTTGATATGGCTCCGTTTACGGCCGGAGGTGCTCCATTTAATTTTTGCTCTCTTATTGCAGGCAGCGAAGGCACACTCGCTTTCATTACAGAGATCAAGTTGAATGTGGTCCCCTTGCCCCCTAAAGAAACCGGCTTGCTCTGTGTTCATTTCAACACCATTGACGAATCGCTCCGGGCTAACCTCATCGCACTGAAATACAAACCCAGCGCCAGCGAACTTATTGATCATTATATACTGGAATGTACAAAAGACAACATCGAACAAAGCAAAAACCGCTTTTTTGTTAAGGGCGATCCAGGCGCGATACTTGTTATCGAGTTCTGCAGATCAGCCCGGGAAGAGATCGTTGCTATCGCAGCGGATATAGAACGTGAAATGAGGGACCAGGGTCTTGGATATCACTTTCCGCTACTCTTTGGTGCAGACACAAAAAAAATCTGGACACTTCGCAAAGCGGGTCTCGGATTGTTAAGTAATCTTCCGGGTGATGAAAAAGCCGTCCCGGTAATTGAAGACACTGCTGTTGACGTAAATGATCTTCCTGCTTATATCCGTGAGTTCAATATCATTCTGAAGAAGTATGATCTTTACTCTGTTCACTATGCCCATGCCGGCTCGGGAGAGATACATTTAAGACCCATAATAAACTTAAAGACAAAAGAAGGAAATGAATTATTTCGCTCCATTGCCGCGGAGATCGCAACGTTGGTAAAAAAATACCAGGGTTCTCTCAGCGGTGAACATGGAGATGGAAGATTGCGGGGTGAATTTATCAGGCAAATGGTTGGCGAAAAAAACTATAAGCTGTTACAGCAGGTAAAAAGCTGCTGGGATCCAAAGGGTATATTCAATCCTAACAAAATTGTTGATACGCCACCCATGAATACGATGCTCCGGTATACACCGGGGCAGCAAACACCGCCATTGAAGACGATATTCCGGTTTAACAATCAGAATATACTTCAACATGCGGAGCAATGTAATGGCTCAGGTGATTGCCGGAAAACGGAATTGTCAGGCGGTACGATGTGCCCGTCTTTTATGGCCACAAGGAATGAGAAAGATACAACAAGAGCCAGGGCCAATATTCTCAGGGAGTTTCTCACCAATTCCACGAAGATCAATCGTTTTGACCATCCCGAAATAAAAGACGTCATGGATCTTTGCATCAGTTGCAAAGGATGTAAATCGGAATGCCCGTCTAACGTCGACATGGCAAAACTTAAGGCGGAATTTCAGCAACATTATTACGACGCTAACGGTGTTCCTTTCAGGTCCAAACTGATCGCAAACTATACAAGCTCCTCTTCATTGGGCGCTATAGTACCCGGCTTATATAACTTCGCCGTTACAAACAACGTGATTGGCAAACTGATAAAAAGGATCGCAGGTTTCGCAGTTGAAAGGTCTATGCCTACCCTGGAAAAAGAAACACTGCGAAGCTGGTATAAGAAACATCGGAAACAACCTGCGCGTTTTCAGGGAGATCCAATCCCCGAAAAAACGGTTTACTTTTTCTGTGATGAATTTACAAACTTTAATGACACTTCCATTGGCATCAAGGCTATCATGCTGCTGGAAAAACTGGGGTACAATGTAGTTATGCCTGATCATATAGAAAGTGGCCGCACCTGGCTTTCCAAGGGCCTGGTACGTAAAGCAAAAAAGATCGCTGAACAAAACATCCGCATGCTTGCACCATTGGTATCAACCGACCATCCGTTGATAGGTGTAGAGCCCTCTGCGATACTTACTTTCCGCGATGAGTATATGGATCTTGCTGATGAGGCTTTACTCGATGATGCGCGGAAGTTAAAATTAAGCTCCTTTATGATTGATGAGTTTATTGCCATGGAGATTGATAAAGGCAATATTACCAGTTCGCAGTTTACTACAGAGGCCCGCAAAGTCGTTCTTCATGGACACTGCCAGCAAAAGGCTTTGACTGGTGTCACGTCTTCGGTTAAACTGTTATCATTGCCGGCAAATTACCAGGTGGAGACGATACCATCAGGTTGCTGCGGCATGGCAGGATCTTTTGGGTATGAAAAGGAACATTATGATATATCTATGAAAATCGGGGAGCTGGTTTTATTCCCGGCGGTCAGGAAACAGGGACACGACGTTATCGTTGCGGCACCCGGAACAAGCTGCCGCCACCAGGTTAAAGATGGAACAGGGGTGAAAGCGTTGCATCCTGTCGAAGTGTTGTACCAGGCCTTGATCCCGTAGCGGGTTTTCTCCCGCCTTTCGATTCTGTCAGTTCAATATAAATCGGGGTTCGGCGAATTACTCAGCATAAAATACCCACAAGCCATCTTTACCCCCGACAACCACATCTTTTTTTCCTGACTTGTCCAGGTCGGTAACGGCGAAGTAATTTCCAGTACCCTTGCCGGTTCCTTTGGGACCGAAGACAATGGTATTTTTATCAAATGATTTTCCGTTCCATTTGTAATAATACAAACCATAATCATCTGCAGCGCCTGCATCCTTATCATCGTGGGCACGATAACGTTTACCGGTGATCAGATCGGGCTTGCCATCATTATCAATGTCTTCCCAAACCAGGGTATGGAACTGTGAATGTTGTGCATCGATGCTATGTTTTTTCCAGGTTCTCGTCTTATCGGTCTTGTTATACTGTTGTTCATACCAGTCAAGCCCGTATCCATGGCCCTGTCCGACGATCATATCGCTGTTGCCATCTCCATTCAGGTCAGTGACTATCACGGGTATACCGGTCTCGCCTAAGCGAAATTCAGGGTGAAAGGTCCATTTTTCTTTCCAGGGATCTGTGGGTGCCTCAAGCCATCCATCCGGCAACACAAAGTCACCTCTCCCATCCCCGTTTATATCCCCAAAGCCAAAACCATGGCCCTGTTTTTCATGCAGCACAAATTTGTCGAAGGTGCCGGTAGCCTTATTCAATCTGAAGCATAATAATGGGCGGTTGGGATTATTAGGTATGATCTCGATCGATCCGTCACCATCTACATCCCAGGCACGGGTAGTCTCAACGTTTCCGCATTCAGCAATGACGTGTTCGGGCCATTCAACTTTTTTACCTTTTGGATTTTCGCGCCACCTGACCGTGTTCCCCCACCAGCCACCGGTAACAAAGTCGAGATATCCATCGCCATTTACATCGATGGGGATAGTAGAAAAATCATCATAAAACTCGCCCTGTTTCCTTACTTCGCCTATCTTAATTTTTTCTTTGAATGCCGGCCCCGGATACCAATAGGCCCCGGAAATGATATCGTCGTTTCCATCATGATCAACATCGAAGACTGCCGCTGTCTCGTAAGCCTCAGATGAGATGATCTGTTTACGGAATTTTAAGGGATCAGGAGATGGAAAATCTCTAACCACTGAAGTGATTGATGCCGCATTTTCACCGGCGCTTTGCGGCAAACTGATATTATTATTAAGGGATAACAACAGTGCTGTCAGTAACCACTCCGGTTTATATGTTAACATAGACATTACTTTTTTTGAGGCGATTTAATATATCCTAATCTACCCTGGATTGCTTCGAATGCGTTTACAAGATAGACCAATGGTGCGTTCCAGTTGATAGCAATTTCATTGCTTGCATAAGAACAATAGTCATCCACATAAGCCGTCTCGGGATCCCTGAAAGGATAACTGCATTTATCCTGCATGCCGGGATTTGGTCCTCCTGCAAGTAAGCCGGGTACCGGCTCCGCTACCCCGTCTGCTTCTGATGGACGGTGATGCGGATGTTTCGGTGAACGGCTGCCAAAGCCGGTTACGAAATGATATCCTGTTGCATTGCGGCCGCATAGATAATCGAGGTTAGCCAATGCTGCATTTGCATACCTGACTTCGCCTGTCAGCTTCCAGGCGTTGATCATCAGAATTCCCTGGTTGGCAGCATTTGAATTTGATCCCCAGTTGAAATCGGATTTTCGGGTGCCCATCACTGTTAGGAATGCATTTCCTGGTACGAGGGAGCAATACTCATCAGCTAGTTTCAACAGGTTATTTTTTAGACTGCTGACTCCTGGTTCATTTTTGCCTGATCGCAGTAAGGAGTATATACCAAGCATCTGCACCTTGGACCAGGCGGGTAAGCTGAAGACGGGCCCGGGGGCGGATGTCAACTTGGATTCGTATTGCCTGTCGGCCGTAGTCAGATACAATTCAGCTGCTGCCCAGTACCATTCGTCGTCAAGATTCCGGTCGCCATAAGCACCGGTTGTAACCTTTGGCAGATGCAACAGGTTCATAGAATCCTGGTTATAAAGCACCGCCGGATTGTTAACCGACCAGTTCCAGGATCTTTTTGCTGCATTCAGACAACTGTCGCGCAGACCAGGCAGTTGTTTCTCAAATTTAGCGAGGATCCTTGCAGCCTGGGCCATCACAGCCGAAAAGTCTAAGGTCGCGGCCGTACTTTTCTGCACAGCATAACGGGTCAGCTTCGTGATCCCGGGCATAACGGTACCGTCAAAAGCCGCATTCGTGCATTTATGATATACACCTCCATCCTGCGGATCCTGCATGGTCAGCATCCACCGCAGGTTATATAATACCTCATCGAGGATATCCGGTAATTGATTGCGTGATTCGGGAATGCCGACGTTTAGTGTATCGAAATACACACTGAAATCTTCATAAGCCGACAAAAGCGTACCCATCGTGATACCAGAGTTAACGATATATTTATTGTAATCCCCGGCATCGTACCATCCACCGGGGGAAGAGATAACTGTGTCGCCCCCCTGTTGGTTTGTCCTGGCCGATGAGTGGATCACGACAGCGGTATCAGGGTGACCAGCAGCACGGGCCCATGGTCCGGCATAAGTCTTATCCAGTGGCATCGACACACGCTGGTAATAAAATCCCTTCAAAGAAGCAACAGCCAACCCGCTGTGTATTTTTGGACCGATAGAGAACTCCAGGCTGGTTCCTTCCCGGCCATCAGAGTAAATATATTTGCCAGGAGTTGAGACCATCGAAAAATCGGCTACCTGGGTTTTTAAGCTTGAGTTGGTTGACTGTTTTAATACAGACGGCTTGCCCTTGAAGACAATTTTTTTTGATTGGGCGTTTCGAATTTCAAAACCGGATACCGGCTCATCTGTGAAAAGTACTGCTATTTTTGGCGAAGCTGTGTAGAAGCCAGTTTGATTTATGGCAACGGTTGGTTTCTCCTGCCCATAACTGCTGCCGCACAACACAGCAATTACAAAAAATAATATTCCTTTTATCATAAAGTTGGAGTATCGCGATTTCGCCATGCAATTAAAGAATCGAAATATCGGCAGGCAGTTAAAGCGTCGAAAATTTATCACCCACTTAAAGTATAGACATTTTACCATGCCATTAAAGTATGGAAATTTACAAGACTTTCCCGGGAAGCTATTTATCAAGCACTTTTAAAAAATGATTAGCGACCTGTATTCCCTGCTCCCTGCCGTTTACGATGGCATCCATGAAATGTATTCCGCCATAAAATCTCGAAATCCCTGCTTCATCCGCTGCCTGCATAAACGAAGAAAACTGTCTTGATGGCAAACCGAATTTTACCTCCACCGTGTCCGTGTAATCAAACTGATTACCAAGATATTTTGTCAGCACGGTAGCCGCGGCGGCTGATATCGTAGAATGGCCGCTCGGGTATTCCGGGAAAGGAGGTGTTTGTAACAAAGGGACCCAGGTGGGATCTTTATATTTACGGATTGCTGTTTCGGGCCTGATCCGGTTACTGCGAAACTTTTCATCCCAGCACGCAAGGAATCCGTCCATCAGCACAAGCGATACATAAGTATGGATCCGCAATGATTCATCAAATGACTTATTTGCCTTTTTACAGGCGATGCCGGTGATGCCCATCCAGTGTGCACCGGGCGAGATCTTTTTGAGACCAACCTGCATATGGCCACCATCCTGCAAAGCAAAAGGGTTACAATCCCAATAGGCTGCAATCAAAAGGCTGTCTGCCGGAAATTTATTCCCATGATTATAGTTCAGCATCATCTGCTGAAAAAAAACAGAACTGGTATCTTTTGAAAAAGATTGAGGAGGTGCAGGTTTGAACTGGCTGCTGCTATCGAGGCTAAAAGATCGGATAGTATGAAAATAGGGTTCAACAGCCGGCATAAACCCCGGAGGCGTCGGATACCAGGACCCATCCTCTTCTAAAGGTGAGTATCTTGGGAAGTTGGAGATCTTGTTATAGCCATCCGACTTAGCGTATTGAAGTATCCTTTTGCTGATCGCCGAGGCGTAATCAAGCGAGGCTTCTATCTCATCTTCAGAGTACCCGCGCTCAAGACAGGAATCAAGTACAATATCACGGTACTTTTCCAGCAATTTGCCGGAGGGTTGCATTTTTGAGGCAGTGGCAATCATAGCCAGCAAGGCCGACAAACGGTAATCATAACCGCGGATTGAATCTGGCCTTTTCAAAACGGGATATTCGTTTATCCTTCCTGCCAGCCGGATGTAGCTGCTGTCGTGCTGTGACATGATCTCGTAGCCCGACAGGAAGGTATAACCGAAAAAACGGGCAGCGAGTGGCGGACTTGTTACATCATGTAACATAAGCTCACTCATTTCGCCGACAAAATTCCCGATATCCTGGTTGGTCAGCTTCGAGGTTTTATCATTTTTGCCTGAACATGCAGACAGATAATATAAGCCACAAAAACAGACAAACAGCAGCGTATACAAGCGGGTTATATTCATGTTCGTCAATTACGATGATAAGCAACGATCTTACGATCAGTTCCGAAAAGCACCTTGTTGTTCAGAATCATAATACTCCTGGTATCACCTCTTACATTGAAGCCCGATACAGCTTGTGAAACAGGCAGGAAGCCCCCTTTTCCATCGCCGCTCAGTAACAGCCCATAATTTGCGTCTGACTTCCCAAGCCTCAGCCTGGGCTTATTGATGTTTCCACCGAGGATCAAGTCTTTAAAGCCGTCTTTATTGTAATCTGTTATTCCGATGGCGTATACAGGTGCCAACTGGGCAGCTGCTGGTAATGGTTTAAAGGAAAACTTGCCGGTGCCCGTTCTCATAAAGAATCCTGTTTCAAATGTATTGGCAATAAGATGCTCCGCACCCTGCAACTGCTCCGGATCGAAGATGTCATTCAGTGTTGTGTTGGCATATCCTTTATAATCGGTAAACCGGGTACGCATGGTACTTATCTGGTCAAGTAATTCGTCACGCGTAAGATAAGGGTAGGACTTTCCCTGGATATAACAGAGCAGAATAGGATCCACGGCTCCGTTATCGTCAAAGTCTTTATAATACATTTCAGCCGGCTGCTTTTCACTTGCCCTGATCTGTGAATTGAGGCCATAGTTTGCAGCGATCAATTCAGTGTTGCCATCATTATTAAGATCTGCTGTATCAATTTTATTCCACCATCCATGATAATTTTTGTCAACGTAGTCGCTGGTACGATTCGTGAGTTTACCTTTCTCGTTAATGAATATGGTCAGGGGCAGCCATTCGCCTACGACCGCGAGATCAAGTTCCTTATCACCATTGATATCCATAAAAATGGCATCGGTAATCATACCCAGTTTTTGAAGAGAACCTCCTCTCGAGTCGATTTCATTCCGGAACTTTCCTTTTCCATCATTAATGAGCAGATAACTTTCCGGGGTTTCGGGATAGCGTCCCGGAATTACCCGCCCGCCAACATAGATATCCATAAAGCCATCGCCGTTTACATCCGAAGTTGCAACGCATGCTTTACTACTGGTCATCGGCGGCAAAGCATCCTGGCTTTTTGAAAATATCCCTTTACCATTATTCATATACAGCCGGTCGCGGAGCAATACATCACCTGGCACATAGTTATGATACCCTCCGGAAGCGACATACAGGTCCGCGTGACCATCATTGTTAGCATCGAAAAATATCGCATCTGCATCTACGCTGCCTTTATCTGCCTCAAATGCAGGTTGAGAAGACCGGGAAAATTGCCCGTCAGATGCCTGGAAAAGAACAGATGCAGCAGCTCCCTCTCCGCTACCTGCAAAGATGTCTTCGAGTCCATCTCCATTCACGTCGGCTTTCGCGAGGCATGGCCCGTCGGATGACAACGGGTTCGCCATTAGTGGTTGGCGTTTGAAGTCATTGAACTCTTTAACGTTACCTGTTGGCAGTTCCGCGAAAGCAGCCTGGGTAAATATTCCGGAAGGAACCGCCGGTTGCTGGTATTGTTGAGTGGCCGATGCCTGCTTTATGTTCAAGAGCTGGTTGGACTTCACATTTTTCATCAGTTCTGTGCTTCCCCCGGGCCAGACGATCCGCAACGAGTCAATCACCTGTTCTGCACCGAGCCCAAAATGCAGGATACCTGAAACGACAGACTGGTAACCCCGGTTGGGCATCTGCTCAAGGAACTGAATCTTGCCTTTGGTATATATTGTCACCTTTGCTCCGAGTCCCTGGGTATTGGCGCCGTTTCCTGTTAATTGAACCCTGAGATAATTTGCATTCGTGTTTTTTGCTTTTTTGTTTTCATACACAAAAGCCGGTTTGTTGATATTATTGATGACCAGGTCAAGGTCACCATCATTATCGAGATCAGCATACACCGCTCCATTGCTATTGGCAGTACTATCGAAACCCCAGACTTTACTCTTGTTTTGAAACCTTAGTTTACCATCGTTTCTGAACATGTAATTAGCAAGTGATGAGGAAGGTATCTGTTGAACAAGATTGTAGATATCCTGCCGCATAAGATTCCGGTTCTTCAGGAAGTCGCCCATATACTTCATGAAATCCATATTAGTGAAATCCCGCGTATATCCGTTTGTTACAAAGAGATCTTTCCAGCCATCGTTGTCAAAGTCGGCGAACAAAGGTGCCCAGCTCCAGTCGGTATTTGAAACTCCGGAGAACTGTGCCATCTCACTGAAAGACCCATTACCATTATTAACGTGAAGCATATTACGCATGTACTGATAATACAGTCCCGACCTGAGGCCAAGATTGAATTTCTCATAATTGTCAGGCGCAAATAATAGTTTCTGTCGTTCATTGGATTCGGGCAACATATCAAGGGTAAATATATCCGGTAAGCCATCATTGTTGATATCGGAAATATTGTTACCCATCGAGAAATGAGAAGTTTGTCCCAGTCGCTTTTGGATTTCATTTATGAATCCACCCTTCTTATTATTTATGTATAGGTAATCAGGAGCGGAGTAGTCATTCGATATATACAGGTCGGGCCAACCATCGTTGTTGATGTCTGAAACAGCTGCGCCAAGACCATAAGTTAGCTCCGAGCTGCTAAGTCCGGACTGCTCAGTAACATCTGTAAATTTGTTATTATTATTCTGCATCAGGCGAACACCGATAAGCGGGTTCCTGCGGCCGATCAGATCTGCAGTGCCCGCTTCATCAAGTATAGGAATAGCGTTAGGATTATGATTCAGCAAAAATAAGTCAAGATCCGAGTCAAGATCATAATCAAAAAATACCGCCTGTGTTGTGTAAGAACTATCAATGATTCCATAAGATGCAGCAGATTCGACGAAACGAGGCACACCGTTTTCTACACCCTGGTTTATATAAAGTTGTTTAAGGCGATTTTCGCCTCTCACCTTCCCGGAGTAAGATAAAAATATATCGAGTTTATTATCGCCGTTTATGTCTGCAATCGTCACACCGGTTTTCCATGGGCCACCCCTGCCGGAAGCCCCGCTTTCATCAGTGATATCTTCAAATTTCAGGTCACCCCGGTTAAGATAAAGCCTGTTGGGAGCCATATTCGCGGTAAAATAAATGTCTTCGAGACCATCGTTATCAAGATCACCAACAGCAACGCCACCTCCATTATAAAAATACTCGTACATCAACACATTAGTGTTGATGCCTTCAGTAAGGGTATTTTCAAATGTGATATTTGTCTGATCGGGCGACAATAACTGAAAGAGTTCCTCTTCGTCAGCCCCCGTCCCGCTTTCGTCCTGATCATCGCTTTTGCTATCACTGCTACAGGCCTGAAACAGGTATAAACACGACAACAAAATAAGACATGTCAGAACACGCGACGCACCCCGGCCAATCATAGTCATGAGCATTTTCAACGTTGTCCCGTACAGAGAAATATTCTTTATTAAGAAGTTCAAAGAATGAAATTTTATTGAGATAATCAGCCAACTGGCTTCAGTAAATGCTCACAGATGTTTTTTACGGATTCGCTAAAATAAAAAATCTGTGCTGCATAAGCATGAGCACAGATTTTTTTTATTTACAGAAAGATTTATTCGTAGCCGGGATTTTGTATGAGTTTTGAATTCTTTTGAATTTCATCCCTGCTTATAGGAAGGAAATACATTTTATCCAGCCAATTACGATTCTCTAGACTGTTGTCCACAGTGGGCGTGTAGGTATAGTTGTACCTGCTCTCATCATATTTGTAAGGAGTCACTGCAGTCATGCCAGGTTTAAGAGTGCCCCTGACAACGATATAAACAGTTTTTCTACCTAATGTGGTTGGAGCAATCATCCATCTGCGCGCATCATGGAACCGCTGTTCTTCATAAGCCATTTCGATTCTTCTTTCGTTGCGGTATCTCTGGCGTAAAGCATCGCCAGACTCCGTGACGGCAGGCATACCAGCGCGAAAGCGAATCTTATTCAACCATGTCCTGGCTTCGGCATCTTCACCCAGTTCTATACAGGCTTCAACATAATTCAAGACTGCTTCTGTATACCGAAAAAATGGCCATGGAATATCCTGTCTGTCTTTGTTGTCATTTAATGCAGGGTTCGGATCAATGAACTTCCTGGCATAGTATCCAGTCCATGAACCATTCCAGTTCTCGATAGAGCTCTGGCGGGTGTCAAGTCCTGGTTGCATTCCTGATGCCATCTGGTATTGGCCAGACTGGACCTGGTTTGCAGGATCGATTGTTCCTGACCTCGGTTTCCACGGTGCACCATCATAAAGAATGGTAGCGTAAAAGCGTGGATCACGATTTTTGTATGGGGCAGCCTGGTGTGCTGGATTAGACCAGTCAAATTTAGTTCCGTCCATCATTTCATAATCGTCAACCAACTGTTGAATGGGTGTGTTACCCGCCCAGTTGTTATAACCATTAGGACCGTTATTCAGACCCATCTGGCGGCCACCTTCTTGTTTGGCGGCGATAAAGTAACGACCAAATATGATTTCAGAGGATGCAGTAGCATCAAGTCCGGGAGCTTTAGATCCACCTCCCATTGCAATGGAGATATAGTTAGTCCTGGCCGCTTCAGGTAATTCAGGACCGGCAAGATTCAATTTATAACCACTGGTTGCATCAAGCACTGCTTTGGCAGCATTTTTTGCAAGCGTCCAGCGGGCAGCGCGTGTGCCGGAAGTATAGCCAAGCACCTCAGGTTTTGAAAAAGCATTGATAACAGTTGATTTTGCTTTCGCTGTAGGCATATCATGTAAATCGCTGGCAGCGTATAATAACACCCTCGCCTTCAAAGCCCTTGCGGCATTTGCGGAAGCACGACCTTTTGCTATCGTTTTACCGGTTAAAAAAGTAATAGCCGAATCACAGTTTTTTATGATGTTGTCCACATTGGCTGCATATGTACCTCTCTCAGCGGAGTAGTCCTCGCCCAGGCCATATGTTTTGGTAACTATCGGGCCACCACCATAATATCTGAGTACTTGCTGGTTATAATAGGCGTAAAGGAAACAAGCCTCGCCACGTAAGCGATCCTTTAGTGCCGCATCCTCAAATGTGGCGATGGGAAGATTTTCTTTGGCGATCAATGCAGACCTGATTTTTTCATACATATTCTGCCACTCGTAAGTATAGTTGGTCCAACCCAGATTTGAGGGGTTCAAAATTCCCTCGTTTACTGTATTGATACCGCGTCCCGCATGTGTGAAAATCGCTTCATCTGAAAGAGAGGCGAGCATCTGTTCATCGAAACCGCCATTGCCGAGACCGTGGTTACCGCGGCTGTCATTGCTAAAATAAACGCTGTTCACAAACGCTTCTGACAGCGCCGGATCTTTCCAAACCTCAGACGCAGGAACCTGGCCCAGCGGTTGAGTATTCAGAAAGTCCTTTTTACAGGCAACCAGCACAATTCCTGCCAGCGCCATAAATGATGTAATCCTGATATATTTTTTCATACCAATTTTTTTATAAAGTTACACGAGCACCAAAGCTGATAATTCTTGCTTGAGGATAATACTGACCGCTGCTGCTTGTAGATTCCGGATCCCAGATCTTCATTTCATCCCATGTGATCAGATTGAGACCACTTACATAAACCCTGACTGTGCTAAGACCCGCTTTTTTGCTGATATCTACCGGGAGGTTGTAACCTATCTCAACGTTTTTCAAACGCAGGTAATCGCTGCTTCTCAGGAAGTAAGTATTATTTCCGAAACCACCACCGGTATAGTAAGTGCCACCACGGTTTGAGATCCTTGGATCTTTAGAACTTGGATTTTCAACAGTCCAGCGGTTATCATAAGTGTCCTGCAGATAGTTTCCAATATCACCGGATTCAGTTCCGATGAAGAGAAGACCGCCAGTCGCACCCTGGAACAGGATAGATAAATCGAAGTTTTTGTAACCAGCGTTGATATTCAAACCACCGGTAAATGTTGGATCACGGTTCTTATCAAGACGCACCTGGTCGTCAGCATTGATTTTTCCATCACCATTGATGTCTTTAAATTTCATATCGCCTGGCAGTAACTTATTGGTTGCTGCGGAGTAATTGATCTTGTTGGCATCAATCTCTTTCTGGTCAAGGAAAACACCATCATACTGGTATGCAAGAAAGTTTGGACCATTCGTACCGAAACTTTTGCCGGTTGATTTCTGGTATTCGATCGCGTTTGGATTTTCGCTCCAGTTGATGATCTTGTTTTTTGCAAAACCTCCGTTAGCGCTTATAGAATATCTGAAATCACTTTTCTGCTCAGCCCAGGTGAGTTTGAATTCATAACCTTTGTTTTCCATTTTACCTAATGCAACTGGTGGCAAAATAAACGCTATACCAGAACTGGCAGGAGTAGTTCCTAATGGCTGAACAAGGATGTTATCTCTTTTATTATAAAAGTACTCGAATTCAAAGCTTAACCTGTTATTGAGCAAGGCACCTTCAAGACCTAAGTTAAGGTTATTGGCAACCTCCCATGAGAAGTCAGGATTTGGAACAAGTCTCTCCTGTAAAGTGCGCTGAACAGCATCATTGATAATATAACTGTTAAACGTGTACGTAGAGAGATAAGCATATTCCTGCAAAACTCCATTATAGAATACCTGGTCATTTCCCATCTGGCCGTAGGAAGCCCTGATCTTAAGGAAATCCATGAACTTTACATTGTTCGCAAAAAAGTTTTCTTCAGATATGTTCCAACCTGCAAGGATACCAGGGAAGAATCCAAAACGGCCGGATTCAGGGAACATATAAGATCCATCATATCTCCAGAGGAACTCGAAAAGATATTTCTCTTTGTAGTTATAGCCGACGCGACCAAAATAACTAAGACGGGCTCTTTCATAAGCGTTACTGCCTATAGTCTGCTCAAGGTCGCCACCGGCGAACATCTGGTCAATCGCAGGTGACAGGAAGTATCTTCTGAATGCATTTATACTTTCAAACTCTACAGTTTCCCTGGTAACACCTGCCAGGAAATTAATGGTATGATCTCCAAACTTAGTGTCATAGTTCAATAACCCGGTAAGGTTAATGTTGAGACTATTTTCATTTGCCTGGCCAAGCCTTGGATCACTGAAAGTAGATCTTACGCGTTTCTCAAGTTTTGGTGTAACACCATCAGCCTCGTAGCTGGTCTTATCCCAGAAATACAGGGACCATGGAGTTTCCCACCTTTTTGTTTTCCTGTAATATTTATCAAGCGCCGCAATACCAGTAAGTTTAAGACCCTTAACTCCAGGGATGTTGATCTCAAGTTTACCAGTTGTCTGGATATAATCCCTGGTATCTTTATCATAACCGGTTTGGTTGGTAGTGATCACCACCGGATTCTCTCCATTCTCAATGTCTGGTCCTGGTAAACCGTTAGGCCAGATAGCCTGTTCTGTTGGCTTACCACGCATTTGCATACGGAATATTGCACCTGCACCCCTTGTTGGGAAGAACCGGTATTCTTCACGACCAACTAGTCCGATACCGATGTTGATGTATTTATTTACTTTGGCATCCAGATTCAGACGAACATCATATTGTTTATATCCAGTTGCTGAGTTCTCGTAATAACCATCCTGGTTTTGATAACCCACAGAGGCGAGATATCTTAAACTTTCTGTACCGCCGCTTACCTGCAGGCTATGTCTTGTCTGGGGCGACCAGGTTTTCAAGGTAGCATCAAACCAGTCTGTATTTGGATGTCCCCATGGATCTGATCCGTCCGCTGATTTTCTGATATCATCTGGTTTATATGTAGCGTTGATAGTTACATTGTCATTTGTACGCTTGTAACTACCGGTAGTTTTGAAAGAGTTCCAGGCAGCAGCCCACTGGTCAGCAGGAATATCCTTAAATAAAACCAGTTCATTAGCCATCGTAGAATACTCGACAGCATCGGCAACTTCTGGTATTCTTGTTGGTTGTGACCAGCCCTGGTTGAAATCGTAGCTCAACATCGGCTTACCATTTTTACCACGCTTGGTAGTAATAAGGATAACACCGTTTGCCGCCCTTGCTCCATAAATAGCAGCCGAGGCATCTTTCAGCACTGACATACTTTCTATATCATTCGGGTTGATACGATCGAGACCACCCGCACGGTCAGGGATACCATCGATAACGATCAACGCTGAGCTGTTACCCAAAGTATTTGTACCACGGATACGGATTGCAGAACCATCATAACCCGGTTCACCACTCGATTGTATCGCGGTAACACCAGGCAGACGGCCGGCAAGTGCGTTGGAAAGGTTCACCGTGTGCGATTTCTCAAGCTCGGTTCCTTTAACAGTTGCAACGGCCCCGGTTACTGTCACTTTCTTTTGTGTACCATAACCGACCACAACAACATTTTCCAGATCATTGGATAAAGTATTCATTCGCACAACCAGTTCCGTCTGGTCAGCCAGCGCAACCTCCTGCGATTGATAGCCCACGCCGGTAAACACCAACGTCGCTTTCGGATCAGTAACAGACAAAGAGAAGTTTCCGCCTTCATCAGTTGTTGTACCTGTGGTTGTACCTTTTACAACAACACTGACATTTGCAATTGCTGAATCTTTGTCATCGGTTACTTTACCAGCTATTCGTACTGTCGACTGGCCAAACAAAGAGCCGGACGAGCACAATAGCATGACAAAAAAGCTTAGACAGCTAATTTTAAAATAATGGGTTTTGAACATATGGCTTGTTTTATTTGCAGGTTGAGAATAAAAAACGTATGAGAATACATCTGTACAGGACGATATGCCGGCGTGTGCAGATCGTCCACAGAATTATCGCAAGGAGTATTAACTACTCTTGAAAGTCGGTATAATTGAAGAAATTATCTGGACCCGAAATGAATAAGGAGGATGTCTTTCGACACAAGAAACATTTTTCATACAAGCAGTTTTATGTGTTTTAGTCAATCGTGTACCGTTACTACTAATGCTTAACCAGGGCTTAAGTCACAACATACAAGCAATCAATAAAAGCAATTCGATTATCATTGTTTGGCTCAATGATATATCATAGCCAAAGCAAGTTAAAGGAATCTTTTTTAATTATTAATGTAATTTTAACATTTATTTTTTAGGGTTCATTTAGATGGATAATTATCGTGTGCAAATGAAGCGAACATTATTGTTACTCACCCTTGCGTTAACGGTAAAAGCAAACACAACACTGCGTTCTAGCTCGTTTTTTTAATTTTCAAACTACGAAACGAAACTTCATTTCCATGATCCTGCAACAACAAATGACCCTTCGCAGCCTCACCGAAATTCGGATAATTTCTGTACTTACTTTTTGCAACCAGGGCTTTATATTCTGCAGAGCCGCGGGTGTAACTGACTACCTTAAAACCGTTCAGCCAGTGTTCAACACGGTTGTCCGGATATACGACTATTCTACCGCGGTTCCATTCGCCGATTTTCTTTTTCGAAGCCGGGATTTCGGTCCTTGGGATAAGGTCATACAGAGAAGACATTGTCCTGTTTCCACCCTGACCCATTTTTGCATCGGGGTGTTTTTCATCATCCAATACCTGGTACTCGAGGCCAATGGCAGACCCACTGTTTTTTTCTGATTCAGTTACAAAATATTTTACACCGCTGTTTGCCCCTTCAGTTAATCGAAATTCAAATTCGAAATCAAAACTGGCGTATTCTTCTGTTGTCACGATATCCCCACCATTGGTTGACTCACCTCCATTGGATGCCAAAACCCGGATGGTGCCGTCTTCGATCTTCCAGCCTTTTTCCGGAAATGAAGTTTTCTTAGCTCCTCTCCAGCCCTGTGTGTCTTTCCCGTTCCACAACAGGGAATAGCCGTTTTTCTTTTCCTGTTCTGAAATGGTATTGGGCATAAGATTTACTACCTTAATATTATCCCATGCGGAAGACTTCGGATTTTTTGTCTGGATCCGTATGTTCCGCCACATGATCTGTTTTCCGGGACTATCAGTCGATCTGATCGAGTGAACCTGCAATGCAATAAATCCTGAAGGAGTAAGATCGTCTATCAGATGTGAGACAGGTATACCATTCACCCAGGTCCGGATAACCGACCCGATGCACTCCACCCTGTATTTGTTCCAGGCATTGTTCCTGAAAGCTTTTTTTGCCGGCAGATTATAATCGGTGGTACAAAGCCATCCACGCCTGGCTTCATCATAAATACCACCGCTCCATGCACGGGGTGAGGGATCTATTTCTATCTGGTAACCATGAACACGGCCATTCTGGTAATCGGGTTTACTCAAACTTCTTACCTGTATACCTGAATTCATCGATGTGTCAACTTTGCACTCAAGTTCGAGGACAAAATCGCCATAGTCCTTTTCTGTAACCAGGAACGAATTAGGGGTGTTGGCCACCGTTGTGCCAACAATTGTTCCATCCTTAACTTCATAAGTTGCCTTTCCATTTAATTGTTTCCATCCGGAAAGGTCCTTGCCATTAAATAATTTTTCCCAGTTCCCCTGGCCGGAAACTGTGATGGCTGCAACAGCAAACACGAGACTCAGCAAATATTTCATCAATTCAGATTTTTTGTTTTAACCGGCTATATCATTTAACCTTCAACTGATCGGCGAGCCAGTTGTTCATCATTAATGTTTGTTCGGGAAACGTCCAATGGCCGGTTTCCAGGGCGAGATAAAGTTCTTTTTTTGCCGGTATCACGTTATAGGCTGCATACATCGAGGTTGGGGGGCAAACGTCATCATTAAATCCCCAGGTATACATTCCCGGCACTTTCACATTGCGGGCGAAGTTGACCACATCATAGTAAGCAGCAGTTTCAATCTTGTCTTTTTTGTTATTGAAGGCCATATTATTTGGAGCGAACAAATGCGGCCACCCTCCTGCCCTTCCATGCAGGTACCCGGTAACATCACAGAGCGCGGGATAATATGCTGCCAGGTGTTTGACCCTGTCATCGAGTCCTGCGGTAACAAGCGACAACGCACCTCCCTGGCTGCCCCCGGTTACTGCCAGGTTTTCGCCATCATACTGGGGCAGACTGACCAGCAGATCATTGGCCCTTACACAGCCAAGATAAACGCGTTTATAATAATATTTGTCACGGTCATCCAGGTTGAAATTCTGATATCCATTCAGCGAACCGGAAGCCAGGTTAGTGTAGACGATCGGATCCATTGTTACCGGCACACCATGAATACCAATTTCCAGTGTAATCATTCCGCGTTCGGCCATGGCGATGTTGCCATTATAAGGCCTGATCCCAGCTCCGGGCACCGACAATAATGCCGGGTACCTGCCTTCTTTCCTGGGCACACACAAAATTCCGTAAACGCGCGAATTGTTGAAATTCTGAACACTTACATGATATACATTCACTTTCTCCGTGCAACGCTCCGGTAAAAGGGTCATCCTTGTATCCAGGGGGATTTTCGAGAGCGCAATTTTAGCACTGTCCCAGAAACTTTTGAACCCGCTTGGATTGGCTACCGTGGGTTTGATAGTAAGTGGATCAAAGGCCGCTGTCGCCCATCTCCGGTATTCCTTTCCATCGACCCTTGCTGTGACAATACAACGCAAAAATCCAGCAGTCTTCATGGTGCCGGCGTCGATCTTAAAAGTTCCATTTGTAATGGTCATCGAATCCTTTTTAATGGGATCCAGCTTTTCCGGGCCATACTCATAAACTATCCGGGCATTTTTAACCGGGTTACCGAACTGCAGCACGGAAACATTGAAGGTAACTTTTTCGCCAACCTTGTAGGTCCAGTTATCGCGATCCGGGGCAATGACTACTTTCACGAGTTGTTCTCCCGGCTGGGCTTTGGCAGTAAACGCCACAATAATTAAAAAACAGGCAAGCAATTTTGATCTGAACATTGTGCAATCTTTAATCTTCTGAATGATAATCGGATTTCGTAACATTATATTATTTCGCAGGGCGATTTGGTAAGAGGATCTCTATTCCCTATAATACATTAAATTTACAGTTATAAATAAACCGGCTCTGAAGGTTTCTTCAGAACAAGATTTATTTCAGATGCAAAACTCAATATTAAATCTTCTACACTTCGATGCAAAGAAAAACTTTAAAAATTCATCCCGACGATAATCTTGAAGTTGCACTAACCGATCTTCAGCAAGGGACGGTTGTGAAATGTGGTGACCATGAGATTACATTGATGGACACTGTCCCCGGCAAACATAAATTCTCTCTGAAACATTTTGCACCGGGCGATGAGATAATTATGTTCGGAGTGCTGGTAGGTAAGGCTGTCGTTGATATTCCTCCCGGCAGCCTGATCACAACGAAAAATATTACCCATGCCTCAGATTCATACAGGTTGAAGGAACGCCGTATATCATGGAAGGTGCCCAATGTTGATGAATGGCGCAAGAAAACTTTTATGGGTCATCACCGGGCCGACGGATCAGTTGGTACTGCTAACTACTGGTTAGTGATACCACTTGTTTTCTGTGAGAACAAAAACGTGGATGTTATGCAGGAAGCTTTTTCAAAAGCACTTGGATATGCGCCTGCAAAATCACCTTACGAAGCTTATGTGGAAAAGCTTATAGAACGGCATGGTAACGGGCAGAATTATGCTTTTGCTGCTGACCTGCAGACGGAGACCCTATTTGAGGAAGAAGCTCCAAGGCAGCAAAAGATCTTCCCGAATGTTGATGGCATAAAATTTCTTAATCATACGTTGGGTTGCGGTGGAACCAGGCAGGACGCGCGGGCGCTTTGCGGACTGCTGGCAGGTTATATCACTCACTCGAATGTTGCAGGCGCAACAGTCTTGAGTCTTGGTTGCCAGAACGCACAGATCAGCATTCTCCAGGAAGAGATTGCCAAACGCGATCCATCGTTTTCAAAGCCGATGTATATACTGGAACAACAACAGATCGGCAACGAAAAGAAGATGCTGCAACAGGCCATCAGCCAGACTTTTGAAGGCCTGGTGATCGCAAACAAATCGGTGCGGAAACCGGCTCCTCTCAATAAATTATGTATTGGGCTCGAATGCGGAGGCTCGGATGGATTTTCAGGTATATCGGCAAACCCCGCAATTGGCTATACCTCGGACCTGCTGGTAGCCCTTGGAGGTTCTGTTATACTTTCCGAATTTCCAGAGTTATGCGGTGTTGAACAGGAAATGAGCGACAGGTGTCTGACACCCAAGATTGCGGAGCGTTTTATGGACCTAATGAATACGTATAATGCCAAAGCCACGGCATTGGGCAGCGGTTTCTATGCAAATCCTTCCCCGGGTAATATTAAAGATGGCCTGATCACCGATGCAATAAAAAGTGCCGGTGCGGCAAAAAAAGGTGGCAGCTCGCCGGTTGTTGATGTACTCGACTATCCGGAAAAAGTAACTAAACCCGGATTGAACTTATTATGTACACCTGGGGGAGATATTGAATCTACCACCGCCGAAGTTGGTTCGGGCGCTAATGTTGTATTATTCACAACCGGTCTTGGCACTCCGACCGGCAATCCCATAGCACCGGTTCTCAAATTATCAACCAACACCGCATTGTATAATAAAATGAATGATATTATCGACATAGATACCGGTGATATCATTGCAGGAAAGGAAACCATTGAAGAGGCAGGTTCTCGTATATTGCAGTACGTTATAGATGTGGCAAGTGGCGAGATCCCTGTGAAAGCGGTAGCCGCCGGGCATGATGATTTCATACCATGGAAAAGAGGCATCTCTCTGTAAAATTATAGACCATGACTTGCGGGTTATGACATCCATAACTCATCGGGCTGACTTGTAGTAAGGATAAAGCTTATTGACAGGGCAGCCCTTATATTAAAGTTGCTCCATATGAATGCAAATTTTTTTTTGCTGCCCGTGCTCTTATTGTCAATTGCCTGTAATGATGCTGACCAATCAAAGCCGGAGATAACCAAATCAGATTCTTCAGACAATATGCCAACAAAAGGAAGTTATGCCTATGATGCAGATTTCCTCAAAAAAAATACTGCGAAGACACATGAATTAAAAGATGCTGATGGCAGGGCCATGGTTCTACTTTCTGCTGACTACCAGGGCAGGGTTATGACCTCATCGGCGAAAGGGGCCGGCGGGACCAGTTATGGCTGGCTGAACTACGACCTGATTGCTTCATCCGAAAAGAAAAAACAATTCAATCCTGTTGGTGGAGAGGAACGCTTCTGGCTGGGGCCTGAGGGCGGCCAGTATTCTGTTTATTTTAAAGGAAAGGATTCATTTGCCTTTGATAAATGGCAGGTACCAGCCATAATAGATACAGTCACATTTGACGTTGTCAGTGCTGATGCACAATCAGCCACTTTCAGAAAAAGTTCAGTGCTGACCAACTACTCAGGAACTGTTTTCAACCTGGAAATCAACCGCAAGGTCAGCCTGTTATCACCGGCGGAAATCGCACGGGAGTTGAATATCGAAATTGATCCAACCATATCCTCCGTAGCTTATTCTTCAGAGAACTCAATCAAAAACACCGGCAACGCTGCCTGGAAAAAAGAAAGCGGATTATTATCTATCTGGCTCCTGGCCATGCTTACGCCTTCTGATCAAACAAAGGTCCTGATCCCCTTTGATCCTGTTGAACGTGCAGAAAAGTTTATCACCAAAGATTATTTCGGAGCGATTCCGCGGGATCGGCTGACCATTACCGATAGTTTCCTGGTTTTGAATTGTGACGGAAAATACAGATCCAAAGTTGGCATTCCCCCGTCAATCGCAAAGCCGGTGGCCGGGAGCTTCGACTTCAGGAATAATATTCTTACCATTACTAAATTTACTGTGGACAGAAATGCTTCATATGTTAATTCCAAATGGGAACTTCAACAAAATCCATATGCCGGCGATGCGGTCAACGCCTATAATGATGGCCCACTCGCAGACGGCACACAGATGGGGCCATTTTATGAGATCGAATCTTCTTCCCCGGCCATGCCGCTTAAGCCCGGAGAATCGCAGGTCTATAAGCAGAGCACTTTTCATTTTGAAGGAGATTTCGGGAAACTCGAATCACTGGCCCTTACAGTACTGGGCATTTCGCTCAGCAAAGTAAAAGATGGCATAACAAAAACGAATCCTTAGTTTTAACCAAAACATTAATAAGTTTAAGCACTTCAATTATCAGCATCATGCATTTATACAAAACCTCCAAAGGGAACTTTATCGTTCATGACAATAACGCTTATAAAATAGATCAGGACTGGGATGCAATAGTCAATAGTGATAATCTCTATAATTATTTAGTTGGCATCACTATGAAAAGTGAACCGGTTGATCCTGAAGTCCTGAAAACCGCTATTGTACGCCATCTGCAGGCACCTGTCGGGAGCCAGGAATTGTGGGCGGCAGGTGTTACCTATCTCAGGAGCCGTGATGCCCGGATGGAAGAGTCTAAAGCCAGTGGTGCTGCAGATTGTTATTCGCAGGTTTATGATGCAGCAAGACCCGAATTGTTTTTCAAATCATTACCACACCGGATCTCCGCTCACAATGAACCGGTCAATATCCGCAAAGATTCAACATGGAATGTTCCGGAACCGGAACTGACTTTACTTATCAATTCCAGGGGAAGAATAAATGGCTATACCGTCGGCAACGATATGAGCAGCCGTAGCATTGAAGGCGAAAACCCATTGTATCTTCCACAGGCAAAAATGTATGAGAGATGTGCAGCGCTCGGACCATGTATTTATGTTCCGGATGAACCGATATCACCCTCTACTATCATAGAACTTGATATTCAGCGCAACCAGCAATCTGTTTTCAATGGTCAGATCGCACTTGACCGGATGAAGAGACAACATACCGAGCTGGTCGATTATTTATTCCGGGAATTCAGGTTTACTAATGGCGTGATGCTGATGACGGGAACAGGAGTGGTACCCCCCGACCATTTTACCCTGGAGGTTGGTGATGAAGTCAACATTACCATTATGGGCATAGGCACACTAACGAATACTGTGGCCATTATGGAGAATGACAGGTAACCCGGGATGTCATTTAGTAAGGACAACAAGTCCCCCCGAACTATCAATGATCTGTTACTAAGGGGGCACTATCCCTTAAACAACCAAAGATGCACTTGCACGCCTAAACACGCTCAGCCGTTATAAACCGGTTTGCCGGCAGACCCTTTACGCCTGGGTTTGCCATAAACAGGCTTCCTGTATCGGGATAGGACTTGAGCGCGTCTTCATCTAAACCGTCCCTTGCAGTAGTAATAAACAATGTGTCCAGGTCCCTGCCACCAAAGGTGCAACAGGTAACATTTACAGCCGGTACGGAAATCTCCGCCAACTGTTCACCGGTTTCAGGGTTATAGCAGGCAACCCTACTGCCTCCGTAAAAAGCAATCCATAAATTGCCGTTGGCATCAATACACATCCCATCCGGGCTGCCTTCCTCGTCTTTCAGATCGAGAGCAACCTGTCTATTCGCGAGCGCTCCACCGGGTATCGAAAATTCGAAACTCAGCACATGTTTCACTTCTGTATCTATCAGATACATAGTTTTGTTATCTGGCGTCCAGGCAAGACCGTTAGACATGCCGAGACCGGGAACCATTTTGGTCACGCTGCAATCTTTATCTACCCGGTATAATGCCGCCTTACCCTTTTCCCCTGGCATATGTAAGGTTCCAACCCAGAGTCTCCCCGCCGCATCTGCCTTTCCATCATTGCAGCGGTTGTCCGGAAGCCCGGCCTCAATCTCTGCAAGCTTAGGCTGGTCACCGGTAGATGTATTTAGTCTGACCAGCTTGTCCTGCAAGGCGCAAACAATCTCATTATCCGAAGTAACTGCTATACAGCCCACCATTTGATCAAGCAACCATGATTTGTGTTGGCGTGTGGCCGGATCAAACACAAACACTTTCTTTGATTTGATATCCACCCAGTATAATTGACGGGTAATATGATCCCAGACCGGTCCTTCACCAAGAACGGCTTCCTGTTTAAATGCCACGGTTGCTTTTATTGTTTTCATTGCATTAACTACTTACCGAAATTGTGCCATCGGATAACGACCATTGTGCCCGTTCACCTCACGGTGAAATTGTAAACGCCTGACCCAAGTTCTACCACAACATACTCTCCCTCCTTGCCGCTGATCTTTAATTCGCCGACAGCGGACAATGCTTTGCCTGATTCAGAAACTGTTTCGGCTGAATTGGCCGGGATATAAACCGTTGCCTTCGTATTCGGAGGTATCTCCACATTTAAATTAAACTTCCCATCATTGATTTTCCATTCAGATCTCAGCTTTCCATAATTGGTTTCATAATCGGCGGCCACTTCGGTAAGTCCACCACCTATATGCGGCTTTATAGAAATATGTTTATAACCGGGCATGGAATCATAGGTATCAACACCGGCAATCACCCGATACATCCAGTCTCCGATAGCACCATAGGCATAGTGATTGAATGAATTCATGCCCGGGGTTTGAAAACTTCCATCGGGCTTCTGACCATCCCATCTCTCCCAGATCGTTGTGGCTCCCTGCTTAACCGGGTAAAGCCATGAAGGATAAGTTTCCTGCATCAACAATTTAAAAGCAACATCAGTGTATCCAAACCTTGACAATACATGACATAAATAAGGAGTACCTAAAAACCCGGTGGTAAGATGGTTGTTATATACCTTGATATTGTCTGCCAGTCTTTTTGCAGCCTGTTGCCGTTGATTTTCCGGTAACATATCAAAATTCAATGCGAGTACATAGGCGGTTTGGGTACCCGAAACAAGACGTCCACCAGGGGTAAGATATTCTTTAAGATAAGCTGCCTTCACATCATTGAGCAGCTGTTCATATTTTTTGACGTCCTCTGGCTTGTTAAGCACCTTCGCGGTGTTGATCATGATCTGTACGGAGTTTGCATAGAAACATTGTGCAATCATGTACTTGTCAGTGATCGCACCCATCCCACTGTTATCATCATCAGGCCTGTAGAAAAGCCAGTCACCAAAATGGAAGCCCTTATTCCAAAGATTTTCTGTTGAGTTTAATTCCATAAACCCAACCCAGGCTTTCATGCTTGGATATTGTTGTTCAAGCACTCGTTTATCACCATAGGCCTGGTACATTGTCCATGGAATAATGGTTGCAGCATCGGCCCAACCGGTTGAACCATCAGCTCCCTTTGCAAGTACGTGCGGTATAACAAAAGGAACACTTCCCTTATCAGTCTGATCTGCCGCAAGGTCCTTCAGCCATTTGTTGAAGAAATTATAAACGTGCATGTTATAGGTAGCCGTACGCGCAAATGCCTGCGCATCGCCCGTCCAGCCGAGCCTTTCATCCCGTTGCGGGCAATCGGTGGGTACATCAAGGAAATTGCCTTTTTGCCCCCATTGTATGTTATGCTGAAGCTGGTTGATAAGGGTGTTGGAGGTTTTAAAATTCCCGGTTGGTTTCATATCAGAATACATGGCAACGGCAGTAAAGTTCTCAAGGTTAATATCGCCTTTGAAACCTTCCAGCTTTATAAACCGAAAACCCTGGAAGGTGAAGTGTGGTTCAAAAGTCTGTGGCTCTCCGCCTTTAACTATGTAAGTATTTAACTGTTTTGCTCCACGGAGATTATCGGTATAAAAATTCCCGGCTTTATCCAACACTTCTGCGTGGTAAATTTTCAGACTGTCTCCCTTATTACCAGTGGCGGTTACCTCAACAAGACCAACCAGGTTCTGCCCGAAATCGATAACTTTTTCTCCCTTTGGTGTTGTTATTAACTTGAGTGCTTTAAAACGCTCGTGTTTTTTTACCGGTTCATTATAGGTTGCAAGAAGAGTGTTTTTTGCAGCGTTAACAAGTTTGACGGGTAACCAGTCCTGATCAGTAAATCCGGCATTGGCCCAGCCATTTTTTTCGAAGTTGGCATCATACACTTCGCCATCATAGAGCTCCGATGATTTTACGGGACCGGTAGAGCACTTCCAGCTGTTATCGGTGCTTATAGTTTCGACCGTTCCATCATTATAAACAATGCGGATCTGAGCAAGCAGGGCAAGTTCCTTCCCATAGAGGTTCTGGTTTGCTTCCCAGGCGAGCGGTGTGCGATACCAGCCACTGGCCAGCCCGGCCCCCATTGCGTTTTTACCGGTGTTCAGCAATGCCGTAACATCATAAACCTGGTATTGAAGCCTTTTGTTATAACTCGTCCAACCCGGCGTAAGATAATAATCACCTACACGTTTGCCATTGATGAACGCTTCATAGATCCCGTGAGACGTTATAAAAGCAGTAGCTGATCTTATTTTTTTTGCAGCCGTAAATTCTTTCCTGAACAACTGCCCGGGCCGGTTAACCGAATCTTCGATAAAACCGATACTGATCCATTTGGCTTCCCAGTCGGCTTCATTTAACAAACCCATTTGCCATGACCCGACTTCACTCCAGGGCGAAGTTTTACCCTTATTATCCCAGACCCTCACCTGCCAGTAGTATTTCCTGGCAGACTCCAGTGGAGCGCCTCCGTACATATTATGTAAGGATTGACCCGAAGTCACCTTGCCACTCTTCCAGGTGATGTTTTTTCCGTTTCGTAAACCAGAAGGATCACTGCCAACACGAACCTCGTAAGCAGTCTGCATGAGGTTTCGTTCGTTGCCCTGTATTTTCCAGCTGAAGGCCGGTTTGGCTATGTCAATACCAACCGGGTTTTTAAGATTCTCAATGAGTATGTCATAAACGGTCGTTTGCGCATTGCCGTTGGAGGTAACCAGGAAAGCGAGACTTAAAAGCAGAAGAAATTTTCTCATGGTAGCGAATTATTGAGTAGTCGATGATAGGAATCTATTGATTTGCTTTGATATTATCCATCCAGGTTTTAGCTGGCTGGTTGAGTTAGTTTCCATTTATGGTATGAAGTTAGATTTAGTGAAATGTTTTTAGTTGGATGATATTATCAGGCAACGGTTCGGGGTTCCAGTATTGATGAATAGCCAGCGCGGCACCCAGGCCGGTAGATTGCGGAACCGTGGCCGCGGCAACAGAAACGTTCGGAAAATCCAGACTCAGGAGATTCATATAAAGATCATTTTTGCTGAATCCTCCATCAACAAAGATTTGTTTCAGATTCGGATCATTCATGACGAGCCTGGTTGACGCCACCTGTTGAACCATGATATCACGCATTAACTGGTGATATGCGGTTTCGTAGTCCTTAAACTCCGATAGTTCACGGCTGCTGAATGCAGAAGCACCGCCGACTGGATTTGTATGATCACTGAGATCATCACCAGGACTACTCTTTGATTGAACCGCAGGGTCTCCCGGATATTTCAACAAAAGGGCTTCATAGATTTCTTTGTTGAACCGGATTCGCGAATGAGCAGCATCATCCTTAAGAAAAAAATCACCCAGCTTTTTAATTTGTTTTTCGTGTTCATTGCCTGCAAATAACCTGGAAGATTTCACAGGTTCGCCTTTAAAGGTCAGGTAACATAAACAATCATTCCTGAGTTCGGCCCTGGTAAGCGGATCCTTATTGAACGGATTCATGCTGATGCACCAGGTACCCGTCGAAATTAATATAAATGGATCTTTGAAGTGTAGCAAATAAGGTATTAAGGCAGCTGAGCTGTCATGCAATCCAACTCCGATTGGTGGTTGTCGTGATGTAGCCGGATCATTTACAAGCGCATCTCCTAAAACCACCGGAGCAAACCTGGATCCGATCTGTTCCGACTGAACCCATTCATGATAAGCGTTTGAACGAAAGTTCCACAAATTTGTGTGGCAACCGACGCTTGTAATGTCTGTACTGATCTTTCCGGAGAGTATATAATTAAGGTATTGCGGAAGATGTAATGAGGACCTGATCTTATTAAAGAGGGCCGGCTGTTCATGCTTCAAACGATAAAGCTGCATTCCGGAATTCAGACTCCCAAGCACCGGCGAGGCCGTTATCATAGAAAATTCCTCTTCACCACCATAGCGCTCATAGAATGCTGCAAGTAATTTTTCAGGATATGGCTTCAGGTAATTATACAGGGGTGAACATGGTTCACCAGATTTATCCAGATGCACAAAACTCGCTCCGTAGGATGAGAAATTGAGGGCCGCTATTTTATAGGTGGCGGACATTGAGAGCTCCTCGAAATTGGTGATGACCCAGTTGGTGAGTGCATGTACATCCTCACAGTTGAAACCGTCTTCATCGGTTGTCTCCGGCAGCTGCACGCTGGATTCCCTGACCAGTTCATAGTGTTGGTTGAACAGCAAAAGTTTTTTGTTGGTTTTACCAACGTCAAATATGGCAATTACTCTGCCGGCACTCATAAGCAATCGTTTTTTATCTATAGCCCCGTAGCCACCGTTTTAAGTCCCCGCTCACGGATCAGGTTTTCGCGGATCCTGCCGGCACGGAACGCCCGTACAGGCTCAAGTGCACCGCCTGAGTCCAGTCTTGCCTGTGCAACCAGTGGACGAAGATCGGTCCGGAAAGCATCCTGCAATATTTCCTGCGCCAGAACCACATCATTGTTTTGTTGTGCCTCTCTTAATTTTTCCCGGTCAACCGAAAGTGCCTGGGCATAGGATAACATGATCGCTTCAACAGATTGCAACAGATCTTCAAGCGGATCTTTAACGTTGTGAGAAGCATCTATCATCCATCCAAGGTCAGTATTATGATTCATTCCCTGGGCGTCCATACCATCGACCAGCTCATTAAAAATCAGGAACAACTGGTAGGGCTTAATGCTTCCGACCGTGAGGTCGTCGTCGCCGTATTTTGAATCATTAAAATGGAAGCCGCCTAATTTGTCCTCCATGAGTAATAAAGCAACGATCTGTTCAATATTTGCATTTGGCAGATGGTGTCCCAGGTCAACCAGCGTATAGGCTTTCGGACCCAGTTTGTTGGCGTACAACAGCGACTGGCCCCAGTCTCCAACCGTTGTAGAATAAAAATTAGGTTCGAAGGCTTTATACTCGACAAACATTTTCCAGTCAGCCGGCAAGGCTGCATAGATCTCCCTGAGTCCTTCCAGCGTGTTTTGAAATGCTTGTCTGAAATTCAACTGTCCGGGAAAACAGGAGCCATCACTCAGCCAGACAGTCAATGATTTTGATCCCAGGTCAACCCCATGTTGAATCACTTCAATATTATGTTGAACCGCCTGTGCACGGACTTTCCTGTCTACGTGTTGCAAGGATCCAAACTTATAGCTGTGTTCCTGGTCTTTCTGATCCTGGAACGTATTTGAGTTCATGGCATCAAACTGCAAACCGAGTTGTGCAGCCAGCGCCCGTACAGCCGGGATATTTTCAGGGATGTCCCATGGAATATGGAGCGAAATGGCTCCGCTGCTTTTGTTAAGCGCATGCAGGAGCCCGATATCTTCCATTTTTTCATGAAGGTTGCGGGGCTCTCCGCCCCCCGAAAACCGACCGAACCTTGTGCCACCCGTACCAAGTGCCCAACTGGGTATTGCTACCTGGAAGTCGATTAACTTCTGGAGTATGGCCCTTGCATTTGGCAGATCGCTGACAAGGGACTCGTATTTGCGTTGATGGCTTTTATACCATTGCTGGTTATGGTCCTCAACAAATTGCTTATCTAGTTGCATAAACTGAATTTAATTTGAAAAAACGAACCCGTCAGTCTTAACACTCAACGAAACTATCACCCATAACTCATCACTCATCACCCATAACTCATCACTCCCCTGCCTATCTTACAAATGCCATTGCCACCCCACCATCAACATTGAGCACATTACCGGTCGATTTATTCAACAGGCCCCCAACGAATACAAAGCAGGCGTTCGCGATGTCTTCAGGAAGAATGATCTCGTTGAGTAAAGTTCTGCCCGCGTAATATTCAGGCAGCTTTTCGATCGGCACGCCATAAGCTTTAGCGCGTCCTTCTGCCCATGCACCTTCCCAGATCTTACTGTCCGAAATTACCGCATCGGGGTTTACAACGTTTACCCTTATGCGATCACTACCCAGTTCAGCAGCATTGAGCCTGCTCAGGTGCAGCTGCGCAGCTTTAGCCGAGCCGTAGCCGGCATTATTAGGACCGGAAACGAGGGCATTTTTACTGACGATGTTTAATACATCACCGCCAAGTTTTTGTTTTTTCATAATCGATACGCCAGCCTGTGTTACCAGGAACTGGCCCTTAACCAATACATCGTATAGCAGGTCCCAATCGGATTCAGAGTGTTCACCCAACGGTTTTGAAATGCTTAGACCGGCACAGTTTACCACTATGTCAACCCCGCCAAAATTCAGGGCCGCCACATCGAAGGCCCGGTTTATCGTTGACTTATCAGTAACGTCAAGCAGGCTGGACGCGAAAACATCTTTTGAATATTTTGTAGAGAAATCCTGCTTTGCTTTTTCCAGCCTGTCCCCGTCATTATCATTGATAATTACACAGGCGCCTTCATCTGCAAATTTCCTGGCTATTGCTTTACCGATTCCGCCGGCACTGCCCGTCACAAGCGCAATGCGCCCGGTCAAAGGTTTCGGCTTTGGCATCCTTTGTAACTTTGCTTCTTCCAGCAGCCAGTATTCAATATCAAAGGCTTCCTGCCTGGGAAGTGAAGTATAAGTTGAAATGGCTTCCGCACCGCGCATCACATTGATTGCATTCGCATAGAACTCTGCTGCAACACGTGCAGTCTGTTTGTCTTTTGCAAAGGTGAACATCCCCACCCCGGGATATAAGATCACCACAGGGTTAGCGTCACGAATAGCGGGACTATCAGGATGTTTACATGTATTATAATAGTCTTCGTACTGCGCCCGGTATTCTTCAAACTGTGACGTGAGTTTTTTAAGAAATGTGTCCGTATTTGAAAGATCTTCACCGGGTTGCATGTCCAAAACCAAAGGGCTGATCTTGGTGCGGAGAAAATGATCGGGGCAACTTGTTCCCATTGGCGCGAGCCTGGCAAGATCATTTGAGTTGATGAATTCCATCACTTTTTCATCATCGGTAAAATGCCCGATCATCCTGGACTTCGAAGAGGCAAGACCGCGCAGAACGGGTGCGAGCTGTGTTGCTTTTTTATACCGCTCTTCTTTTGGAAGTGACTCGAGTTTGCTTCCTCCGAAAACCTCACCTTTTTCGGCGGTTTTCTGCTCTATATATTCTGCGCATCTTTCGATCACTTCGAGTGTGTTAATATAACTCTCATAGGCAGTATCTCCCCAGGTGAACAAACCATGGGAACCGAGCATAATGCCCCGGATACCGGGATTTTCATCAAGACATTGCCGGAGTTTTAATCCAAGGTCGAAGCCTGGTCTTTGCCATTCAACCCAGCCAATCGTTCCATTAAATAACTCCTGTGTGATCTGCCTTCCATCTTTCGCCGCCGCTATCGCTATAGCCGCATCAGGGTGCAGGTGGTCTATATGGCTGAAAGGTAAAAAGCCATGCAGTGCCGTATCAATAGAAGGGGCACGCGAGTCCAGGTCATAGATGCAATGATTGAATAACTCGACCATTTCATCTTCGTGTTGTTTGCCCCGGTATATATTCTTCAGGCTGAGCAGGCGGTCCATATATAAAGCGGCAAGGCCATTCTTTTTAAGTGTCCCAAGATCCCCACCCGAACCCTTAACCCACATCACGTCGGTGGTTTCACCAGTCAGCCGGTTTTTTGCCGGCCCCTTGTAAGAAGTATTTCCACCACCGTAATTGGTCAACCGGAGATCGGCACCAAGCAAGTTAGAGCGATATATCAGCAGTCCAACCTCGTCGCCATCAAACGCAGCGGCTTTCTGCTCATCCCACAAATAACTTACATGCCTGAACTTTGATGCTGTAAGAGACATAATCAAATATTTAATTATCTAAAAATTGGTTACCTGTTATTTCATAGAATTTCCATATCCCACTACTAACACAGAAATAATGATTGTGATGATACCGGCAATTATGGTATAAGTTGTTTTGCGGTTCACCCCTTTCCATTCCTTCAGAATAAGTCCCCATAGATTCGCGATCAGGATGATAAAGGCCATGTGTAGGATCCAGGAGCTTGCGCCATTGCCTAGCTTACTTTCCCCCATCCCATAAAAAAAGAACTGCAGGAACCAGGTGATACCGGCAAGGGCAGAGAAAAAATAATTGCGGGTAAGCGGAACATTTTTATTGGTGTAGTCGTGAAAAGTTTTGTTCCTGGCATTTAAAATCATGCACCAGATAAAGTTTACGGTGAGACCTCCCCAGAGAATGACAACATAAACCACATTGTTCTGGAAAAGAAATTCTCCGTCGCCGGGATTAGCTGTCTTCCAGACTTCATTAGCAGTGTTGGCCATGGATTTGCCCGATTCAATTCCAAAATTAAAACATGCACTGAGTATCCCGGAAATTATGGATACCGTCATGCCGAGCCCGAATTTATATTCTGTTTTGATCACCTCTCCATGAGGATCTCTTGCAGGCGCAACTTTGCTTAGCTGCTGCTCTTTCATAACACCTGCTTTACCGCAGATGATAATTCCAAGTATACAGATCGCAAGGCCTGCTAACACTGTTTGCCCCCAACCAGAATTAACGAGCATACTGAACGTATCCTTCCCTTCTGCAGGGAAAAAATTATAATACATGGAAGGAATCAAAGCTCCGAAAACCATACAAAGCCCAAGTATGATACTCGAACCAAGAGATACACCCAGGTACCGGACACCCAGGCCATAGGTCAATCCCCCGATGCCCCATAGTAAGCCGAACAGATAGGTTGTACCGATGACATTGTTGTCGGTTTGCCTGATAATCTCTGTAAAACCCGGAATAGTTAAAAACGCTGCCAGCGGCGGCACAATCAACCATGAAAAAATCCCCCCAACTATCCAATAACTCTCCCAGGACCAGCCCCGTACTTTTTTAAATGGTATATAAAAACTTCCTGATGCAAAACCGCCGATGAAATGATAAATGATCCCAAAAAGTACCTGCATGTAGTTGCTGTTTTTCCAATATGTATCAATCGTCGGGGCAATCTATGAATAAATTTCTATTCGCCCGTGATGCACTGTCATGGGGGTAACCGGAACGTTGCCATCAAATTCGTAATTTGAGCGCCTATTAATCAATCAACGATGAACCTGCACGTAATAGTTAGCAAAACCTGCCTTACGGTGGTGTTCATAATTCTGGCACTAAGTAAAGGATCAAGTCAGCCGGGTGTCGCCCAGGTAAACGGAATCAACATTGCTTATCATAGTTATGGCAGCAGGAACAAAGAGGCGTTTTTGTTGATTTCGGGAACAAATGCGCAATTGACAATGTGGCCGAAAACCTTCTGTGAAAAACTCGTAAGCAAAGGCTACCGGGTGATCGTATTTGACAACAGGGATATCGGCTTATCAACAAAATTTGATGATGCCGGCCTGCCAGACTGGAACGCCATCACAAAGGCGCTTGAGATCGGAGAAAAGCCACCCCTTGCCTATTCGCTGGACGACATGGCAAAGGATGCCGTTGTGCTCCTTGACGTGCTTGGTATAAAAAAAGCGCATATTGTTGGTGCCTCTATGGGTGGGATGATTGCACAGCGGGTTGCTTATTATTATCCGGGGCATGCATTGTCATTGACAAGCATAATGGCGGGAGGAGGCAAACCTACTTTTCCCCTGGTGGCAAGGGTTGATCTGTTAAGTACTATTCCTGCCCCTGGTCCCGCGGATGACACCGCGAACTACATACAGCGGGAATTACAAAGCATGAAGGTGTTGGCAGGAAACACTTACCCCGTAAATGAAACAAAAGCGCTTGCACTGATCAGATCAAATATCAGGAGATCCTACCATCCCGATGGTTTGGTCCGCCAGGGTGCAGCTTCAGTGGCCGGCTTTTACGCCGGAAGAACTGCTGATCTTCAGTCTATCAAAATACCTACGCTCGTCATTCATGGCACCGAAGACCCGCTGGTGATCATTGATGCCGGAAGAGACGTGGCAGCATCTGTACCCGGTGCCCGGTTTGAAAGTATTGAGGGCATGGGTCATGATCTGCCGGAAGCCTTACTGGATAAACTGGCGGCATTAATTATTGCCAATGCGGAAAGAAAATGATCTCCAGTTTGCAAGAAGATCTCCATCACTACCCGAAGAAGTAGTCGGCGGTGCGTAAATAAATAGAATTTAAAATGCGCAAAGACAACAATAAAAAAATGCCCCAGGTTATGGGGCATTCAAATTACTGTGTTGTTGGAACTTAGCCTGCACAAAGTTAATTAGCTTGTGCTAAGAAACGAGCTTGTGCTAAGGTCAGTTAGCTTGTGCTAAGAAACGAGCTTGTGCTAAGTTCAGTTAGCTTGTGCTAAGTAACGAGCTTGTGCTAAGGTCAGTTAGCTTATGCTAAGAAATGAGCTTGTGCTGACAGAAATGAGTTGTTCCGCCCTTCAGTTCTAATCAAAATGTATCGCAGGTTTCATGGCTGCGCGCGGTTGTGCAGGTTTGACTGGCTCTACAGGCGCAACAGCTTTGACAGGGGCTGATGGTTTAGCGGGAAGAATGGCTTTTGTTGGCGCCTGTTGCCGGATGATCACCGCGTCATCATCGCTCCTGGCAGGAACCGGCGGAGGCGGTGGTGGCAGTGGTGGCTCACTTTCCACCGGTCTGGCCGGTGGTGGTGGCGGTGGTTCATTTTCGCCTGGTCTGGCAGGTGGTGGTTCATTTTCGCCTGGCCTGGCCGGCGGTGGTGGTGGTGGCGGCGGTGATGGTTCATTTTCGCCTGTTTCTACCGGAACCGGTGGCGGTGGTGGCGGCAGGGGTTTGTTTTTACTGGTTTTGGCGGGAGCCGCCGGAGCAGGTTTTAGCGGTTGCGCTTTATCACCAGCTTTTTTTTCCTGGGCGATGGCAGCGCCGCTTATGCCAATTCCCAGGATGATCAATACTAATGTTTTTTTCATAACAATCTTTTCTACCAGATGCAGAACCCGCAATTATCCATAAGAAGCAGGATGGCATAATTTTTTAGTCTGTTGTTCAAAGCATTAACATGAACCAATCATTAGAACCCAACATAAACGATGACAAAAATAAATTTCCCGTTCGCGAAGGACAGGGAAAAGATTCATCCATAAGAAGTGATAAGGACAGAGCAAGTGGTGAGGACAGTGGTAATTCTGATACTTATCCTGAACCCAGTTCTGATGATAAGAAATATAAAAACCAGGATGAATACAATCACGTAGACAAGGAGAAACAAAATGAATCAATTTAGCAGTTCTGGAACTTGGGCTATATCAAGTTGATTTAAGTTCCGGTTTAAAAACCTATAGGGTTTAAACAATCGAAGGCATTGCTTCAGTACACCGTACATCACTGTACCTTACTGCAGCAATGCTTTACTTTTTGTAACGTTGAAGTTGTTACTCCAGCTCACAGCTTGCGCTATCAATCCCTGCTTTTGTTGTTTGCAGTCCAATGCTTTACTTTTATATGGATGAAAATTCAATGTTGGTCAGTTGGAAAAGCACATGACCCTTATGTAAAAGATGGTATCGAAGACTTTACGAAACGAATCAACAAATACTATCCTGCCAGCTGGACACTTATACCCGCTCCAAAAAACGCCGCTTCTTTAAGTGAAACTGATCTCAGAACCAGGGAAGGCGAATTGGTGCTCGCCATGTTGCAAAAAGACGACTTCCTCGTTGTACTTGACGAAAGGGGACAAATGCTTGATTCACCCGGGCTGGCACAATTCATTCAAAAAAGAGGAAATGAAAGTGTGCGTAACCTGGTTTTCCTGATTGGCGGCGCATTTGGTACTGACGATGCTGTGCTGAAAAGAGCAAATTTTCTATGGTCCCTTTCCAAACTCGTTTTTCCGCACCAGTTAGTGAGGCTGATACTTTCCGAACAAATATATCGGGCTTGCTCAATTTTGAGAAATGAAAAATATCATCACTCATAATCATTAGATTTGAAGCTGAACCAATCGTTTTTTTCATGAGCATTACCCTGATCATTATCATCATCACCGTACTCATCTCGATATCCGCCCTGAACAATGACAAGATAATGAACGACCTGATCTTTGATCCCCCTGCCGTAACTTATCAGAAACAGTGGTATCGTTTTTTCACCAGTGGGTTCCTGCATGCCGATTATATCCACCTTGCTTTCAACATGTATGGTCTGTATATTTTCGGAAAATATGTTGAAGTTGATTTCATGCGGCTTTTCGGAGACCTGGGCAGGGTAATGTATTTATTGATGTATATCCTTGCGCTGTTTTTTTGTTTGCTTCCCACCTATTCACAACATAAAACAAACAGTTCCTATAGAAGCCTTGGGGCCTCCGGTGCCGTATCTGCAGTTATCTTTGCGTTTATTCTGCTCAATCCGCTTGTTCCGATGGGCTTATTGTTTATCCCTGTACGGATCCCCGGTTTTGCTTTTGGTTTATTATTCCTGGTGATCTCTTCTGTACTTGACAAACGTGGTGGCGGGAATGTGAATCATTCTGCACATATCTGGGGCGCCCTCTTCGGTATAGCATTTTTGATCATCACTTGCTTTGCGTTTAGTGATTATAAACCACTGTCTGCCTTTATCGAACAGGTTCGCATGTATTTCGGGACTTTCTAAGCGGGAAAAACAACTGCAACTTATTCAGATGGCCCATGAGAGATCATGATAACATCCCTGGTACTTTCTATAATTTTAAACCTGTCGTCAACCCGGTAACCAACCACCCAGATGATCTTTTTGCCGGATTCAACGACCCACACCGATTCCTTATCCGTTTTCGAAACCCTGGAATCGATCAGGAAGCGTGCTACTTTTTTCTTTTTCTTCATGCCCAAAGGATAAAAATAATCACCCGCTTTCCAGCGGCGGAGCATTAGTGGAAATTCGATTTTCTTAGCGTCCAGGTAAGCAACCGATGGCTTCGATCCGGAAGGAATAAACGGCTTATCCCCTTTGAAACGAATCTCGTTTACTGGCAGTTTTGACAGGTTGAGATTTCCGCGCTCGTAGTTAACAGTCTTGTCACCCTCATCAATGACCACCAGGGATGAATGCTGCTGTTCAGCAGGAGCTATGATCAGCCAGTTGCGGTTCCTGATGACGCGATATCGGTCAGACAAAACCTGCTTGCCCGTTTCAGCATGCAGCAATTGTAAAACCTGTGACAGCTGATGCGATGTGAACCCGTATTGTTGTATTATCTCAAACAAAATGGTCTCATGGGCACGCATCCTGACAAGCTTCAAAATAGGGATATGTAATTCCTTTTCCCGTAGCTCAACAAGGTTACTGATTTTTTTGTCAACAGCCTCACGGTAAAGAACAGCCGCATCCTGGAAGCGATGAAGATTATGGTAAAGATTTTGTTCGACCTGTGGATATATTTTCTGAAGCATTGGGATCAGCTGATTGCGGAAATAGTTTCGGGTGTATTTATCCAGCTGATTTGAACTGTCTTCTACCCAGGCCAATCCTTCAACCCCGGCATATTCAACTATCTCGTTTTTTGTAAAACACAACAAGGGCCTGACCAGGTGTTCCTGTTTTGGCAAGATGCCACGGAGACCCGTTATTCCCGTACCCCGGAACAGATTCATGAGCATGGTTTCAACACTATCATCCATATGATGAGCAGTAACTACCAGGTAAGCCCCTTTAACCGCACCAGATTTATTATTGGCTGTATAGGCCTGTCTCAGCGATTCAAACCATTCATACCGCAATACCCGGGCGGCAACCTGGATCGATAAATTATGAAGAGCAGCATATTCAGTGGCATTCACATCTTTTATAAGAACCTCAACATTTGCCCCGGCTGCAAACCGGGTTACAAATTCTTCGTCGCGCTTGCTTTCTTCTTTGCGCAGGTTGAAGTTGACATGAGCCACGACACACCTAAAACCCGCTTTTCTGCAAAGGTCAAGTAACACTATGGAATCAACCCCTCCGCTTACAGCCAGGATCAGGAAATCATCTTTCGTAAATAATTTTTGCTCTTCTACAAATCGAATAAACCTGTCTGATATCGCTTGCCCCGGCATGAATAAATTGAATATTTATCCGGAAAGCTCCGGCTTTTTTAAAGAAAAATAATAAATTCTGTAACATACAACGATCATATGCGTCAAACTGTCAACGATTTCAATAACACCGGAGAATCATACAACATCAATAATATTGGTTGAACCGGAGATCAGTTAAACTGCACCAGATTTAAAGAAATGAAAAAGCTAAGTGTAATAGCCGGCCTTCTTATCATACTCGCCGCCTGCGGACACAGGTTTGAAGGTCCCGGAGAAACGACATCAATAGACAAAATCCAGGAAGAATCCGGGATGTTGAGCAATGGTGCCTCACTGGCTTCCTCCCTGGAACCTCAACCGGTAAAACATACCGGACTCAGGCATTTTCACAAAAAGAAATATGAGTAGCAGTCCACACTCACCGATCAGTCAACAAGATCTTCATAAGCCGCCTGCAACTCATTTAAGGAATGCCTGTCTCCAGCCTCCCTCGCTTTTTGCATTCCCCTTTCATACCACCCGATAGCCAGCTGAGTTTCACCATCTGCCTCCAGCAATTTCGCGAGATGATAATACGAACCTACATAACCGGGATCCCTGGCTAACAAAGTCTCGAAAACAGCTCTCGCAGATTCACGCTGATCCAGTTTCAAATATTCAAGCGCCAGCGCGTGATTCAGAAAGCTATCACCTGGGCTTTCTTTCAGTAGTTCTTTGAGTTTTTCGAGTCTTTCCATTATTCACAATTAAATATGCTGAAAAGTTTCTGCCCTTAAAAGCTGGCTCTTATATTTGTGTATAATGGTTGCATAAACAACCAGTTTCAAAAACGTCAAAAACTCGCCAATGAAGATTCTTGTCTGTATCAGCAAAACGCCCGACACTACGGCAAAAATAGCTTTCAAGGATAACAATACGAAATTCGTTCAGGACGGGGTACAATGGATCATCAATCCTTATGATGAATGGTACTCACTTGTCCGGGCAATTGAACTGAAAGAAAAAGATCCCTCTACTATTCTACACCTCATTAATGTCGGGGGACCTGAAAACGATCCGATCATCAGGAAGGCACTGGCCCTGGGCGGTGACGAGGCCATCCGTGTTAATACTGACAGTGGGGATAGCTTTTACATAGCCTCCCAGATCGCAGAAGTGGCAAAACAAGGTGGATATGATCTTGTTTTCGCAGGAAAAGAAACGATCGATTATAATGGGTCCTCGGTTGGAGGAATGATTGCTGAACTGCTTGACCTCCCTTATATAAGTCTTGCCACGAAGTTTGAGCTTAATGATAACTCGGCTACTGTTACACGTGAGATTGAAGGCGGAGATGAAGTGGACGAGGTCTCCCTCCCTGCCGTGATCAGTTGCCAGAAAGGGGTAGCTGAACAAAGAATTCCGAATATGAAAGGTATCATGGGTGCGAGAACAAAACCATTAAAAGTGCTGGAGCCCGCTGCCGCCGAACATTTAACCAGTATTGTGGGTTTTGAATTGCCCCCGCCGAAAGCAGGTGTAAAAATGATCCCTGCAGATAATGCGGGTGAATTGGTTAAACTGCTTCATGATGAAGCAAAGGTGATCTGAAACCGGTAAAGCATTATTTAATCTCTCATTCAAGCATTTATTATGTCTGTTTTAATATTTATAGATCATTCAGATGGCCAGGTTAAGAAATCTTCATTTGAAGCACTTTCTTATGGCTCAAAGATCGCCGATCAGTCAGGGACGACCGCTGAAGGCGTTATCTTGGGGACGGTAAGCGCTGATCTTTCGGAACTTGGTAAATATGGTGTTACTAAGATTCACCAGGTTGCTGACGAGTCTTTGAACAACCTCGATGCACAGGTTTACGCGGACATCATCGGTCAGCTTGTAAGCGGCACCGGTGCAGATATTATTGTGTTTTCAAATAACTTCAACGGCAAGGCTGTTGCACCCCGTGTTGCAGCAAGGCTGAAAGCAGGCTTTGTATCCGGCGCAACTGCCTTGCCCGATACCACTGATGGATTCGTGGTCAGGAAAGTTGTATTTTCAGGCAAGGCCTTTGCAAAAATTAAAATTGAAACTCCTGTCAGGGTTATCAGCCTGAATCCCAATGCATATCCAGTTAGTGAAGCCGGGGGTAAGGCGGAAGTTGTGACCGCCCAGGTAAATATTCCCCAATCGAAGGTGAAAGTGGTACAGTCGAGCGCTGCAACCGGGGAAGTTGTGCTCACGGAAGCGGAGATTGTGGTTAGTGGGGGCCGTGGTCTTAAGGGTCCTGAAAACTGGGGCATAGTTGAAGAGCTTGCTTCTCTGCTCGGAGCAGCTACCGCTTGTAGCCGCCCGGTTGCGGATAGTGGCTGGAGACCACATCATGAACACGTGGGACAAACAGGAATAGCCATTGCACCTAATCTTTATTTCGCGATTGGTATTTCAGGAGCGATACAACACCTCGCCGGGGTAAACAGAAGCAAAACCATAGTTGTCATAAATAAGGATCCTGAAGCGCCGTTCTTCAAATCTGCCGACTATGGTATCGTTGGAGATGCTTTGGAAATAGTTCCAAAAATCATCGCTGAAGTCAAAAAACTGAAGGGGAAATAGCCAACCGGGGGTGGAATGATTGGTTGATTGTTGTATTGGGTAAGCGCAAGTTAACCAATACTATAATCAACCATTTTTTGTAAAAATGAAGCTCGCGGGATGATTTTTTTTCACTTTGTTATCATCCAGTTTTTTAAATAAAATGCGTTAGTTTCGTGCTTTCGTTATGAAGAAAATAGAACTGGAAATAGTCGCGCTGTCCCATAGTATTACGCAAACACATTCCTATGCAGTGGTTTTAGGTGAAGTAAACGGTCTTCGTCGTTTACCTATAGTTATTGGCGGATTTGAAGCCCAGGCAATAGCAGTCGCCCTTGAAAAGATGCATCCCAGCAGGCCACTTACGCATGATCTCATGAAAAATTTTATGAATGCATTCAATATTGAACTGCAGGAAATAATTATCTGCGACTTGCAGGAAGGCATATTCTATTCAAAACTCATTTGCGCCTCGGAACACGACACTGTCGAGATCGATTCCCGTACTTCCGATGCTTTGGCACTAGCCGTAAGGTTTGGTTGCCCTGTTTATACCTACGATAATATCCTCGAAAGCGCAGGAATCCTCATGGAAGATCCCGCTAACAAAAAGAAACAGCCCAAAGAGGCGGTGGCTTCTTCTGAAATTTCTGCCGGCCAGGAAGATCTTAAAGCTTTATCTGCCGACGAACTGAATACGCTCCTCAATGAAGTACTCGAACAGGAGGATTATATCCGCGCAATAGCTATCCGGGACGAGATTAACAGCCGCAAAAAGAACAGATAAACTTGGTCAGTTTCCCGAATTGTAAGATAAATCTCGGACTACATATAGTAGAAAAAAGAAATGACGGTTATCATAACCTTGAAACCGTATTTTATCCCCTGCCTTTAACTGATATTTTAGAGATTTTACCAGATCATGGGTTCGCAGGGAAAACGCCTGAAACTTCTCTCACATTAACCGGTCTCCCGGTTGCAGGCGATCCTCAAACCAATCTTTGTTTGAAAGCCTGGCACCTTTTAAAGCAGGATTTTGGACAATTGCCTCCCGTGCAAATGCATCTTTATAAAAACATTCCCATGGGTGCGGGCCTTGGTGGTGGCTCATCAGATGGCGCGTTTACGCTCTTATTACTGAATGAAAAGTTTGGGCTGAATCTGCGTCCGGAAGTGCTGGCAGGTTATGCTTTGAAGTTAGGATCAGACTGTCCATTCTTCATTTACAACAGGCCCGCGTTTGCAACTGGCCGCGGGGAATTAATGAAGCCACTGGAAAGAGATCTGAGCGCTTATTCATTCCTGCTAGTTAACCCGGATATTCATATCAGCACAGCCCAGGCTTTTTCCAGGGTAGCGCCGGTCCCGGCCCCGGTCAACCTCGCTGAGGCCATTATGTTACCAGTAGAAAACTGGCGGGAGTTGGTACGAAACGATTTTGAAGAACCTGCTTTTTTTTATTACCCGGCGCTGAAAGACCTCAAAAAATGGCTATATGACTCAGGGGCTTTATATGCTTCAATGACCGGTTCCGGTTCCTGTTTTTATGGTATTTTTCCAAAAAACCAGTTGCCTGGTGAAGATCCCGCTGCCGGTTGGAAGCTGCACCGGATACCCTAGCTCCCCCTTTGATGGAGCAACCCCTGCCACCAGGTTTTTGAAAGTCCACCAGATTTATTATATTGCAAAAAATATTCGCATTCCACTGCTGCTGACCATACCTTGTTTCTTAGGCCTCAACCTCGATCTGCTTAATCATCGAGGACGCTAATCTTTTGCCAGCCATAGCTTAGCCCCGTGCACCGGGGTATCTCAACACAACACAAATCTTTCAAAAACATTTTCATGATTACTAAAAATTCGGTTTCCGAAAAGGCAGCATATTTTATAAACAAAGAAGAAGAGTTTGGGGCGCATAACTATCATCCGTTACCGGTTGTGCTCGAACGTGGTGAGGGTGTTTATCTGTATGATGTGGATGGCCAGCGATACTATGATTTTCTTAGTGGATATTCGGCAGTTAACCAGGGTCATTGTCATCCAAAAATCATAACAGCGTTGATAGACCAGGCTTCAAAGCTAACACTCACCTCCCGTGCGTTTCACAGCAACCTGCTTGGTGAATTTGCTGAATACATAACAGGTTATTTTGGTTACGACAAGGTATTACCGATGAACACGGGGGTTGAAGCTGTTGAGACGGCTATAAAACTATGCCGTCGCTGGGGCTACCAACGTAAATGCATAACCGAAAACTCAGCAAAGATCATCGTTTGTGGTGGTAATTTTCATGGCAGAACTTCAGCAATCATTTCATTCAGTACTGATCCTTCTGCATATACAGGTTATGGCCCTTTTATGCCCGGCTTTGTAGTTGTACCTTATAACGATCTAGCTGCACTCGCAGTTGCCCTTAAAGACAAAGATGTTGCCGGTTTTCTGTTTGAACCGATCCAGGGTGAATCCGGTGTGGTTGTACCTGATAAAGGATATCTATCAGCAGCAAAGAGTTATTGCGAAGCGGCCAATGTGTTATTCATCGCAGACGAAATTCAAACTGGCCTGGCAAGAACGGGTATGATGCTGGCCTGCGACCATGAAGCGGTAAGGCCGGATATCCTGATCATCGGGAAGGCTTTAAGCGGTGGTACTTTGCCTGTCTCGGCAGTGCTCGCGGATGACGAAATCATGCTTACTATCAAGCCCGGTGAACATGGATCCACTTATGGCGGCAACCCTCTTGCATGTAAGGTGGCCATGACGGCGCTCCAGGTATTGAAGGACGAAAACATGGCGGAAAACGCGGCGCTCATGGGTAATCGCTTAAGAGCCGGGCTGAGTGAGTTGCAGTCACCTTTTATTGAAACTATTCGTGGCAAGGGATTGTTGAATGCGATTGTGATCAAACACAAAGATCCCGACGCGGCCTGGGCACTCTGTATGGAGATGAAAGAAAATGGACTCCTTGCAAAACCTACACATGGGGATAAGATCAGGTTCGCACCGCCGCTGATCATCACGGCAGAACAGGTAGATGAAGCTGTTCAGATCATAGCAAAAAGCCTGAAAACGCTGGAATCATGACCAGCCTGCGAAAATAATTTTCAATACGCTATTTGCAGAGTTCTGAGCAGACAGGTGTTTGTCTTTTCTAATTTGCGGGATCATTTACAGTTTTAGTATCCGGAACAACCGCCATGACCATGATAATGATCGAGCTGGCGAGCATGATCCAGATGGCGGGCTGCTTAACCGGGCAAATTCCATTATAACATCCCGTATACACTATATAGGATTTTATCGCATAAGCCAGTATCAGTCCGCCGAAAATAAAGTTCCATCTCTTGGCCCAGACCCTCGGAATCAGGAAAAAGGCTATGGCAAATACCGAGAAAAAAATGAACACGTTTCCGGGCTTACCATAGATCTGACCCTCAGAAAAAAATCCCGTAAAAAATTTGTTCAGATCCGGATACCAGGTCCAGGGGAAAAAACAACTTGCAACAAGAACTAGCGTGGTTATAACACCAATAATCTGGGAGTATTTCATCTGGGAATTTATACCCAAAGCTACCAAATTATCAGGGTGACCCAAGCCTGTTAATTTTCAACACCCATCTGTTCAATGATGCGCTGCAGATCCTCCTGCATCTTCTCCAACAAAACAGTGTTAGCACCCGCTTCACTTTGAATCCGGATTTCTGACTGAAGCCTGGTAAGCATTTGCTGGATTTCTGTCATCAGGGATGCAGCATCATACCCCGGGTCAGATGGATTTAAATACCTGGAATAAATCTGCTGGCAGGTTGTTAGTAGCTGAGTGTCTGATTGCATGCGAAATGTATGTAGTTCGATCAGATCTGAGCCAGCAAAAGACATACCGCCCGATCTACATCATGGTCTCACCCATGGTTTAGAAACTTAGCAATAAAAATCCTAAAACAAACTGAGTTGTGAGTAGGCCGGCGCCTGCGGTAACCTTGGCCTGATAAAAGCGTCTGCGACATATTGCCCCAGGCCGGTTATTTCAAAAACAGGGGTTTCTGTATACCTTGTTGCCACTACGACATTAGTTGTGCCTGCATGTTTTGTAAAAAGCTCGCCAACAAGTTTGGGACAATTATTTTCTCTTGACAAATGTGCAAGAAGCAGGTGAGTCATATAGGAAGGACGATGCTGCAGAAAGATCTCCAATGCCTGCGTGTTTGAAAGGTGACCTTTCCCGCCCGTTATCCTGTTTTTCAGAAACCATGGATAACGACCTTCACTCAACATCAGTTCGTCATAATTTGATTCAAGAAAAGCCGCATGACAAATACTGAAATGCCTGGTCACATGTTCACAAGGCTTGCCTATATCTGTAAAAACGCCAATATTGATCTTACCATTTGAGATAATAAAACTGTGCGGGTCACAGGCATCGTGGAATTTCGGAAAGGCAGTAATTGTCAACCCCCCGATCGTAATGGGCTGATAAGGTAAAAAATTATTAATAAGGGTGGCATCGAATCGGATCTTTCCGTTTCTAAGGGTAGATGTTGTTATGTACACGGGCAGCCTGTAGCGTTTCAACAATGTAGGAATGCCTGAGATATGATCGTTATGTTCATGGGATATGAACACAGCTTTAACCTTTTCAAGACTAAGTCCAAGCCGGGACATCCGCAGTTCGAGTTCCTTGCACGGCAAGCCGGCATCAACGAGAACTGCCTCTTCGTTATTACCGATATAATAACAGTTACCGTTGCTGCCGGAATTAAGCGATGTGATAAATAATGACATACCGAAGCTGCAAATCTAAGGCATTTTGCAGTCGGGAAGTCAAAGCCCGCCTAAGGTTTTTCCTCAGTGGTTGTCACGCTTTTTACATTACCATATGTATCCTTCACAACTGTGGTAGTCTTGCGGACTTTCGATGACTTTTTACCTGACATGGCAAAAATCAGTATCAACAGCAACAAAACTCCTCCTGCTACCCACATCCAGTTCCGCTCGAACCAGGTTCCCAGGTCCTGACCATTAATTTCTACGGTTTCCTGTGCAAACAAGCCTGTGCTTATTAGCGCAAAAGACAACAGGAGCGAAAAATACATGCTAATTTTCCGGACTTTAGTTTGATTGATTGACGGCCTGAGTATTGTCATAATTAAAACGTATTGTGAATAAATAAATGAGGTTCCCAGGCATAAAATATCAAAAGACATGCCCCGCCCATGTTGTAATACCTGTTGGTAGCCCTGGCATTACATCTCCGGGTATATCATTATCTTCATTCCAGATTCAGTATAATGACCGAAAACCAACATAAAACACCGGCGGGCACAGGCCAGGCAGAAGCATTTGACCAGGGAGGAGGATATCAGCAGGCATTCCGTTTGTTGATGCATGCACCGGTTGCCATCTGCATGTTAAGACTACCGGATTTTGTGATCGAGCTTGCGAATCCGCCGATGCTTGAGTTATGGGATCGTGATGCAAGTGCGATCGGCAAAAAACTTACCGAAGTTTTTACGGAAGTCTCACAACAGGGTTTTGACAAATTGCTGCATTACGTAGTTACAACCGGTAACACCTTTCATGAACATGAGAGACCCGTAGTGATCATGCGGAATGGAAAAAGAGACGAGGTTTTTGCAAATTTTGTTTTTCAGCCTTTTTATAGCGAAACGGGCGAAATGGTTGGTGTGCTTGCTGTAGCGAGTGACGTAACGGCGCAGGTTCATGCCCGCAGGGCAATCGCACAGGCAGAAGAGACTACACGACTTGCAGTTGATGCCGCCAGGCTCGGCTCTTATGAGCTCAATCTGGAGACCGACGAGCTCTCAGTGACGCCAAGATTTGTACAAATATTTGGACTTGACGCGGCAGGTGACAGATCTGCTTATACCAACGTGATACATCCGGATGACAAAGCCGCAAGAGCAGCGGCGCATGAACTTTCCATCGTAACCGGGAGACTCGAATACGAAGCCAGGGTGATCTGGAAAGATCAGTCAATCCATTGGATAAGGGCAACAGGCCGTATTTTATATGACCAGAAAGGAAAACCGGTAAGACTGCTTGGAATTGTGCAGGACATCACCGAAGAAAAGAAGTTTTCTTCCGAATTAAGCCTGAGGATTGCCGAAAGAACGAGAGAACTGGAATTGGCCAATCAACAACTTGCAAGATCAAATGCGGAACTGGAACAATTTGCATATGTAACATCGCATGATCTCCAGGAACCACTTCGAAAAATACAGATGTTTAGCAGCATTCTTTTAGGCAAAACAGACGCGAAGCTGGATGGCACCGAATACACGAAGAAGATTTCAGACTCCGCCAAAAGAATGACATCCCTGATCACGGACCTTCTTGACTATTCAAGGTTGTCAAAGGTCGAGCCAACCTTTTCAGAGATCGATCTGAATAAGATCCTCAACAATGTGCTCGGGGATTTTGAGTTGTTGATAGAACAAAAGAAGGCAGAAATCAAAAGCAATATCCTCGGGGCTGTTCCAGGCATCCCGGCGCAGATGAACCAACTATTCTACAACCTGATCGGTAATGCTTTAAAATTCTCTCATCCTGCCAGGACACCTATCATTACCATTTCGGGCAGACCTTTACCTGCGGAAGACAGGGTAAAATTTAATTCGCTTTCTAATAATAATCCCTATTATGAAATCAGGTTCGCCGACAATGGGATCGGCTTTGATCAGCAATATGCAGACAGGATCTTTGTAGTATTTCAACGATTAAACATGTCTCCCGATTATTCCGGCCATGGCATAGGACTGGCCATCTGCAACAAGATTGTTTCGAATCATAACGGGGTCATATACGCGAACGGAAAGACAGACGAGGGCGCCGTATTTACCGTGATATTGCCGGTGAATAAATAACTTTATCCATAAAAAATTATATGGCGGTTGACCAAAGGCTGAAGGCTATCATCGGTGGGTCTATTGGAAATCTTGTTGAATGGTACGATTGGTACGCCTACTCTGCTTTTTCTTTGTATTTCGCTTCCAGCTTTTTTCCAAATACCGATTCCACAGCACAGCTCATCAATACTGCAGGCATATTTGCAGTTGGTTTTATCATGAGGCCGATAGGCGGCTATATCTTCGGGAAACTCGCCGACACACATGGCCGGAAAACCGCAATGACGCTGTCCGTTTTGTTAATGTCATTCGGTTCTCTACTTATCGCTATTTCACCGGGATATAATGCCATCGGCATTTTCGCCCCTATCCTGTTGCTCATAGCAAGGTTGTTACAGGGATTAAGTGTCGGGGGTGAATACGGAACTTCGGCTACCTATCTCAGTGAAGTTGCGCTTGCTTCACGCCGCGGATTTTATTCCAGCTTCCAGTATGTAACCCTGATTGGTGGTCAGCTGTTGGCCGTCGGCCTGCAGCTGTTGTTACAAAGAATATTCCTGACTGACGAACAACTGCACGAATGGGGCTGGAGGATACCCTTCATAATCGGAGCTGTACTTTCACTCATAGCCTTATACCTAAGGCAGAACTTACATGAGACCGCCGCATTTGTGAGCCAGCAAAACAAAGGAGCCGTCCGCAGAAATCCCCTGTTAACGCTACTGCAACATCCACGGGCGATACTTACTGTAGTTGGACTCACACTCGGCGGCACCGTTGCATTTTATACCTATTCCACCTACATGCAAAAATTTCTGGTGAATACTACGGGTTTATCAAAGGATCAGTCAACGTTGCTTACCTTTTGTTCTCTGCTGCTGTTCGCTTTTCTGCAACCGGTATTTGGAGGGCTGAGCGATAGGATCGGCCGTAAACCACTCCTGATAGCCTTCGGGATACTGGGTACAATTTTCACCATACCCTTATTTATGGCACTGCAATCTGCAACCGGTTTGTTTAATATATTCCTGCTGCTTATGGCGGCCCTGGTGATCGTAAGCGGTTATACATCCATAAATGCCGTTGTTAAAGCTGAATTGTTTCCGGTTGAGGTAAGGGCACTGGGTGTGGGTCTTCCCTACTCGATTACCGTGGCCCTTTTTGGTGGAACCGCCGAGTACATTGCGCTCTGGCTGAAAAAAGCCGGGCATGAAGACTGGTATTACTATTATGTAACCGTCTGCATTTTTATTTCTTTGCTGGTTTACCTGTTGATGGCGGATACCAAAAAAACTTCATTGATCAAAGATTAAGCGAACCCGGTCCTCCGCCTATCAGTCCATGGTGATGGCATGGCTTTTCTATCTGAAGCCGGATGGAACAATACGCCACACAAATAGGCATATTTGCCGGGATTTGCACTTGTATTTCATTGCTTCCCCAACTGGTAAAAATTATAAAGGAAAAAAAGGCAGAGAATATTTCATATCTCATGTTATTCATTCTGCTTATCGGCGTGGGAACCTGGATATGGTACGGTTCACTTAAGGAGGACATGCCTATCATCATCACGAATTGCGTATCTTTTTTTATAAACCTGCTGGTCATCTTTTTTACCATCCGCTATAAACAAAACGAAAAAGCGGCTTGAGTAAGACCATCACTATTTGGTACGGAGAGCCCGCAATTTTAGTCCGCGGGGATTTCTGTAATCCTTATGGCGACCGCGTTCCGGCTCAATATATCAAACTGGAGATTTGTATCCGAACTTACTTTGCGCTCCCTCTTTCTTACCCTTGTAGGAGAATTTAAGGCCTGGTCATCGGTATAGATGGTAGCCGTGTACCGGGCTCCGGTTTTTAAGAACCTGAGCGCTAAATTCAACTTTCTTTCGGTTACACCATTAAGGGAACCGACAAACCAGTTTTTGCCTGCGCGCCTTGCGATGGTCACGTATCCGTCCATCGTACCCTCGATGATCCTGGTTTCATCCCACACAACCGGTAGTTGATCAAACCAGTCAAGTTCAGCTGTTTGCCGGATGATACCGGGGCGAAGATCTGTAGAAGTGTCGGGTAAAGGTCTGTCGTACCAGTACAGGAACTGCAAGGGACTGTAGAGACATACCGCCTTAGCTAGTTGTGCGGTATGCGAACCCATTTTGTCCACCCGTTCGTTAAAATAACAGATAGTGTTATCTGCAGCGCCCGCTATCATCCGCGTAAAAATTGTTTTTATGGTATGCTCAAGAACAGGGCTTTCTTCATCCCCCCGTATACCTTCCTGTGTAAGCAGGTTCGGATATGTCCGTGATAATCCCGTAGGCCGATACTCATCATGTATATCAACGAGCAAATGGTATTTTGCGGCCTTGGTGACTGCGCTATGCAGCCACGAGGTAACAACTTGTGATCCGACCTGTACAAAACCAAACTTTATCCCCTTAATGCCCCAGGACTCATACAGCGGAAACAAAGTATCAATCTGGCGTTCAAGTGCTCTCCTGTTTACATAGAGAAACACACGCACCCCATGTGTGCGGCCATAGGCAATTACCTTTTGCAGATCGAGAGAACCCTTCGCGCGTGCGGGATCCAACGATACCCTGGAGGCGTCTGACGTATCACTATCTTCCTTTCCATACCAGCCGGCATCAAAACATATGTAACTGATATTATGCCTGGATGCAAAATCAATGCTATTAATAGCACCCTGGGTAGACAATGTTACTTCACGTAAAATTTTACCAGGCTTGATCCAGTTATCTTTCCCGATTGCTGATGGCTCATTAAGATTTTCCAGGAGATAATTTCTTCCCAGTAAAGCCGCCGGTGAATCACCAATAAGGATATATCGCCAGGGGGACAAAATGGTATTGGTTGCTTCTATAGCTGATCCCAATACGCAACCCAGAGAATCGGACCTGGTACCTGCGAACTTCATTCTCGCAAAGTCCGTCAGCGCGGCTTCTCCCAAAGCCAGGTATTTACTGTTCGGTATTTGTATTGTCAGTGGTCTTTCGACTGTATCTGCCAGTTGCCGGACCGGTATCTGTGATATAGGACTTTGAGCGAACCTGCTGCTCCAGGCAATGCTACCGGGAAGCGTTTCAAACATGCTTTGTTCTGTCTGAATAGTAAAGTCCCCCCGCTTGTACACGCGATAACGATATGCGAAACCTTCGTTGTATAACCGGCAGATCACAATGATGCTATCTGGCGATTGGCCACGGGTCTCAAAACGAAAAATTATTTCGCGGTAATTTTCAGGAACAATTTTTCTTTCACCATATAGCGCTGTCCATGAACGTGAGACGCTTTTCTTCAAAGGTTTCCCGGCATAATACACCGTGTTTTGCGGGGCAGGATTAGATGATTCTTTGTTCGATGCGGATGGTCCCGTATTTATGCCGATGATTCCATTTATCAGTCGTTCCTTTGATTTTGTAAGGAACGCATACGTCATCAATGACCTTTCATTGCTTCCTGTATTGATTTCAACGAGCAGTTTGTTGTCCGGACTGGCCAAAGAGTATTGTTGAGCCGTCAGCGGCGTTGTACAAATAATAAAAATGGCCAGCAACACCGGCAAAATTTGAATCGTTTTCATACGAGATTTTAAGAGAATCTTTCTATCTGTCGTTTTGCTGATTCAAGCCGGCGTATCTGCTTTTTTAACAGTTCACGCATGTATTGGGGAATGAAGACCGATTGGATGGCTTTTGCATATTCGGCACGTATATTATTTTCGATGACTACACATTGCTTCATGATAGCCCCGCGTGTGGGAATAGGAACGACAGGAGTTATACCCTCCCTGATATCTTCAACAGGCGTCTCGGTTTCGATATTACCTTCGATGGTTTGAATTTCGATACTTATCCATATATTATTCTGGTAGCTTTCTCCGGCCACCAGTGCGAAAAATTCGCGGTAATCAGCATCTAACTCATTACCATAATCGAGAAAGTCCTTGTAGAATTTTATGCGATCGTTGTTGATCCTGATAAGCCCATTTAATATTTCTACAGCATCCCTGGTTCGAGGATTCAGCATGTAAGAACAAGTTTTCCCATTACAGATTAGGTTGATAGTATACCTCTGAAGATAAGGAAAATGAATCAATTGTATTTTGATCTTTTGGCCGCTTTCTTTTTCGCGGATTTTTTTACCGCACTCCTTTTTTTCGATGCTTTCTTTTTTGCCGTTTTTTTCGCAGCTGATTTTTTTGAACCTGATTTCTTTGCAGCTGATTTCTTTGCAGCTGATTTTTTTGCCGCGGATTTTTTCGGGGGGACCTTTGCTCCTTCTTTCCTCGCTTCGGAAAGTGCTATGGCAATTGCCTGTTTCCGGCTGGTAACTTTTTGGCCGCTTCCGGATTTCAATTTGCCTTTCTTTTTTTCATGCATTACAGTCTCTACTTTATCCTGGGTTTTTTTAGAATACTTTGCCATCGGAATAATGATTTGGTTAGAAAATATAGTAATAGCCAAAACCGAATACAATTCAGGTGCCATTAGTATTTCTTCAAAATGCTTTATTTCATCAACTCATCCAGTGTTTCCCCGATTGCCCTGAGCAGGCCGTCATTAACGGACTGATGACCGGTACGGTCCTCTGTAAGTGCACGATAAGTACCTTCTTCATCAGGCTCAAAGAAGTATACCGTACCATTCAAATCAATTTTGAAACGGTGGGTATAGCCCCATTTTATCATTTCCATTTTGAGCAATAGATCTTCCTCCTTGTAATGTACCGGTAGCTCTAACGTTTCGTTCATTGTTATAACGCAACTAAGTAAAAAATCTGGTGATCCAATGCTCATCAGTTAAGCACTAAAAAAAACCATCCTGGTTTATTATCCAGGATGGCTTCGGACACTACGCCCGATTTAATTACTCTGATAAACTAATTATTTAAAACAAATCCTTTCAGTTATAACCTTTACACTTGTCTGCTACAGTTTGCTCCTGTGTTTGTTCCCATCAGTTCTCGTCGGTTTTTTGTTGTGAGTTACATCATTTCCTTTGAAAGTCTGCTCTTCATTTTTCCTGCTGTCCAGGTTGTCTTTATTTTCTGGTGGTTTTTGATTTGAATTCGTCGCCTGAGGCTTCGATTGCTGAGGATTGTTACTTTTCATATTCCAAGTTTTAATGTTCGTTAATACTTCTTATGAGTTAACTTCTTATAAGTTACGAATTCCGTTTAAGCTTTCCTGAAATTTTAATCAACATCAGCCGGCTTCACCATCGGTAATTTCGGTACCGGTGCCTTCACCTTCGTTTTTTTTGTTTTTTTCTTCGAGGTTGGAATTGGCAAAGGGATCAGGGTTCGATTTCGGACCTTCAATGATATCCTTCTTATCAGCCACTTCAGATTTGTTCACAGCCGGGTTTTCGGGCGAAGCGACCTTATCAGTTTTTAACTTCCCGTCTGGTGTTTCAACATGAATATTTGATGTCATTTCTTTTTCTTTTTTAAACGTTTTTGGCTCAATTGCTTTCTTTTTTTCCAGCCTGCGACCGGTTCAGGATCGTAAAGTGACTTTCCTTTTTTGTCGATTAGCCCGGTCAGCTTACCCAGTGATAAACTCAACTTGCCAATCTTTGCTGCAGGCTGCTTTCTGCTTGTGTTGGCTTCTGCGTCGAAAGCTGCTATTGCCTGATCAATTATCGCAATCTCTTTTTGATGGTCCTTCAGCTTTCTGTACAATATCATCAGGCGATTATAAGCCAACTCGTTGAGGGGCTTTTTTTTAATGATGCCTGAATAAATCTTTATGGCCTGCCCGGTATCCCCCTCCACTTCATAATCTCTTGCACGTTCAAGCAGTTCTTTTATCGTTCCCTTACTGTTTACATCCGTATCAAGATGTGCGAGTTTCATGAGTATCTACATATTTTGCTATGATGGCCTGGAGTTTCTGCTTCAGATCAGGAGGACAATTAGTATTATACAGAAGGTGAGCCGGGTCAGATTCCCAATGGTAACACTGGCTCGGTTTCATTGTGTTACCGTCTATGTTAATTGCCTGGCTGTCAAGGGATTTTAACTCTTCAAGCAACATCTGTTCATATTCTTTATTAATCCTTGTTTCCATTATCATTTTTGTTGTAGAGGTATAAAAAATATGCCACCATTGCTAACCGTCAGGTCTCGAGCCGTGCAGCACATAATCGGAAACACTTACGTTGATCCAATGCTCTAACCTTAAGCAGGTTAATTAGCAGATGTCGGGTGCGTATGTAGTTTGTTAAAAGACGTCGGTGCCTTAACTTCGTCGCATGATTGGACATATCCTTCTGATTGATGATGATCCCGATGAATGGGATATTTTTAATGAAGCACTGCAGGAAGTTTGTGAGAAGTGTAAATGTACTTATGCAGACGGCGCGCTGGATGGGTTGAATATGCTTCGTTTCATACGCCCTGACGTAATATTCCTGGATATAAATATGTCTAAGGTAAATGGTTTCGAATGCCTGGAGAGGATCAAGAAGATTGATACTTTCCACGCAGTTCCGGTAATCATCTATTCAAATGGTATCCAGGACGAGACTTTCAAAAAAGCACTGAAAATGGGAGCCGTTGCATGCATACGCAAACCTACCGGCATTCCTGCACTCGTCAAAGTTCTTGATCATGTAATTAATGTCAACGAACCACTGGCCTCGCTTGGCACGCGTTTTATTTAGATTCGAACTCGGGGCTGGAAATCATTTCTAGTACCTGCTGCAGTTTCTGAAGGCTGTTTCCTTTCTCCAGGAAAGCATACGCGCCCTCCTCAAGAGCAAGCTGAATGGTCCATTCGCTGTCATCTGCCGAAAATGCAAGCAACCTGGTCTCGGGATAATGATGGCGCAGGTGCCTGAACAGGGAAATACCGGGCAGATCGTTCAGCTGAACCTCGGAAATGATGATATCAGGTAGACGATCGGTTGTAGCAAGCAACTCGATGAAATCAAGCGTCTCACCGGATTTGATGATTACCTCATAGTTAAGATAAGTCAGCACTTCCGACAGGCAAAGTCGCAGGATCTCATGGGGCTCAAGAATGGCAATAGTCTTCGTCAAGGGTTGTGTGTTTGGGGGTTATTTGCCAAGGTACACACACGGTTATTTTCATGCAATGTTTTTAGTGGTCATTTAGGAAAAAGCAAGACTTTCTGCTAGGCCCGATAAGTGTTTATAGCTAAAAAAAATATTTATCTCTCCAATCATTAATTGCGTTACAGGTAGATTTAACACCGTTATATTTGTCCTCATTAACTTTTCAGATTTCTAAAACTATTTTGCCAGATGAAATTTTCTCTCTTGTTTATCGCACTCGCCGCGCCGTTTCTAATTTCTGCCCAGTCTCCTGATTCGAAATATTACGAGCTTCGGATTTATTACTGTCATCCGGGACGACTGGATGCGTTGGTCGAGCGTTTCACCAATCATACAACCAGGCTGTTTGAGAAACACGGTATGGAGAATGTCGGCTACTGGCTGCCGATAAATAATACCGAAAATGCCCTGTATTATGTTTTGGCATATCCTTCAAAAGAAGCCAGGGATGCTTCGTGGAAAGCGTTTGGTAGCGATACAGTATGGAAGGCAGTTGCAGCAAAGTCTGAAGAATCGGGTAAGATTGTTGCAAAAGTGACTTCCATATTCATGGATGCCGCAAGTATATCACCCGCAATCAAACCTTCCATAGCCAAAGCCGACCGGACCTTCGAATTAAGAACTTATTATATATTACCGGGAAGAAAGGAGGAATTATTAACCAGGTTCCGGAACCATTCTCTTAAGCTTTTGTCTAAACAGGGCATTCAGCACGTCGCCTATTGGACAACGGTAGAACCTGCAGGAAAAGAACCAAGACTCATTTATATGGTTGCTTACCCGAATGAAGAAGCGGGCAAAAAATCCTGGGATGCATTCCGGAAAGATCCGGATTGGATCAAAGCAAAGGCTGAGTCTGAAAAAGATCATCAGATCGTTGAAAAAGTAGAATCGGTCTGGTTGAAACCGTTGGCTTTTTCAAAGATCAGATAGACTTGTAAACGGCTGTCTTTCTAATTCACTACGTTTACGGGGTTTCCCTGCTGAAAACTGACCAGGTTACGGATCGTTCCATCCAATAGTCGTGCACGCGCCTCCACCGTGGCCCATGCTATATGAGGTGTGATGATGCAATTTTTCGCTGACAATAAAGGATTATCTTTTTCCGGCGGCTCTTTGGATAACACGTCTAACCCGGCGCCGGCGATTGCTTCCTTATTCAGGGCCTGGGCAAGGTCATCCTGATTAATGATCGGACCACGCGCCGTGTTGATCAGAATAGCGGTCTTTTTCATTAATGAGAGGGTCGATTTATTGATCATCCCTTTTGTTTCATCAGTGAGCGGGCAGTGTATGGTTACTATATCCGATTCCGAAAGCAGGGATTCGAGTCCGGCCGCACTTATAGAAGAATTGTTCCCGTGTTTGGTGAGGCTGCGGCTGTTAGCCAGGACCTTCATACCGAATGCAAGTGCTATATCTGAGACCTGCCTGCCTATTGTACCAAACCCGATGATGCCAATCGTTTTTCCCTCCAGTTCATGAAGCGGTGCCTTTGTAAAAGAAAAATCCTTGGAATTGACCCAGTCCCCTGCTTTTACGGCCTGGCCATGCAGACTCACCTGGTTGTAGAACTCCAGGATGAGTGAAAAGGTAAGCTGAACAACGGAAGCGGTACCATAGCCGGGCACATTCGACACCACGATCCCCTTTTCTTTCGCAGCAGCAACATCTACTATATTGAAACCCGTGGCCAGCACACTGATAAACTTCAACCTGGGCAACATGCCTATCATTTCCCGGCTGACCGGAGTTTTGTTTGTAAGAATGATTTCGGCATCCCTGCACCGCTCAACAACCTGGTCACTTTCTGTTCTTTCATAAACGGTGAGGTCCCCGCATTTCTCAATTTCCGCCCAGCTCAGATCCCCGGGATTTAATGTATACCCATCTAAAACAACTATCCTCATAACATCATTAATTTAAAATCTGCTTTGATCTGTTCCTTTTTACGATCCCTATGCCCGGAACATCCACATTTAATTTTATCTGCAATCCATCAGCTTCAGTTAATTCCGATCCTCACAACACCTTTACCTGAAAAGCAGTGTACCCTATCACCTTCTGCTCCCCCACCTCAACTAAATTATGGCTTTTGTCTTAAACATATGTCCCTGCTCGTCGGCTGATATCCCCGTTGGTCGGGATTTCGTTTTTTAACACCGCCAGGATAGTTTGATTTGCTGAATAAGTAAACAACATGAACATCATTCACCAGGGTAACATCCTCATTCACATCCTTGCAGGAACAATCGCATTGATCGCTGGTTTCGCGGCTATAATAAGTATTAAGGGAGGCAAACTACATCGGCGTTCCGGGAAGTATTTTATGCGGACCGTGATCATTGTTATTATCACGGGCTTAATCGGGGTCTTTATTTTTAACCGGAACAATTTTCTGCTGGTGGTTACCCTTCTCAGCGGTTATACCTGCTTTAGCGGTATCAGAGCGATCCGGCTGCAAGGTCAAAAACCGGGAGTCTGCGACCTGATCGTCCCGATAATAGTGATGGCTTCGGCACTTTACTATCTTTACCATATCACTACTATAGGACTGTTCTGGGCGCCGGCGGTAGTCTACCCGACTATAGGAGCCCTTTTTATCATTACCATTTATGACCTTACAAAAATGTTTCTGAGCCGGGTCTTTCTCACAAAAGCCATGATGTATGAGCACGTTTATAAGATGGTTAGTTCAATGATAGCAATCACATCCGCTTTTACCGGCACAGTGTTGCCCCAGTACAAACCCTATAGCCAGTTATTACCTTCTCTATTCGGTTTCGTTTACATATTCATTATCTTCATCAGACTTAGCAAAAAAACAGGAGCCGGTAAGTTAGCGTTTAGTGACGGGCACAAAAGTGCAGATTCTGCTCAAAACAGGCACCATCAATAGGCAACGCCCGAATTGATTCAGACATCGCAGTTAAAACTTAAATTGTTTTCAATGGGGCCTGCACTGAAAATCTTTTTGATTTCGGTATTGATTGGTTTGTCGTTTGGCACCTTCATTTATCTGAATTATGATCATCGTCCGGTCCGTATCCTGATTTCGATCATTTCGAGTGTCAGTATAGGCTCGTTGATGATGCTGGCAATATATTACAGATCTCATTTTACAGTAGTGACGGGCAACGTTACCCTGAAAATGGTTATCATGATCTTCCTGTTATTGCTGGCAGCCATGGCCGGCACGGAAATCACCCTGATAATACAAGCGTGGCTGACAAACAGCCATTACACTTTCTTAAATGGGGGGAGCATTTATGTTCTGAACATACTGGTAGTAATGGTCGCGGGCATCCCGATCTATGTGAGTGAGGAATGGAAATCGGTTGCTAATGCCAGGGTTCTGAACCAGCAATACAGGCTCCTTCAGCTGGAGCAACAAAAGACGATGTTTGAACTGGAAGCATTAAGGTCAAAAATTAATCCTCATTTTTTATACAATGTTCATAATACAATTGCGGGTCTGATTTCAAAGGATCCGGCAAAAGCCGAAAAACTGGTGCTGCTGTTGTCAAAGTTTTTCAGATTCACACTTACTAAGAGCAGCCCTACCTTTCACGCGGTTTCAGAAGAAATCGACATCATTACTACCTACCTGCAAATGCTTAACTTAAGATATGAAAGCCGCATGACTTATGCTGTAATTGCCGGGCCGGAAGTGTTACATCTGCAAATGCCATCTTTTATACTGCAGCCTCTGGTGGAAAACGCAGTGAAACACGGGATAGAAAATACAACCGGAAATGGCTTTGTTAATGTGGAGTTCAGGCTGAAAGATGATACGCTGCTTATCTGTATCAGCGATTCCGGACCGGCATTTGCTGATATACCCATCACCGGTCATGGACTCGGTATGGTGTCCAATAAACTGAAATTATTATACAATGATGATTATGAACTTGAATTAGTTAACAGGCCCACAAAACATGTCAGGATCAGCATTCCAAAAAACTATCAGCACCCTCTTAATTGATGATGAAGAAATTGCCATTCACCGTCTGAAAAAGGAGCTCGCTGTTTACCCGGTGATAAATATCATTGGAGAAGCACACGATGGCATTGCGGCGGTCGAAATCATAAATTCATTACGCCCCGAACTTATCTTTCTTGATATCCAGATGCCGGGGCTGAATGGATTTGAAGTGATAAGCCGGTTAGACTATCTGCCTATGGTAGTCTTCGTTACTGCATTTGAAGAATATGCCATCAGGGCCTTTGAGAAGAATTCAGTGGATTATCTTTTGAAACCGATAGAAAGTAAAAGACTTGCGATAACAATTGCGAGGATAACCGAAAAAAGTATCACCGATAATGACACGGTTTTAAAGATCAGACAGCTTATCAAAAATACAGGTAGCCAACAACTGATTACTACCCTACCCGTTAAACAAGGTAATAAGATTACGCTGGTGCACATCAATGATATTTATTTTTTTGAAGCAAGGGACAAGTATGTATATATACATACTGGCGAAGAAGAAAAACTGATCGATTATTCACTCAGCTACCTGGAAGAGCGTTTGCCTGCTGAATTTGTGCGTGTACATCGCAGTTTTATTATCAGCAAGCTAAAGATCAGGGAGGTGCATAAACACTTCAAAGGCACCTTTATGTTTGTAATGAACAACCGAAAAAGTTCAACAATAAGAAGCGCCTACTCTTATTCTGAATCAATCAGGCAAAAGCTCCTAACCCCTTAATAACTTTTTCTCAAAACATATACTGTTTTCAACACCGGTATATTGGCCATAATTGGGGATGATACTATAGCCCGCCCTGTGATAAAGCGCTATTGCTTCAGGCTGCTTGTTCCCGGTTTCAAGTATGCAGCTCGTGTAAGACATTTCACTGGCCCAGCATTCCAGTTCAGTTAATATCTGCAATGCGGCCCCTTTGCCACGGTGTTCCGGTGCTGTAAACATTCGTTTCACTTCCATTTCCCGGGATGAGTATTCTTTGATGGCACCACAGGCAACTGGTACTCCTGCATCATACGCCACTATAACATGTTTGATTTTATCGATCTTATTATACTGGGAATAAAATGCATGGTCGGCGCCGTCCCTTATGGCCAGGTCAGCATCCAGTAGTTTTACGAGATTAACAAAATCAGGGTCAGCTGAAGTTGTTCTTTTGATGTTTAACATGATGCCTTACTTATCGTGTAAATATCGGAATTCAGGTTTATTTATAACTGATCCCTTCATCATACCTGAACAAAGCGTATCTGGATCCTTCCAGGTAACCGGGTACATCTTCCTTCTGATCTTTTACGGCTGCCTCGGACACAGGGGTGGTAAAAGGCATCCTGCCCGTTGGATTAAACTTTCCGGTAACAACGTCTAAAAGAGCATCCGTGGAAGTTCCGAAAGTTGCGATTACACCTTTGATATTTGACCTGGTCTGGTCATTGTAGATCTCATCTATCACCCACGGATTCGTATAATTGATGGCCAGTATGGTGGGCTTTTTAGCTATCAGCTGATTGATGGAATTGATGTCGACTCCATTCTTTGACAGGGAAAGCGCAATAGGTGAACCATCAGACTCAAACAATGATTTACCCCCCGGCGTGATCCATAACAGGATCAGGTCGGCTTCTTCCGGGGTCTTTACAAATTCAACATTATGATTTATTTCTTTAGCAGAATAAATGTTGTGCGGGCTGGCGGCTCCTCTTTTTTGCAGGTAGGACTCAAAATAAAGTTTTGTTTTTGGCTTTACAGGTAATGACTTCGCTTCGTTCCTGAGTAACACTATCGATTTGCGTAAAGCCAGGTCTGCCCTCTCCTGGAACTTTGCATTACCAGCAATTTTTTCTGCCTCTTCTTCATCTACATAGGGATTTTCAAAAAGGCCAAGATCAAACTTTTCCAATAACAACCGGTGAACAGACTCATCAACAAGTTTTACATCAGCCATACCCGATTTAACTGTTTCCAGCAGTTTTGCAGGATCTGCCGTTCCGGAATAAAGATTTACTCCAGCTTCGAGTGTTCTTTTATAGCGTTCTGTCACTGATAAATTTTCTGCACCCCAGGGCATCATTTCAATCGGACCGGTATCTGAATTAATAATTCCTTTGAATCCGAGTTCAGTCCTCAACAAATCCTGCAACACCTTTTTATTATACGCATATGCGATTTCTTCGTACTCAGTACCCTTTGGTATGGAATAGTAAGGCATGATTGCTGACGTACCTGCTTTGATTGCTGCCTTAAACGGGATCAGGTTATTGCGAAACATCTTCCCCGGGAAAACTTCATTTTTCCCCCAGTCAAAATGTGGATCCTGTCCACCTTCCCCGGAGCCACCGCCGGGAAAATGTTTAGTGGTTAATGCTACCGATGTAGCGTTGAGCTTATCGCCCTGGAAGCCTAAAACGATCTCCGTTATCATTTTTGCGGTCCACTCAGCATTTTCGCCAAATGTACCTTCGATACGTTGCCAGCGTGGTTCAGTTGCCAGGTCGGCCATATACATATAGCCTTTTCTTAAACCGACTGCCTTCCACTCCTGCCTTGCGATATCAGCAAACTCGCGCACCAGTTTCGGATCACGCATCGCAGATAGCCCCAACTCCCCGGGCCAGGTGGAGAAAGCCGTTTTTCCAACACTTAGTCCGATCGCTGCGTCCTGTGTGATATGATTCCGCGGATTCGATGCAACAATCGCAGGTATTCCGTGGCCATCACTTTCACAAAGTGCCTGTAATTTATTTGCCCATTGAGCAGTAACCTTTGATGGTGCGTTGGCCCTGAATATAAAATGGCGGAGATGAAATTGAGTCACTCCCTTAGTGGTACCGGCAACATTCATAACGGGTACGGGCAAAGGCTTGCGCGTAAATATATTATTGCTGGCGACAACATCATCCTCATTAAAATCACTGGTTACAGGCTGCCTGTTTTCGGCCGGTTGAGGACCACCCTCGTTCTTCAGCCTGGTTGTACTGATGAGCATGAATCCAACTTTTTCTTCGAGTGACATTTTGGACACGAGATCGTTGGCTCTTTGTACAGCGGGCAATCGCCAGTCTTCATATTGGTCGAGTGTGCCATTTTTGTTGAGGTCCTTGAACTGGAGTCCGTCGACTGTTAACAGCTTAACTGTGCGGTAACCAAGTTCCGGTTGTTTCCGGGCCGTTTGCGTTTTTGATTTCGGTTTTGCTGTTTGACCAGCAGGCTTCATTGGGGTATCGGTCTGCGAAAAACATACTGCCATGGGCAGCATCGAGATACCAAATACCAAACGGGTGATCAAATTACGGGAGGAAATGAAGCACATAGCAAAGCAGTTTATCGTTTGATTTCAGATTTGTCCTTAGCCAATTAAACCAGGGTCAACAAATCACAATGATTTCAATTTACAACAGAATTATACTCCGGCATCTTTTTTATTAAACCGTCGGTGAGTGAGTATTTAATAAGATAAAAGTTAATTAGTGCAGGTAGAACAGAGGGATTGTAAAAAAAAAACAGCCCCAGTGTTATTGGGGCTGAATAAAGATTGCGGAGGTCTCGAGCGAACCTCCGGAAATTTCTTTAATTTGCTTACTATCAATTGATTAAAGTTACGCAATCACATTTCCCTAACGATTTACTAACGTGCAATATGTTGGTCGAATAAGTTTAAGCCTTCAATCACTTTCCCGTATTCGGTCGCCCGTTCAGAGTGTCCGTTAAATAATTCCTCCCAGGTACCGTCTTCCCGGTAGGTGATATCAAGGAAATACGCACCATTTCGCAGGATCCGGAAATAAGGCTGTTTGTTATATGTATCGGCAAAGATCTGCAGGTCGTGCTTAACTCCTGCATTATCGATGTATACTTGATCCATAATTGAAAGGTAGGGATGACAGCGCAATTTTACGCCGTGAAAAATGGGAGAATGGAAAGGTTTATCTGGGAAATTATTTTAGTAAAATTACATAGCAGGGGTTTTATATCCCTGAAAGTATCCCTACCTTTGAAATGATCCCCGCTAAGGTTCAAAGACAGTATGGTTTTTCAGGATGATATTTCGGAGGTCAGGTACTTGTTGCTTGACCTCCGCTGTCTTTATTAGGCATCTACTTCCCTTAAAATAGTATAGAAAGAAAAAATTCGCACGCAAAAAATATCGATTTAAGATATTCTTTCAGGTCACCCGTTGTCAACCCCTAAGACAGCGCGGGCACTGGTATCTTTCTATATTCAGAAAAATTCGGAAACCGATCAATCGGCAGAAACGAAAATTTCCTGAGCCTAATAAAGCGAAACCTCTTATTTTATTTTCTTGCAACATTGAAAATATGGGAGTAAGACCGTTTGAAACCCAGCCAATGAAAAAAGCCCGTAAAAAGCTGGAGGACTTTAAACGGGCTGGTTGAGCCTTATCAAGGGCTGAAACAACCCGACATTATTTTCCTCCAAAAATATTATCGGATGTTCTTTGGTAAAACAAACTTACGATTACATATAACCGCAGCACAAAAAACTAACACCGCAAATTCCCCAACTTTTGCACAGACAAAAAAACCTCCGTTGTAGAAACAACCGAGGAAATTAACCAACACTGCATAAAAATGTATATAATGAAAAAAGCGACCGCTATAAAAATAGCGGCCCTTGGATTTGCACGGATGATGGACTTGGACTGATCAATATTTTTCCTGTTATCAAAATTCCCCCTGTAGAAACAGGGCGATTAATATTTCACCCTCAATGAAAAACAGAATTATAAAACAGGTCGTTTAAGTTTCCAGTACATGGCGTTCAGCTTGAAATCATAATCATCGGTCTTCGTTGCCGTGTTTTGATGATATCCAGCTCCGTTATATTTTTTGGCAAAGGTTGTCCAATCTCTTTTTTGTAGTGCTTTATCAAGGCCCCAGGATAACAGCAGGTTGGAAAATGCTTTCAAGTGAAATGCCTCTCCCTGCTCATGTGCCTGGGTGAATTCGAAAATGTGATTGTAGCCTGCAGCCTTATGGTTGAATCCCATGATCTGAAATTTTCCGTAACTGGCGGACAGGTGAGCAATCTTGATATCAACCTCGGCAGCTTTCATCAGGCGCGGCCATTGTTCACTGTTCTTCCCGTAGGGAAATGTCATCCACTTTTTATACAACACTTTTTTCAGGTCCGGTTTCGCGGCCAGGATCTCGGCCGGGTTTTTCCCTGCCTTTTCAAGTTCCTTCCAGAAGATATGCGGCTCGAATAAGATTTTCACCTCCCCAGTTGGTAAAAAACCGGAGCCGCCGGATTCAACTGCGGCCACGGTTTCAATAACCAATGGTTCGCAATTCAGGATCTCGGCGGCCTCGATGTAAGATTGTTTGGATATTGGGCTCATAAGAATATCATGAGGACGTTTAGCACTACTATTGCACCGATATAAATGACCGCCCACGTCTTTCCGTTGTAATCGAAAAACATGTCCTGGATGCGATCAATAACGCTTGTCGTTGTTTCACTGATCCAGAAAGGCGGCTTTCCCCTGAATACATTCAGAGCGATATCAAAAACCAGTTTCCTTTCGACGAACAACAACACGAAAAGAATTATATCCTTTGTTATGATCGTGGCAATTACCACGGCGGCAAGATAACCGGCAGCCCACAATGAATGAACGATGGGTTTGTTTTCCCGGATCAGCTTTGCATGATACCAGGCCATTGCGATGTTTATGAGGACAAATAATAGCTGTATCATGATTTTTTCCTTTTATATCCGAAAGCAAACATTGCAATGGCGCCGGCCGCAAGCAATATAAGTCCCGGAAAGAGAATGAATCCTGCCGCATCGGCATGGCTTTTAATTGTTGATTCCCACATTTGCCAGCCTGCGATAGTGCCAGCGATACCGAGCACGAATGCCAGTACTGAATAAAAAATCGGGTTTTTCTTTTCTACGTCTTTGTTGAATTCCATGATTAAAGTTTTAGAGAGTTTTAAATTAATTTTTAGAACGATGTTTTTTTGATTTGTAGAGGGATGGATTGTTGCGGCATTTTTTCCTGTACTGTCTTTGGTTCAGAAATCTGCCAGGAGGATTGCGCCAGCCGAGGAAATCACCATTGGTATTGACCCGGATTTCTTTCGAAACTGTTGGTCGAATATCCTTGTGAGTGACTGCTTCCTTTGTTGCGGTTGGTGCGTTGGAAGTCCTTGCCTGACTGGTTCCCGGAGCCATTAGGCCCATCATTGCGGTGAGTGCAGCGAGTTTTGTAAATGATCTTCTCATTGGTTTTTTATTAGGGGTTTAGGTGTTGGTTTTAAGCTGTATTTAATTGAATCGCCTGTAACTGAATCAACCCGGCAAACTATATAGCTCACTTTCTTCCCTTCAATCGGCATTTGCTTCAGGCATGATTGCAGAAGCGTTATGTAACACATGAACAGGAAGACGGCGACTAAGTATTTCATTTCGTTATTCGGATTTCTTTTTTACCTAAAAAATGCTGCAGGCAACAAACAATGAAAAAGAAGATGGCCAGGTACATCCATATTTTTTTCCAGGTCACGTTTGTATGCAACTCCTGAGCAACTTCATCGAGCTTTATTTTGAAAACTTCCGTCTTCGCAGTATTCTCGATTTCATTTGTAATGATTGAGTCCTTACATGGAATGATCTGGCGTTGTAATTCGGCTGCAATAGACTTTCTGAGTGCTATTATATCAACCTTAGGCACCGACGCCAGTTTCGCCTGTATTGATCGAACAGTCGCATTGCATTCGATTTCCTGCAACTCGCCTTTTGCCACCAACTCAGTAACAAATTCATCAACTGCATCGAGCGAAAGATTTCGTTCCTGAGCGATCTTCACCCATTTTTCCGCATACTGGCTTAATGAGTCTTTTACCCTGCGGGCCTTAGCAGTGTCTTCGACAACAATCACGGTAGTTGATTCCTTCACCGGGTATTCGGTAGCGCAGTAAGCGGAAGAAACATTTGCATGGTCCTTCATATATTTCACAGCCTTCCGTTCAGTTATGCAGGATGAAAAGCAGATCAGCAGCGATATGTACAGAAATAGTTTATTCATTTTCGTTGGCTATAAGGGAGATTATTATAAGAAAGGAAATGAACGCAAGCCATGGTATAAGCACCCACCAATCGGCAAAATGAACGGAAGCAGCAACCAAAATGAACAAGGTTATCATTCCCGGGATTGACCAGATAAAATTCCATATCGCTCTTAGTCCGTTTTTCATGGCTTAGGTGCTACGTCCGAAACTTTTGTAATTGGTTCATCTGTGTTTGCATCGGCGATGTTTGTTTTTACATCAACGATGCTCAGAACCTTTTTTTCGTAGGTGCTGAACTTCGCCATTATGGTAGCTGATCCAATTGCACCAACAGCGGCGAAAAACCATTTAACCGCGTTTAATATTTCAGGCTTCCAGTGAAGCAACTCATTCAGTCCAACGATGAGGGCCAAGCCGAAAATTTGATTTCCGACGATGATGTTCCATTCCTCTTTCCAGTATTCTTTGAAACTGAACTTAATATTTGCTGCTGCATCCCTTTTTTTCACCGAGGGAATTTTTAAAACAAACAAGTGAAGCGCCTGGCCGATGACATACATTAAAACGCATTGGCAGTATAGAAATAAGGTCATAGGGTTTGGGTTTTATTTTACGTTTAAATAATACTGTTTCGTTTGTTCCTCCATTTTCGTCATCCGAATCCGCATATCAATCAGGTCCAGATTCAGCCGTGTGACTGTAACCTGTAAGGCACTTACCTGCTCAGTTCGTGATTTATCCCTTTCCTCCATCTTAGCCATGAGCTCACTCATCGCGTTGATCTTCGTAAATACCCCAATAATAAACGCGGCAATGACAGTCATTACAACAGTCTGGTAATGTTTTTCGAAGCCGCTTGCTTTTTCTACTGTCATCCTTTCTGCCATTGTTTTATTGCTGTTTTAAATGATTGGAGATATTTTACTACCTCCAATCATTTTCCGTAATTCAGTTTTCTACGGAAGGGTTAGGGATTTGGGTTTTCATAGGGATATATCTTTAATCACTGACTGAATACCAGTTGGTGCCGTCACTCATGAATCTTAATGTCTTGACCGTGTTTAAAGAATATGGCAAGGTTTCCGATGTTGCTGCTGTCACGTAAAGACTTCCCGAAACCGTTGTCACTTGCAAAGCGAATCCTCCAGGATCTCTCAGATATATTTGAATCAAATGGTTTGGTGCCAATGCGGCCGAAGGCAGTGTTATAGTTCGATTTGCGGTTAGTGTGCTGTTATACCTCACGTGAGTTATGCTGTCAATGACAGTATAATCAACATCGTTGATGACCTTTAAATTCGTTGGGGAAATTCTCTTTGCTCGGCCAACCTGATCAACACCCACAAATGAATTCCCGGTGCCTGCAAGTCCGGGGTGCAACCAGGATGTGCTATCAATTAGCATCATTCTTTTGGACGAACCAAAGCCAGCCAAAGGCCCGTGTGTTCCCCAAATTTCCAAACCCGAGCGGCCCTCAGAAAGTATAATGCCACCACCTTTGAACGGGTTGGATGGATTTAACTGTTGATAGTATCCAAGTGATATTCCTCTCCTGGTTGTTGACGTGTTACTCGCTGGAATACCTTTAATTAATATCCTTGCTGATAAATCGTTTACTGCATCAGCATTTCCTGGTGAGCCTAAACTGCTTATTTCCAGCGCAGGACTCAGAGGAAAATCAAATCCTGGAATACCAGAGTTTGGAGGATTAAAGATTGTAGGACCATAAACATTTAATGCAAGAGATGATACTTTTTTAGTATTGATTGAATCCGGTATCAAAAGATTCTTAGCCGTATCATATGACAAACCGTTATCTGATCCAACCGCGCCCGCAACATTTATCAAAACGCTTCCGTTTACACCTGGTGCAGTGATATCGGTTGAATCGACAGCCCCGCCTCCTGATAAGAACATGAATCGATCAACACCGGCATATCTCATATAGATTGAGTCCGTACCCGGCTTTTTATATAGTGAATCAGCAAAGTGCTTTACGTTAATTCTGAACGGTGTTGTGGTCGTTCCAAGTCCTTCGGCAGTACTATTCTGTCCGTCAGCCATTGCGACGAGTGCAGGGCTTCCAGAGGACAATGGATCGCGGAAAACAAAGTCACCGTATAAAACGGTTCCTGAATTTTGTGTACCGCTGAATCCAAGTAGCTTGCTAACATGTAGCCCGGTTAACCAGGATGGATTGCTATAAGTCCCCGCAGTTGTAACAACGGGATCTGTTATGCCGTAACCTGCAAGGGTTGTTGGCCTGGATCCGATTTGCGCAAAAGTATAATCACCGGCCTGAGCCGAGATAGCTCCTATCCTTCCAAATACATTTGTAACCGGACTCGAACCCCCACCGATGACAATGGTATCGCTTCCGCCGCCTGTCGTATCAATGATAGTGGTAGTTCCACCACCGCCCATCTTTACCCAGGCCCCGCCGTAATAAACTTTTATTGTACTATCGGAAGGATCGAAATAAATAGGAACGGCGTCAGCGGTATCCAAAGCCGGTGGCATTACTTTCGGAATACCGAAGGCGCCGGTTACCTTGAACCGGTTGTATTCATACCAGGTTGAAATTTTCTGATACTTCTGAGCCGAAGCGAAAAAGGAAACGAGAACCAATAAAATAGAAAATATTTTTTTCATTGTTATGCTTTGACTGTCCATAATACTCCGATGTTAGCCATCCGGGTTTCACTCCCTCCATAAGATCCTGTTGTACCGAATGGTGTTTGAGCCACATAGTCAGGAGTTCCCGCTGCATCCGACATGGATTGCAGATTGTTTCGTGCATAGCTGTGAGTGTGGGCAATAACTTCATCAGCCTGAAATCCACCAGGACGATTTGCATGCCTTTCCGGGTCGCTTCCTGTAGCTGTTTTCAAACCTCTTAATGCTGAGTTCATCAGGTTTGGCAAACGGAAATTTGTTGATCCATCGCCCTGGCTGAAACAACCCTTGAATGGATGGAATACAGTTCGACCTGCAACCGTTACACTTTCAGTTCCCCAAACTGAATCGGTAACCAGTGAGCTTCCGAGAGTTTGAACCCAATCCCATAACCTTGGAAATTCAGCACGACCAACAAGGCCACCATCGCAGAGAAATTCGCCGGTTTCAATTTTATAAGATGCTTGAATTTTACCAACGTCTTTCCAGTTTCCTGAATATTGAATTGGTACATACCCCGCGACATCTTTATAAAGCCAAATCGTTTCGTTAGGGCCTATATAAATCGCGTCTTTTGCCTGATTGTTGGTATAGATATATTGGCCGCCCTGAGTCATTATCTTCGTTTGAATCGGGCTTCCTAATAAACTCTCAAACGGTATGATCGTATGATCCGGAATAGTGCTCAGGTCCGGGAGAGTAACCGAAATAATACTGCCGCCATTCCGGATCTGCATTAACTTGTTAACATGATTGGCCGCAGTCATAGTGAGATTTGTGTTCACTATAACGGCACCGTCGATCAATGCGCCGGTGCCGTTTCCGGTTCCACCGCCACCCGCGCCAGGTGTTCCACCTGCCAGGGTATAAACGTTTAATGAAAATCTTTGACCTTCAAGGAGCGTATCGCCGGGAATTATTATTTTGAATCCACCTGTAGATAGGATCTCGAAATCTGTTGACTCGATAAGTGCGCGGCCATCTCTTTCCAGATAAAAGGATTGGTTTGCGAGAGCAGGTATAGAAACGATTACGCCACCCGCCTCGGCCGCTGTTACATCATGAATTACATATTGGCCATTGATAACGGGCTGAACAATTTGACCGTTGCCACCAGTGCCGAAAAAGGCCATTATGGTTGTCAGGTCTGCATGACGAGTTTTATTGTCAGCGGCCTGCCAGACGGGAATTTTATCAAATGCCGTTAGGTTAACCGCTTGATTTAGTTCTGGTATTCGTGCCGTAACGTGTGGCTCTGACATAGCGCAATATTACCTGCCAGTATCAAAGCGGTCTGCGATTTGATTATAACCTCGGGGAATATTATAATTTAAACTTTCCTATACACCTTGCCGGTTGCATTTTCCACAACAAGTTGAGTGAAACCTGTCATTGTTGAGGTCGTTGGCACCCCTGTAGGATCAAAGGCAATTGTACCCTGTTTTATTCGGAGTTCACCAATTACGTTGTTATTTAAAGTAGGGTTTGTTTGCAGGTATTTATCCAGGTCGATAATATCCCTGGTGTTTGCATTTTGCCCATTTATAACAAGCTCGATTTTGCCGGCCGTAATCAGGTCCGCAACCTCGACAGTGATTTCAAATTCATTTACAATCTTTCGGGTCGTTGAGGTAATTCGGATTTTTCTTTGGAGCCCAAGTTGGCTGTCTGTAATCCAAATGAGATCCCCGATCTGAGGAGCCCGGTTCAATCTCCTGAGGTAAACAGGATCGAAGACAACGGTGTATTTTTTCTGAGGTACGGAGATATCATTAAGCAATTTTGTCGCCGCTGCCAGCAGTCTTGTTTCGGCATTGGTGATATATGACGGAGGCATGAGAATGTCGGTAAATACGTAGGTATCTCCGATCGCAGGCCGCATTAAGTTATTCGGCACTTCCAGCGCCGCCTCATCCCGGTTTAAATTAATATGAACCCTCTTAAAAACGTGTTCATACTTATTGATATCGAATGTATATCCGGAAAGCTGTCCGGTGTTAAAGGTGACTTTTGCGGACATTCCCGGTATCAGGTATGCATTAAGATCAAAATCAATAGAGCCATCACCAAATTCAAACGGGTTCAATAAATTTACCCCGCTCACCGTTCCGGTCCTCTGCGGATAGATATCATCAAATATTTTAGTAAACTCTATTACCCCGAATAGACTTGTATTCTTTTCAATGTAATCGGCTCCCCCTGGTAGTTTCAATCGCTTTGTGAAATTCTGATATTCAGGAGGGATGTTTTTATCACTTCCATAAGCATATAACCTGGTAACGACACTGGATCCATCGGAAGGAGGTTGCGCGGTTATTTCATACAATCCGTTTCCTTTACCATGCTTAGAAGTAAATCCTGTATCTCTTTGCTTTTTGGCAAGGTGAATCGTTGTGCCTATCAGCCAAAATTCAGTATTGAAAGCCTCCGCAATTCTTCCCAGGGCGTTGTAACAATTTTCAGCTGCAAATGTCAGTAGCTTATAATCCGTGGGAATAACCTCGCCCAAGGTATATGATGTATCAATGCGCTGCAGGTTAGTTACAAGCAGATTCATAAAATCCTGTGCATTACCCATCAGGGAAAAATCTGTTTCCTTCAACGTGTTATTATCTCCCAGGAAAAGGTAATTACACCGTGCAAGGAGTTCACCCTGAGAAACCATTTCCACCTGATAGCGAAAATGGAAAACGCTTAGTTTCGTTACGTAAGGCTCGGAAACCAATGTATATTTTTCACCGAAGACATGGCAATAGTCATTTATTTTAAACTCCAAGTGTCGGCTATCTTCCCAGGAAAGGGTAATTCTGTTGGCTCCCATTATTGCCTTTGTTTGCCCCGACTGATCATCGGGCTTCACTGAAGCAAATAACTGTCCGTTACCCCGGTATATATCTACTGATTGCATAGTTTGGAATTATGTAACGAGGTAGCGGCCATCCTCGTCTATGATAAATGTGGTTGAACCTGTTACGCTTGGAGCGGTCTCAGTAAAAACGACAGTAAATCGACATACCACCTTTTCACCTGCTCCAACTTTTACCCTTGTGAACCGGCTGAAGTTGTTGCACTCTTTATAAAAAACATGGTAATCCTTATCAAGCTCAGTAATATGTATCCGTCTCAGTCCCGGCTGCTTCATGAGATCCAGGAAACCGTCATATTTTGCCCGGAAATCGGCTGCGCTTTCCGCCAGCGTAACAATGGTGAGGGTTACATCCCGTTCCTTAAAAAACACCCTGGAGAGATCAACATCTTGCCCATCGGAATCAAGCCAGTCATGGGTAATACTTTCCTTTTTGGCGGGGTATTTTAAAAAGCTATCGCTTCCAGATTCAACGATCATGGCAAAGACTGTATAAAGGTCCCGACCGTCAATACTATAGTGGCCTGCTAAGTCCATAAAAGAATTTTAAGGTTTGATTTTAATACCGTTCAATTTCAGGTCACCGAGAATTTTATAACTCAGTTCTATAAACGAAGTATTGTACCGGATATCATTTAAGGTGGTCAATTGTTGGGTTGCAACCTGTAATTGACTGAGTGCTGTAACTCTCAATCCCCCGAATTGCCCCGCGATCAAATTTCCAGTCTCTTCTGACATTTGACTAAAGGCCCCTACAAGCGCATTTGGTGAATTTTGATTTTGTTGATTGTTTCTCCTAAATACATCAATGTTGAATTGCCCTGCGGCCTGCTGAGCGGCCTCCAGGTTAGCGTTGAAATCTTCCGTTAATTCCTCTGCCTGGGCAAAGAACCGACCGAAATCATCAACCCATGATCCATCACCGCCGAAGTCAAATGATTTCATCATATCGTCTTCCAAACCTTTGAAAGCTCCACTGAAAACTTTTGAAAATATAAGCTGACTGAGCATATCTTCTAAGGTTTTCGAGACGCTGTCACTGAAAGCCTTCGCAGCACTTTCGCCAGATTTGAACGCATCGACCAAGGAAGTGCGGAGAGTGCTTCCGAGATTGCCTGCAAGCTCTGAAATAATACCCTTCATGTTTTCCTTAGCTTCCTGTATCTGCTCAGTCCACTCAATTGCACTTTGTAAAAGTTGCTTTGTTTGCTCATCAATCAGGCCCTGCTCGACCAACGATTTTGCCAGCTCAACATTCAATTCCTCCCATCCATTCGCGGCCACTTTTATGAGTTCCGGATATTCAGCGAGGAGAGGTCCGAAAACGTCCTCTTTCTTCATACCGCCGAATAGTCCAACCAGGCCACCAACGATACCGCCGACAACGGCACCGATTGCGGTACCAATAACCGGTACAACTGATCCAATGGCGGCTCCTGCGGCAACACCCGAGACGGCTCCTTGTCCCACTGCACCCCAATCAACCGCGTTTCGCTGTCCGAGCTTGGCCTGTCCCTCCGCAAGCTTTTTAAGTGTCTCCTGATATTTTTCGGAGGCATCGCTGAGTTTTTTGAATCCGTCAACCATCCGGCCCTCGAAATCTTTCACGAATACACTTTCTGCCAGTTGCGATTGAATTCCGAGCTGATCATTCAGCAGTAAATTATACTGTTCCTGCTGACCAATGATTGAAGCGTAATATTCTTCTTCTGCCTGTTTCCTTTTATTCGCGGCATTTATAACCAGTGCAATCAGATCCACGACGGCACCAATACCGGCAGCGATTTTATCTCCCTGGGTTGCTGTCTTGGAAAATGCAATAGTGAGTTTATCGGTTTGTGAAGTAAGCCCAACTAATAAATCGCCCATGATAGACAGGTCGCCGGTAGCCCCCTGCAATGCCTGTCCGAGCTCACCTGCGAGATCTGCGAATCTTGCGAATGATTGCAGGTCGCCATCTTCCAAACCGTTCGTCAGCCCGGTAAGGTCTGCCTGAAGTTGTTTGTAATAATTTGTTTCCTTGCCAATTTCTTCGGCCACCACGGCCATATATTCCCGAAGGTTTTTAATTCTCTGCTTTATAACCTTCCTGCCAACACCTTCAATATGTTCAAAAAGTTTCTGGTATTCTTTGGAGCTTTCGGCAAAAGTGATTTTCGCATCCTGTAATTCTTCGTCCCTTTGCTTTTTTAAAATCGTTTCCCTTTCTTCCAGATCTTCATTGGCGCCGGATTTCCGTAGGGCTGCAAGATCTTTCTGATACTGTTGCTCTATCTGTTTCCTCCTGCCGTTGAAAGTGATCGTTTTTTCAATTACCTCCTTTTGCTGCTTAACAACCAGTTCGGCCTCATTACCGAGCCGGTCCTTCTCGGCATCGGCCAGGGCCTTAACAAGGAAATCCTTTTTGATAACTGCACCAACACCAGTTCCCTTTGAAACCAGTGCAAGCTGAGTTTTTATAAATTCGATGTAGTCCTCATATTCGGCAGTCTGGAAGTTGGTAAGTTCCTGCGCCTTGTCCTTTCCAACATCAAGTTTATATTCTTCGAACCTGTCGAAAACATCTTTGGTCTGCTCGATGAATTTTTTATATTCCTCAGCTTCGTTTTTCTCCTTTTCATTCCCGACCTGTAAACCCCTTGCATTTTCAATCCTTTGCAGTAGTCCACCTTTTTTATTTCCGTCGATTTTTAATTCTTCGACTTTCTTTTTCAGGGCATCATATCTGGAATTGATTCGGTCAATCTCGCTGTCAGCAGTTGTAAGGCCCGCGCGGGCGGCTTCACCTTCGGCCTGGCTGATTTCCTCCAACAATGCTTTCAAATCGTCCAGGGTGTCCTTCATCTGCTTTGCCGAGCCCTTGCCAGCTTTCTTGCCTGTTATACCTTCCAGCTCGGTTTCGAGTTTCCTGATATCAGCTGTAAATGACTTGTATTCCTTTCCGGTTTGAGATACTTGATCCCGGCGATCTTGCAGTGCTTTTATTTCTTCCTGAATAACAGCAACGGTTCGCTTTATTTCTACTTGCTTTCCACCCTCGGCAGCTTTTTGTTTGTCCAGATCCGCACGGACTGACTTTTCAATAGCGGCCGATTGCGCATCAAGTGATTTGATATTTTCGTCGAATTCTTCACGAAGCTCCTGAATAAATGGATCGCTCTTTTTCAGTGCTTCCTTATAACTGTCAGGCATGCCGGCAATACGTTTTTCAATCGCCTGGCTGAGTTTCGTTTGAGCATCTATCCTTTCACTTTCAATCTTTACCAATGCGCCCTCAGCGGCCTGCGCTCTCGCTTTGCTGCGGAGAGCTTCAACATATTTTCTTATCAGGTCAACACCTTCCTGTGTTTTCAGGTTTTCAAGTGTGAGGCCATTCAGATATTCAGGAGCCGTTTGAATTGCTTTCCTCAGTGCTTCCTCTCTGGTTTTCCGGGTCTGGTTTTCATCCCTGGCAACGACCAGAAATTGTTCGACCTGAACTTTTTCCTTGATAATATTCTTTTCGGCTTCTGCATGCATATCATTCAGCCGTTCCTGCGCCTGGATGGATGAATCAGCAGTTTTATTGAAGATAACCAGCGCCGTAACGATTGCAGCAATACCGGTGGCGGCGGCCACGTACGGGTTTGAAAGCATTGTTGCGTTGAGCAGCTTCGTGGCACGCTCACTGATCACCATGGCCTGCCATTTCAGTGTTTCGGCAGCAGTGTACTTCAATGCTTTCATCGCTGCAAATTCGTTTGCGATAGCGGACACAATAAGTGCCGCTCGATATGTTCCATAGGTAAGAACTAATACCTTCAGAATGTCGATAACGGTCTGGTAATTCTCAACCAGGTTAATTGCCCCCTTTATACCCGATGCAAAAATTCCTTCATTATCTTTTCCAATATCATTCAGCATAACCTGCCAGGCATCGCCGAGCCGTGCAAGCAATCCGGTCAGGGTTTTCGATTGCTCCTGCATAAGGTTGAAAAACTTTCCACCTTCACCGGTTAAGTTCTGGAATGCTTTTTCAACCTGGGGGAAACCTACTTTGCCAGCCTCAACTAATTTTGTGACTTCACTTGCGGAAACCCCTAACACCTTCGCCAATTCCTCATAGATAGGAATACCGCGGGCGGCGAATTGACGTATGTCTACTGAATACGCCCGGCCCTGGGATTTAAGGGTGCCGTATAAATAAACTATGTCGCCAAGAGGCGCGGAAACGCCTGCAGCAATATTGCCGAGTGTGTTCAGGTCCTTCGTCATGGTTTCAACGGCGAAGCCATAAGCCAGTAATTGTTTTGCACCCTGAGCCACTTCGCCAAGACTAAAAGGGGTTGCCGCGGCAAATTCAATTGCCTCTTTCATCAGCTGATCGGCTTTCTCCTTACTGCCGAGCATGGTAGTGAAAGCAACCTCCAATTGCTGAAACTCACCACGGACCCGGATCAGATCAGATACGAATTGTTTGCCCGCTGTTAAGCTCAGATAACTACCAATGGCAACCGCCGCTTTTTTACCGAACTTATCAATCTCGTCGGCAGCGGTGTTTGAAGTTTTTGCCAGGGCATTCATTTGGGCCTCCATCCTTAAAATGGTCTGCTGAAATCCTTTATCGTCAATACCTGCTGTCCATCTTAATGATCCATCGGTCGAAGTAACTGGCATATTGAAAGTTTTTTAGGGTTTGGATTCAGGCGCGGTTTCTCTCGGTCCGAGAATGCTTACACCCCGCACAAGTACAATAGATTTAAGAAAATTCGGAAGGTCCATCATATCAACAACGATCTGATAGAGGTTTGATAATTCCTCAGCAGTTGTATTTTTCATTAGCTGATTCTTCAACTGCCTGCGCTTAATACCTGGGAATCGTTCTGCCGCAATAGCAACGACTTCGGCCATTTTATCAATATCTGCACTCGCTATCGAAACACTGAAAGCAACTGTAGACGCGTTGGGCTCCCTTACTGAAGTGGATCCGATAGTCATCAGGAGATTCGATATTGCTTTCAAGTTGGAAAGTGTCAAGGGTTCAAAATTCAGTGCCCTCTCAAAAGGAATCGGTTTCCATAAAGTGAAAATATTTCTCCTGGTCCCTTTCAGAATAAGTTTTGTTGCGGTTGGTGCTTGTAATTCGTTCATAGTTTTATCCAGCTATTTTTTTAAATGCTCTGTTCAATGAGGCTTCGGCATCTATCGAACTGCCGGTTATAACATCAAAGCCTTTGGCCTCTACTGCCGCCGCGTATTGCATACCGGCAACCCCTATAAGTGCGTAACCGGTTGCGAATTCATTTTTCATAGAGGCGATTACCTTTTTTGCTTTGTTTTGCCCAACATCAGTACCGGCGAAACTTCCGAAAATCTGCTTTCCGTTTTTAAGGATAACATAACCAATCGAGCCCCGCAGATTTCTTGTCCGATCCTTATATGTGTTTGTGCCTCTGGCGTCCCGTACAAATTCCTCACCGACCTGCTTCATTTGATCAAGGATAACCGTGTTGAAGGCATCCGTTTTCTCTTGAAAGTATTTCCTGAGGCTTTTGCCGTTAAAGTTTGGGCGCATGATTATTTGTTTGCAATTCCAAGAAAATCGGCCAGATCCTGAACTCCTTCAACCTCGGTTCCATCTTCCTCCCTGCCATTTTTTTTACTGGATTCATATTTCGGTACGGTAGCAGAAAGCAGCAGAATATTTGCGTATGACATTTGCCACATGATCTGATCCCAGGTACATCGAAAATATTTCATCAGGCCGCCGATCGTTGCCCATAGATTCCCGTTCTTTTTTTTATCGTCCTCATCTTGCTCCTCTTTATTATCCAGTTTATAAAATTTCATGAATTTTGAAATCTCAATCTGGTTTATAATTGTGATTACGATATCGGATAATTGTGCAGGCGCTAAATTGTTTTCAATAAGGTCGATCAGCGATTCGGCTGGGGCCTCCTTTGTGTTTGTGAACCCTATCGCTGCAATTTCTGCCATGGCCCTGGAATGCTTTCGTATTGAATCCAGCGAGGCGTTTATGATTCCCTTAATCGGAACTGAAGTCATATCCTGCAAATCGACCAGTATCCGAGAGATCCTGACAAGGGATCCCATCGACAAGGCTTTTACCTCATAATCCTGGCGAACCGCTTTCCTGAACCAAAACCGACGTTTCTTATACGTCGTAATTGTAACCTTTACAGGTTCGCCCAGGAGAGTGTTTGCAGATTCTTTATACATAATAAAAAGGCCCATTGAAGGGCCTTTTGTTTAATATATGGTTATTGGATATTACGCATTTTCGATTACCAGTCTTGACTCACCAACCTTGGTAGGCTGAAGAATTGAAGCCGTGATATCGATCTGAGAAAGTGTATCCCTCTTAAATGACATATTGAGAGCGGCAGTAACCTTCGCCCGGGCAATCCTAAGCTTTCCACCCTGTTTCCACTCGACTTCAATTGAAGCCTCGATTTCAGGGATTGAATCAGGGGCTTTCCAGAGTTCACCGGTACCGCCAGCGGCAGCTACAATAGTTCCACCGAATAATTTCTCCAGGGTGGCCGCATCATTCGCATAAGTTGACCAGGCCAGGTTCATTGAATCGGCTTCTGTTTTGATACTCATTACCGGGGAATCTGATTCCTCGATTTTGAAGTCGGTTGTTTGCGCCTCCTCAGTTGTTAATACTGCGGTTCCTGCAACGGTATCGCCAACAGCGGCAAGCGATGTACCCATACCACCGTCACCGGCAACATCGCCCATCTTGATATTGACAAGACCTAATTTATATTTACCCATTTTAAAAAGGTTTTAAGGATTGAATGAAAAAATGTTTATTCGGATATTAGAAATGTATTCTTGTGTTCCTGGTTCTTCGAAATTTGATTGCTGCCCAACATGGCAGGAGAAATCATTAGACGCATAATCTTCGAGCAGAGGGATAATCAGGTTGCTAACAGCTTTCAATTTTACACTATCCGGAGACGATATTGAAGGTTGCCCCACAACATTTATCTTTAGATTCGGGCAGTGAAAATTTACATTTAGCACCCCGCGCTGAAGCTGTTCATTTGAAACCACCAAAGAGTTAATAACGATATCCTGTTTTAGTGATCCATCCGGCCTTTTATACTTATAAATCCCTCCGTTTATAGAGGTCTTCAAAGCAGTACTGGCGTTTAACCTGGTCCAAACAAGATCGACAAACTCAAATGATGTCTTCATATTATCCCAACTGTCTTGAATTTCCAATCCAGATCCGGGCATTTAACTGCCCTCGGCTGAACTGTAAACATGGCCCTGAAACAAGCACAACACCATCGGCGTTAGTGACTGTTATTTCCTCCCCTACCTTTATTAATCGCACCGATAGATGGCAGTAAATGATTGCCTGTACCTGAATCTTTTTGCCGTCAGTTCCTTCAATGTAAGAGGTCCGGGATTGAACCTCAGATCTCCCATAAAAAGCACATGACTCAGGCGTTCCAGTTGTAACCCAATCGCCGGCTCCGTTTTGCGTAGCTGTCAACGGCGTTACGACTTGGATGATATCAGGATACTGCTTTACCACTTCCTTACCTCCCTAACTTCTCGCTTCGGGTTTAATGTGCCTGTAACATCAGTGCGATCATACTTAGCAGCAAGTAAAAGAAGCCTCGATTTCAGTGCAGCAGAATTTTGCTTTACCGAATAACCACCCTCAGTAATATCCGGAGTGATCCAGATAGCGAGCAGAACATCTATAACAGCCATTTCAATCTTGGCAGAGTCCGCTTTCCTGTAGTTGGTTGTTCCAACCAGGTCATTATCGAGTAGAACCTTATCAATGATATCATCATTGACCGGTATTCCTACTGTGCTGACCAAGGCTTCTTTTATGTTCATTTATCAAGGAACTTTATACTATTAGAAAACGGCAGTCAGGATATGAATGCTGTCGATTGAATCAATCGAAGGGAACGCATTCCATTCTGCTTTGGTCCACTCCTGGAGCGGTTCGTTTTCGTTCCATTTTGAAATCAAGGCACTTCCGAACTTCGCATAAGAAACGTTTGCGACTTTGTTCAGTTCCTCCATTGCATAGGCATTCTTGATTGTACCAAGATTTCCGGCAGGGATGAATGATGCCTTGTTGTCATTGAACGGCCTAACGACTCCGATTACTCCGTCGCTTTCAACACCGAATACCTGGTCAACGATTTCGACAACCGGCAACCTGTTAGCTGAAAGGAATGTATTCACATTGTCAAGGGTTGAAAGTGCAATCGGGTTGAATCCATTACCGAGTTTACCGGCATAGAAATAACCTTTCATGGTATCAATTACCTCAACTGCTTTATTGAACTTATTCCAGAGCGAATCGCTCATCAGGATTTTTGAATAAGTCACGCCTCTTGCTTTTCCGAGTGCAATAACAGCGTTGATATCCGTGAGCGGGGTTGCAGTTGCAGCGGTTGCCCAGGTAAATGCCGCATTGGTTTTATTCGCTGACGGCATCAACAGATCAATCGGGTTCGCCAGTACAATACCATCAGGATTGGTTGCCACGCTAAGGCTGATGAAACCGGTAGAAATTGCCTCAAGGGTCATCATGTCAATACGCTTGTAAGCGGCGTTACCAACCTTCTTCGTATCGTTCCAGATATAATCAAGGATCTGATTTTTCTTGGCGGCCGGATCCAAAGAAAGGGCCTCCATCATCCTGAACTCTCTCAGGTCGCTTTCCTTCATTGCAAACATTTCTTTTACAACAGGAATTTCGCCTGAATATTTGGTCAGGTCCGGTCTGCTTCGAAGCGGTGTTTTGGAATCACGATCAACAACAGAAGCCACAGCTTCAATTCTGCTCGCGCCGACAACGCTTGTGAACGTTAGCGACATTTGAGGTGCCGCAATGTTGAAGTAACTCGGAAACCACAACGGGGCGAACCGGTCATTTCTCGAATCGATAACTAGCTGCAAATTTTCGCTGTCTGCGTAGTCACCGAATATGGATTTTAATTTTGCCATAATATTTGTCCTCCTTTAGGGTTGGGGATTAATAAGAGTTAGAGAATTGGATTAACGAAAGCGCGGTTTTAACCGAAGCCTGCTGAGCGAATGTTCTGCGGGCGTAGATAGTACCACGGATTACAACAGACACCGAATCGGTTTTGCCCAATTCATATTCATCGTAAGTCAATCCGTTTGGAGTGTACATCAATGCGGCAGCACTTGCACCGGTAGCACTTGATTGAAACAATCCAGCACCAACAGCGGCAGCGCCAAGGGTTGTGCCGACAGTCAGGGTATCATATAAGGTCGATGTTGTTGTATCAATCGCGGTGATTGCATACGCAGCACCACCAACAACGCGAGCCAGATAATCACCTACCTTGAAGCAATGGTTTTTCTTAACCTTGTAAGCCACTGCGGCCCCGCCTGCAGCTTCTGTTACCTCTGCTGTTTTCAAAACTTTTGCAAGCCTGGTGGCCTCATCAAAAATAACCGGGGTTCCTGCCGGGAGATAATGCGTAAATCCGGTGATACCAGTTGTATCAAGACCTAAACCGCCTTGTACTGTTTCAAAAACTTTCTGCCATACTTGCAATCCGCTTTTTACGGAGCTAGTTGTAGGTTGTAAACTCATAGGGAGCGAGTATTAAAATTTTATAATATTGTTTAAACCTTTGCGGCTGGCTGCGGTTGAGCAGCCTTAGCCCAATTCTGAATGTCACTAACAACTACTTTCTTTGAAGCATCGCCACCCGCACCGGCTAATGGTTTTCCACTTTCAACAAAGCCCTGGTTAGCCAGTTCTTGTTTTGTCGTTAACCAATCGGTTTCAATCTCAGCGACTACGGCATCGAACTGATCCTCACTCTCGGGTGTTCTGCCTTTGAACAGGTGAGCAGGGATCTTCTTTTCAGCAAGCGTTTTATTCAGCTTTTCAGCTAATGCGGAACGCTTTTCCTTTTGATCCAATTCAGCAAGTTTGCGATCAATTTCGGCCAGCTTTTTTGTCACTGGATCGGAATCGTCGGCACCCTGATTTTGATTTGAATCTGTCGGCTTCGGTTTGTTTTCAGCAGCCCATTTTTTTTGTGCTGTTGTTACTCGCTCATCGCCGTCTGACTGTAAAAGAGCTGCGTAATCTTTAACTGAGATGGGTAGCTTTTCGAGTTCGTTTATAGCGCCCTCAATTGCGGTTTCTTCTGTTACTGTGGCGGCTAGCTTTTCCGCGATAAGTCCCAGAACTTTTTTCGACAGCCCTAAATATTTTTTATTCAGTTCTGCCAGAATTTTTTCCTTCATGTTTCAAAGAATAGTTGAATGATTCGTGTGAATGATTTATGAAACGTGAAATTGCGGACAATAAGAAACAGGTGAAAGTCTATGATTATAATGTCGGGGAACATTATAATGAAAGGTATGTGCGCAATGAAAAAAGGCCCCACTGGTTAGCGGGGCCTGGCAATTCTTTTGCAATAAATATTAGGCGATGTCAGATCGTGCATTGATATATGCAATTGCCGCATCTTCCTCCCTACTGAATCGGCCAAGGCCTTTGGACTTTCCGTTTATTCGAATATGGGCCTGCCATTTGTTGCGCTCGGATGACCAGCTCACTCCGGAATACTTGGAGGTTTTTCGTAAACAAAGGCTACGCTTAACGGAGTTTGACCGGGATGGTAAAAGCTGAAGGTTTGACAGGACGTTATTTGCTTTATTGTTGTCAATGTGATCAACTTCAAATCCTTTGGGAATAGTTGGATTAATAAAGCACTTATACATCGTCCTGTGAATGGCGATTGTTTGTTTTTGACCACCTCCGCCTAATGTGACTTGAAAATATCCGTCAGCAGTCTGGTTTTGGTTTAAAACCTTGCCTCGGATAAATATCTTTCCTTTGCAAATCTTTCGGTAAGTATAATGGTCGGAGCTTCGAACTCGGCCGGTAGATGAAATTTGGTAAAGGCCTGCATTGCCGGGAATGTCTTTCCATTCTTCAATGGATTCAAGTAAATTTGTCATTGTATGTTTGATTTGTCGTTATTTCAAATATACAAAATGCCCCTGTTGCAGCGATGTTTCAGGGGTTATTTTTTCGACAATTGATTACCAAAATATTTCTGATTGTAATCGAAAACATAGGGCGTATTATTCCAACCTTGAATACGCTCGGCATTCTTTGAAGTCCATTGCTGGGTTCGCTCCGGAATTGTCGATATATACTCAACCGTTGGCTTTTCTTTTGTCGAACCCAATTGATAATCCAGCATCTTGTCACGCGCATCCTGAGGTGCAAGTATTGGAACTGCAATACATCTGCAGAACGGGTGGAAACCTGGGAAAAGGAAATCTTTAGGATATCGGCCAACTAAGGAATCACAGATATCATAAACCGGATGGTTATTCGAAAGTTTTATTTCAATACCTACGACAAACCATAATTTTTGCCAGCGTTCAAAATCCTGGTGCTCATAAGCAAGGTTGGTTTCGGTAGCCGTCAGTCTCAGGGCATTTTTCTGCGGAGATTTATAAACGCCTCTGCCGGGTGTCTCGGAGCCCTCACTGTTTCGGAGATTCGATCGCAGGGTTTTTGCAATCTTTCTGGCAGGTGTTCCCTCCTTCATTTGAGCGACGAGGGTTTTCTTGATAGTCGCTTTGTATGAGTTTGACAACTTCCAAACCCGGGGAGAAAGCGATCGAGCATTAAAATGGGATCCAAATTTATCGGCGGCCTGATTTATCGGAGTGCCTGGAGGTCGGCGACCACTTCCGCCCGCGGCTGCCTGTATTATACGTCTTGATGGCGGCTTTTTACCGCCCCCGAAATATGATTCAGTGATCAGGTCATTCTTTTCATCAGCGAGCCGTCTTGCCCTGTTTATTCCATTCAGAATAACATTCGAGGCATTTGCATGAAAGGTGGTTGTAATCCTGTCAATACTTTTTTTAACCTCGAGCGGAAGAAATCTATTTTTAAGTAGTTTCTTTTTTGCCGCCAGGTATGCGATTTCGGTCGATCCCTTGTCCATAAGCGCCATGACCTGCTCCATGATCTGTAAGGCGAGAAAACGATTTTTCCGCTCATAAATCAGGATCAGTTCGGGAATGGAGTATTTTTTTTCGCCAGGCATTACGGATTCACTTATCAGCGATTTATGAAAATAGTAGAATTGAAAACTTTCCTGGGTATGCGTTTATTCGCAGGAGGCTCGCAAGTTGTATAGGTTATCCCTGAAGCAACATTGTAAACCGCGTACCCTGTCGCGGTCGAGGTGTTTCCGCAGATTTCATTCCCGGTTGATCTATAGGTCGGCACCTGATTCCCTACTTCGATATTGTAAATTTGAGTACTTCCTTTTCTTCCTAAAATGTTACCCCGAATTTTAAATCTGGTGCTATCTGCCGGCTCCGTTATTCTTGTGTCAATCAGAATATTGCTTGCCCAGGTAACATCCCCCAGGTGGGATGCGCTATCAAGATTGTTATTTCTGATTTCAACCAGTCCCGAGCCGCCTAATGAAGCAATATTCCAGGTATAAGTATTGCGAACAGTGTTTGAGTCAACGAGGCATCTTGTATATGTACCCAACGAAATTCCGGTACCCTGAGCAGCATCAAACTGGTATCCTGTCCGAGTAACAGTATTATGATGAATCCGGTTAACGCCTGCCATTGCTCCTGATAATTGAATCCCTGGCCTTCCTGTGCTGTCTACAATGTTGTTGTAAATTTCGATATTTGATAGCCTTGTTGGAGTGTAGTATTTAGTGACCCCACCGCAATCTATTGGCCTGTCAAGGTTATTCGGGTCCGTGCTTCCCATATAAAAACCCTGTGATCCCATGTTTCTGATAAAGCAGTCATGCACCTTGATACTATCGAGCCAATGATAGGGATAGTTAATCGTAGTATCGCATTCGGCTTCATTTTTAATCCAAAACCCGTACTGCTTGCGATTAATAAAGAGGTTCGATACTTCTATATTTTTTGATTTGCCCCCAATGCTGACCGCCACTCCATCCCCTGGAATCAGTAGAGTGTCTTTTATTGTAAACCCGTATTGTGTGCCGATTTCTCCCGTTCCGACAATCTTTAAGTGAGTTGAACTGTAAACTCCAAAACCGTTGATCATTTCAACTGCACCATCGTTTATAATTACAACAGGGCATTCGGAAGTTCCGTGAATACCTGTGAAAGAGAAATACCCCCACTTTTTATTAGTTTCTTTTTTCAAAACGAGTGTGTCGCCTGGGTTATAACTGAAAGTATTACCGTCTAAATACAAACTAGTTATAAACTGGCCGCCTGAAATTGAAGTAATATTATTCGGCGCAAGTTGAATCCGGACACCTCCGCAGCCCTCAACTAGCGGCAATTTTGTAATCTGTACCTCATCAAAACCGTTGTCTCCATCATCATCAGTTGCCGTTAATCTAAAGGTGTAAACACCTCCCGTATTCATCCCGGTTATAGTAGTTGATGCGCTTGTTGGACTTGTGATTGTTGCTGCAGGCCCGCCTGTCTGTGTCCACATAACACTAGCTATCGTTCCGTCGCCATCTGTCGGTGTGGCAAGCAGGTTGGCGGTGGTTCCCAGGATAGTTTGATTCTCCCCTGCGTTTACTGTTGGAGGTACATTCGCCGAACTTCCGTTAACCGTAACCTGCATAACATCAAACTGAGCGAGCGAGTCAGAATCGAATACTGATCGTTGAAACAGGTGAACGCCTTGCGTCAGTCCGGTAATATTTGTGTTGGCAGTTGTCGGGGTGCTGATAACTGATCCTGAGGAAACCAGGTCCTTAAAAATATTCATGGCAACGATGTTGTTGAATATTTCCCTGTGTCCCCTGGCGTTCAAATGTACTTCATCGCCTGCAGCGTACTGAGGTATTATCGTTGAAGTTCCCGGATAAGTTACCATATTCCAGACGTCAATAGCATAAGCACCGAAAGCGGCAACGACTGAATCTCTTATAACCTGTAATTTCGTTTGTGAAGCGGGATTATTAAACTCATCACTTGTCCGTGGTTGGGTTGTAGATATGTAACATTTAATCCCTGCGAGAGCTGCCTTATCCCTAAAATGCCGGAAAGCCGCCATGATTTCGGCAACCGTCAATCCGGTTGGATCTTCGAAGGCATTTGTTGGGAAAGTGACTATCAAGACATTTATTCCTTTCGCTAAAATCGCATCAATATTTCGGGTTGCATCAATCGAAGGCGAATGAGGTCCGGGGCCGGTGAATCCAGTTCCTACTGCTCCAAATGGGTTTGTGCCGCCCAGGGATAGATTGTATATCGTGTCAATAATTCCTAAGCCTTTGTAATACGCTTTTAACCTTCTGGCAAATGATGAATCTATATTTGCAGGCCCCGCACCTTCGCCCGTACTCGATCCAATAATTCCGATTCTCCAAGGTGTCGCCGGGCTGCCTGGAGCCTTTACTTTTGACCATACTCCCGATGTTGTTAAGCCTTCCGGATCGGCGCTCGTTGATGTTACATTTACTGAGTTGACCGGTAATGTTATCGTTTGATCTGATCCGGCTGATACCGTTGGCGGGGCATTCGGAATAGCCGGATTTACCACTACGGTAACATCGTCAGTTGCCGTTAAACTCGTGTTGGTAGTTACGGTTAACCTGAAAACATAAGTCCCTGCAGTTGTCAGTCCAGTTATCGCTGTTGTGGCACTGCTTGCAGAGGTAATAGAATAAGTTCCTGGCCCTGATATTTTCGTCCATGCGTAACTGGTAATACTTCCACCAGTTTGGGGTGTTCCTGATCCCGTTAATGAGGTTGAGGAAGTTGGTAGAGTGATAGACTTGTCACTTCCGGCGTTTGCCGTAGGACTTGCAATTGCAGTCGTGGAGCGATTCATTCGCGCCATCCTGGTCAACATATTTACCCCGCCATACCATGTGTTTGAAGTTGTAAATGGCGGGTTCCATGCTGCACTTGTATGCCCAACCCCTGCCAATTGTAATAATGATACCGGCGCGATTGGATTTGCCGCCATGATGTTGTTGTAATCTCTTATTGCCGAGGTTACGTGTCCGTCATCGGCTCCCATAATTGAAACCCAAGCTACTTTAGCCTGTGCAAAACGGGGCATTAATACGGATACATCGCTACCCGCGTCAGCCGCAGCCATCGGAAAAATACCGCATATCTTTTTTAACCAGGTTGTATCGAGTTTAGCGGCTTTGTTGATACCGTCCCCGCCTGCTGATAGCCCGGTGAGAAATACCTGGTCAGTCTTTACACGATAACGAGAGAGAATATCATCTACAATATACCGACCGTGGTCAAACATATTAAACGACCAAAAGGAAGACGCTGCGTGAGGTGAAACAACAATAAATTTTGTGGTGTCTCCTGTTAAGCTGTCTATTCCGTAAGCATTAAACCCGTTTTTGATCGCTTGCGGCAGTGAGGTATTAGTTACCTGTGTAATATTGTTGCTGTTTCCCTCCCCGGCCCCGTGGAAAAAAAATATAATGGGATATTGCTTTGTCGGGTTGGCTGCATAGTCGTCCGGCAACCATAACAACGCTTGTGCCTGTGTCCCGCCTGCTGATCTGCTTACCGAAATAACAGTTTGCCGACCAATTACGGTTCCCAGGGGTTGAACTTGTGCCGTTGAAAATATTGATACAAGTAAGAAAAGCGCCGTTAATAGTTGTTTCATTCTTGGGTGACTTTGATTGCATTTACATAACCGAATGTGAAGCCTGAACCAGGGCCGACGAAAAAGAATATTTTTCCCGATCCGTTTGGAACTTTACCCGTTACGACGTAGTTGAAATCTCCATTGTAGTTTCCAGATAGAATCGTTTGATCAGTTACCCCCGCATTATCAATGCAGGTGATTTTACTGGTACGTGTATCTGTACCGCCCACCTGCCGGCTGGAAAGGATTTCTATTTTGTAAGTCTTAGATGTATTCAATCCGTTGATTTCAATACACTGCTTATTTGTTGCATAGTTGATGCCGTTGTTAAAAAAGTAGGCGATATACAATCCGGTTGGCAGGACGTGGCCCGATCCCGCGAGCGTTACATTCGCCGATGCCGTTCCAGAGTTACCGTTCCACACCGCCGCATCTGAGGCCGTTATAGTTGAAAACCCTACGGCATAACCGCCCCGACTGTCGCTTGATGTAAGTACCGATGCATCCGGATTGCCTATTACGTTTGTCCATCCTGACACCGTGTTAGTGCTTGCTGATAAATTAAACTGAGCAACCACAACGGGAGCCCCGCCGCCGCCTGCATACTTATGGCCGTTGACTAATAAGCGACCTCGTTGCGCATTAGATTCCGTCAGTGAGGCCAACAATATCCCACTTAGTATCAGCCGAGTTATAAACGAATTGAACATACATTGTTTTTGAAATAGTTGTTGTGGTTGGTAGTGCGAGAACTGTTCCTGCGCGGTATATCGCATTCCAGGATAGAGTCCTAGCAGTACCATTGTCTTTTATCCTGATAAGCAGCGCCTGTCCGTCTGTCGGTGTGCCTGTTGGTGCGCCGAAGGTTGCATTTGCCGCCAGTACCGTAACATTATACTGATCATTTGCATCGGCATCGGGAGTCGGCGTTGTGCTTGAGGTGGTTGTTCCTATCCTGGAAGTTATTCGCTTATTGGTGAGCGTTGCGGTTGCTGAGTTTTTAGTAGCATCAGAAGTATTGCTCACGTTATCCAGGGCAAGGGTTGCCTTCACCTGTGCCGGTGTTCTACTCGCCCAAGCAGAGGAAACAGAAACGATAAAATTATCCGTTGTTGCGGTCAACCCTGCAAGGGTTGTCAGGTCTGCATCGGCAGCCTGTTTTGTTGCGAGCGCTGCCACAAGGTCCGTTTGACTTGAAAGAGATCCGCTTATGCCACCCCAGGCAACACCTCCGCCAATAGCTATTAATGCAGCTATCTGCTTTACAAATTTTGTATTGGCAAGAGCTTCACTGCTATCGCTGGTTGCCGGGGTTGTGCTGGTTGAAGGAGTTATAAATGTTGGGCTGGTTGCGAAAACTGCAGCACCTGAGCCTGTTTCATTGGTAAGAGCGGCAGCTAAGTTTTCGCTGGAAGGCGTTGCCAGGAATGTAGCGACATTTGTTCCAAGGCCGGTTATACCTGTTGATACTGGTAACCCTGTACCGTTTGTTAATACTACTGCTGAGGGTGTGCCAAGTGCAGGAGTTGTAAGTGTTGGAGAGGTCCCGAAAACTAAAGCTCCCGTACCCGTTTCATTAGTGATGGCTGTTGCTAAATTCGCACTTGAAGGAGTTGCGAGGAAAGCACCAACACCGGTTCCCAATCCACTAACTCCCGTTGATATCGGTAACCCTGTCGCATTAGTGAGCGTTACGGATGCCGGCGTACCAAGAACAGGGGCCGTCATGATCGGAGCGGTAAGGGTTTTACTTAGTAAGGTCTGTGCCCCTGTAAGCATCACAACGTTAGAGCTTAGCCTTGCGTCTGCTAAGGTTCCAGCAGTGATATCTCCTGCGTTTGTGGTAGGCGGAGAACCGGTTCCACCTGAAAATGCGGCAATCAGATTCGGGTCTGTTACATCAACTTTTAAGCTATCAGCCTGGAAAATCAATCCTGTTCCTAAAAGTGTTGGAGTTGTTATCGTTGCCCTTATAGAACTGGCGGTGTCAATCAAAGCCGCCTGATTTGCCTTAAGAGCAACAGAGGCGACGGAGGCCTTGCCGTTTAATCCTGTTTCATAAGGATCAAGCATCGCAGCTGTATCGCTTATATTAACCTTGAGAGCAACCGAAGCAGTAGAGGCTTTGCCATTCAGTCCCGTTTCGTAGGGATCAAGCATTGCAGCGGTATCTGATTTCAATAACCTTAATGCCAATTGATCGAACGTGCCATCTGAGGAAGGAACATTAGTAGTATTCCCGTTGGTTGGTGAAGGGTCAATAGTTACCCCCGCACTTGCACTTACAATTGCGAGTCGGAGAGCGGCGGCAGAATCGGCAAGGGTTGTTTGACTAGTTTTTAGTGCGATAGCTGTCCGGTAAGCCGTAAGCATCGAACTGGTGTCTGATAGATTTAATTTTCCAGCTATGTCTGAGGCAATTAAGAATCCCGCGCCGTTTGCCAGTTGGTTGGTATTCGTTGGAACGGTTGGCCTGTTAATAAGATCGTTATAAGATCCCGTTAAACCTACTGCGGCAATACTGGATAGCTTTGTTTTCTCTGTCGCGGTGAATACTTTGTTGGTTGTACCATCAACAATAGAATCGGCCGGGATACTTCCAGGTATCTTCTTTTTCCATTTCTTGCCTGCTGCACCGGCGAAAACTGTGATCTCATTTGCAGTGCATGAACTGCAGACGATATAATCAGTATTATTCGCAACAACGTGAGCCTGGTTGAAAGATCCGAAGACGGTTTTCATCGTAGCAATATCCGGCACAATGATCGACGTCTGTAATGTCTGAGCACTACTGCTTATAATACAGATAGAAAACAAAAAAGAAAATAGGTATCTCATGGATAAAGAATTGCGATTTTATGTAAAGTGGTTCCGTCGTGCATGTAGAGCACTTTAGGGCTGGCATACTCGGTTTCGTCAGCGAGTACGATAATTGATCTCTTTTCTGTTGAATTACCGATTGCGGCAAACGTGGCAACGGTATCAATTGAGGCATTGCCGCCACCGTCACCGGTCCCATGCCTGGGGAAAAGGCCTTTAACCTCTACGTTAATTTTCCCGCCTGCTTGTATTATGTCGCTAAGTCCCATGGTTGAGTTTTATTTATTTTTAGTGATCCCTGGTAAAAAATAAAAACCTCGTCGCTGAGTTTACAAAGGATTTGAAAGTCATAATTTCCTGACGGCAGTTCAATTGAACTATGTTTTTTTATAGTCAGCACATGGCCGGCAACTTCAATAGCTCCGTTATCAACTGTTAGCTCGGTGATATCATCGGGATTTTCTATCGGGGCGACTCTCATTTTCCATTCCCCTTCCAGCTCGATCGGATCTCCGTTTTCATCCGTGTGAGAAAGCTCCATATCTGGCCATGTCGTATTATCGAATACGCCCTCAATATCAAAATGAGCAGATCCATCAAGGTTTAATATGTTATTACTCGCCATCGTCGTTGTTTAAGTCGTCCAATGCATTCGGGTCTGTCTCTCTTTCTTTTTTCTCTTTCAGGATTAATTTCAATTCCTCGGCTGCATCGGCAATCATTGGATTTTTCCGGATGGCCGTTTCGAGGCTCATGATGCCGGCCGTAACCTGGGATACTATGTTGTCAATGTCCTCGGTAAGATTTTTCGGCATGTAGTATTCGAACAGTGGGCGAATTACGAGGTTCCGGGCTGCCTCAAACTTTGGATTTAGTTTGATCATTGAGGCTTTGATGTAATTTATTCTGCGCTGCTGTCCCTCTCCGAAATACTGTTCGTTCCTGGCCGCTTTTAAATGGCAGGCCATGAAAAGGAGCTTAATAGCGAAGCCGGATTCCGCACCGGTTTTTGCCATCTGAGTGAAAGAAATATCTGCGGTGTCGCTCTGATCATAAATCAGCGAACGAAGGTTTTCCTGTTCGAGTTTGATGGATTCAGGCGAGTGATCCCAAGTCATGTATTCGGCAGTTGTACCAGTATCCATTTCAATCATTTTCCCCTGTTCGCCTTTCTTCGAAAATCCTTTAACCTCCCCGCCCGTGATCTTAACCATCGGAGAGCCGTAGTACTCGTTTGTATCTCCGTGCTTGGATATAGATTCCTCGAAGCGGTCACAAAGCGATTGAACGTCCTTATAATCGGGCTGGGGTACTGTGTAGTAAATCACCGGGATCTTGCCGGCTGGATTAACGGCCGTTCTTATCTCCCATGCTTTATTATCCAGCTTAGTGAAATTGTAAATCGTCGCGGCGGTGTAAACGTCAAGGTGCTCAGTCTTGGTTGAATCTTTACCTGTTACAAAATACCGGCCGAAGGCGATCATGTCTCCGTATTCATTGTATGAAGGGTAAAGGGTATCGCCCAGGGAATTGGCGAGCACCTTCATCCGGAGTTTAACCTTTACTTTTTCATTCGGTGTTCCCTTCCAATAATCATCGCCAGCGGCCAAGGGTTCCGAATACCATAATTCGGCAACTTCTGTTTCAGAGAAAAGGATCTCGGCGAGGTTCATGTTTTTATAAAACATTTTATTATCGTCGATACTCTTTTCAATCATTGCCAATAGTTCATCCTGGAGCGAATCACCCCCCGTATTAGCATCGAGTTTAATCGGATTGCCGCATAAGAAAGCAACGGCCTGCCTAACAATTTTTTTCTGTAACGGCAGCGATAGCTTTATAACCTTAACAGCTACTTGCCCCTCATCGGTGTCAATGATTTTATCCGGCCTGCTATTGATAGCGTGCTTTGCGGGATCGTACTGGGCCAAAATCTCTTTTATATCGAGCTTGGGCCTTTCGCTATCAAGGGCCTCCTTTAATCGTTCGGGAGTGCCGACCAAATCGAGCAGCTGTTTCTCTGTCATTTGGTTGCAATGATAGAAACAGCGATTTATGGAAGGTAGCCGACTTGTATAATGTCGGGGAATGTTATAGAAATACTGATTGCCATTTACCGTTCAGTCAGTACGAAGGTGTTTCGATCTTCCGGGATGCACTGATACTTATAAAACTCATATTCAACCCGGTCAACCCTTTCGGGATTGGCCGGATCGAATTCGGGCAATGGCGGCCTTTCCAAAACTTCGTAAACATTTAAGTGAACCAGTATTTCAGCGCCATGCAGAGGGCCGCCAATAAAAAAAGCAAATCGACTATTCATTTCCCCGCAATTTTAAACCTGGTAATCACTTCAACTGGTTCGAGCTTAATGTCACGCTTGATTTCAGACGTGAAAACGATCGTCACCTCTGGGTTCTGGGAAAACAAGGATGCCGCATCGAGAAAATCCTGTTCTGTTCGGTACCTGTTTATCGTGCAGCCATAAATATATTCTGTCTCGGTTATGATCAGGAAGGGGCCATGCGGGTTGTTATGGGGTGCCATAGGAAATTAAATTGAGAGAAGTGACTTAGAAGTGACTTCTTTTCTTATGATGATTGGTTTTTAGTTTAACTCAGGTGGTACTCCTTCATGCTCGTTGAAAAATCCGCAGCGGACAAGTACAAATGATTTTTCTGTCTCGTCGCTGTCTTCATGCAGGCCCAATTCGGTTACGCCTGATTCCTCCAAACAAGGGTGCAGGAATACTCCATCAAACTCGCCCGAATGCGAGATCAATACGGACATTTCAGGATCTATGCCCTGAAGCATTTTCAAAAGGTCTTTTACTTTCATGATGGTTGTTTTGCTTTTAGCGCGCAGTCTACTATAATTGATCCAGTTGCAACGACAATCGGATCATCTTTATATTCTGACTTGCTTGCGTAAACGAATTCGTTTATCTCTTTCATTATGGGCTGCGAAAACTCGGATGACAAAGCAGCCATCATTGTCACGCCTGCACCCATCCCGCCGTAAAAGAACATGCGGAATTGGTCACTGTGTGTATGTTCCGGCCACTTATTCCCAAACATCGCGTCCATCATTTGGATGAACATTTGTTCCACCTTATTTTCTGATTGATTACTCATGCTAATGTTTTGACTTGAAATTTATCCATGATGAAGTTTTGATCTGTCTTGTGCTGAATGCAAAGTTGGGTAACAGTTCTGCATCGGTTAAGCATTCGCATGTTTAGGATTCTTGCCTCTACGGTTCTGCGGTTCATTCCCATCATCTTGGCAGTTTCATTAACGGTATAGCCGTTGCAGAGGGCATCCAGGATCTGTTCGTTTTTGCTTTTCATGGGGTTGATTCTATTGCCTGCCATATCCGTTACCTCTCCTGTTTCGAGATTTAATCGCCGGTATTCAGTATGAACAGGGACGCAAAGTATTGTTTGGTTTTTCATTCTACGTCGGGTTGAGGCTCGAAAGGACTGTGAGCAGTGAGGTAATGGGGTGGCAGACCGTCAGCGCATAAGCTGAGATAAACGGAACCGCCGGCATTGAGTTTTTCAAGTTCTGCAGGTGTCGGCTTCCATGCAGTTATAATATGCGGAGTTTTATCACCGCTAGGAAGGGTTTGCTCACCTTCCCAGGCTGCGATTGAAAAACAATCTTTGTCTTTCCAATCACCGGGCTTTGTAAATACTTTGGTTGCTTCGGGAAAATTAAATGGGTTCATGTGTGTGAGCGTTTTTTGGTTAATAATTTTTAAATTCATTCAAATCCTGATCAGTGTATCCCACTTTTATTTCTGATTCGTGTACCTCTTTCGAGGTCAATAGCGCCCCGGGCTCTACGCATGGAATTTCCTGTAATCGGTTATCCTTATCCATCCAAGCGAGATTTATTCCGTACTGATCAGAAATTTTTATCACGGTCATAGGGGTATCTATGTTGCTTCGCAGGTATGCGAGATCTCCGAGTTTGAATTTTTCCATGTGGTTGTATTTATGCGGTCTTGATGTAATCAGTAATCACGATTATAGAATCGGCAAGTACGTTTCTGCCAATGATAAGCACTCCCTCCCCTTTGGTTCGGAAGGAATAAGCGCATGGCTCATTGTAGGGCTCAATCTTAGGTTCTACAAATTCAAAATCTGCGGCAATCTCAAATTCTAAATTTTCCTTCGGCGTTGTAATCATTAATTTTCGCATTGGATTTTTTTTTAGTGAAAGTATTTTGCGTTGCTCTTACCAGTTGGTTTCGACCTGCCCAGGACTTCCATTAACACTACGTATCGAACTGCATCAATACCATGATTCCAGGCGTCAATTGGCTTATTCAGCCACTTACCGTTCTTATCCTGCTCGTATGTATAATTCTTAAACTCCTTAATCAGATTAAAAGATTGGGGAGTGATATACATCTTCATGGTCTTCATTTTGTCGATGCCAGCCATGATTGATCCTGCTCCCTTTTCCACCGGATGGATGTTTATACCTGCTAAATGGATTTCATCAATCATTCTCGGATCCGCGCTTTCGCTCCATACCTTGGTATCTGACTTTTTTAACTCGGAAACAATGTCACTGGTTAGCATCCTGGTCCGGTAACAAACCTCGTCGAGAAACAAATCGTTATCCCTGATTGACACGTTTATTATCGCGGTCACATCATTCGTGTAGCCCAAATCCATGCCCCGGAAATGCCTTTTGGTTGTAGGCCAGATATCCGTAATCTCTGGAATATCGAAAACTAGCCCTTCGATTTTTGCCCGTTTACCCAAACCATATATTTCCCATTTTCTTTTATCAGCTGTGCCGATGGAATAGTTATATTCGGTAGGCTCGTAAGAAAGGATCTGCTCTTTTGCATTTTTTGGTATCAATCGGTTATCCAACATCGTTGAATGACTGTACCAAGCCTTGGGCCTTTTACAAACGCTATCATAAATCCAGTGCTCTTCCTCCGAGGGGTTGTAATCAAGTATCCCAAATCCCTCACACCTTTGCATTAGCTGATCAAAATCATCCTTGCTCGCTTCTATCGCCTCATTTATCCAGAACGCATCCGACCGCATACCGTGAATCTTCTGAGTATCATCAAGTCCTATAAACCAGAATTCAACACCATACAGCGTGTATATCCTATCGCTTTTATTGTGATTCTTTTCATCGTACAGGTTATAAAACTTCAGCGTGTCGGTGAAATCCTTCATTACTGTTGCTTTTAACCAGGTAGACTTCAAACGGGCAACTATTACCCTTCCGGATCTCTTTTTCTGAGCCCAGGCTATCCAGAACTGAATAATCGAATGCGTTTTACTGCTTCTGCTCCCGCCCTCCAATACAAACACATTGTATATAGCCAGCGTGAAAGCCGCCCATAATGAATCAAATACCTTCGTTGTCAGTCCGACCATTATTCAGGTATTTTTGAAGTTGTTCGTCGGTCAGATTTTCGGCAGATAAAAACACAATCGGTTGACTCGCCGGCAATGCTTTACCATCGCTCGTGATATCAGTCTTATCTCCGTACTTTTTCGGGCGGAGCTTAGCGGCTACCCATTTCCGGGAATCAATGCGCAGCCTTGCCTTTGCTACTTGTCCCTTTGTTGGGTCTGGCGGCAGGTTCTCGGCAATGGAAATCGTCTCGTCCGCAAGTAGATCCGCCTGGTCCTCGCGCGCGCACGCGTAGCGTTTCGCAAAATCTTCTCTTTCACGTAACCACTTCATAACCGTTGTGATTCCGGGAAAGTCTTTATTACGTTTACATATAATATTTAAACCTGTTGCTTGTGAAGCAATTGCGGTTAATATTCTTTCTGCAAGTTCCTCGGTATAGATATCCGGCCTACCCCTTTTTTTTGTGGTGGGTTGCTTGGTTCGCTTCTTAACTGGCCGTTTAGCAGGCTTTTTACTGGATTGTTTATTGGGAGTTTTCATAGGGTTATGCTGCGGAGTTGTTTTGATTTTGGAGGTGAGATTCTACTTGTGTTCGGAAATCATCATATACCCGTAATGCAATAGCAACCTCCCGGGCCAGTACTGATACATTGCTCGGGGGCATACCTAAGACATTGGCCATCTGAGTTACAAGGCCCCGTTTAGGTGCGAATTTCTTCGCGTTCAGATAATGTTCGGAGTGATATGATTTCAGGATAACGCCAATGAATAAGCGGCGATCCATTCCGGGAGAATAAAATTGTGGTACTTTTTCGATTTTCCATTCGCTTCGGGCGTGAAGCAGTTCATCATTGATTATTTCTTGGGCGAGTGCGAGATCCCGGATTACCAGGGCCCGACCAATAATAGCAAAATCATCCCTGCATAGGGATAGTCGATCAGAGGATTGATTTCGGGATCTTAGGTATTTCACTGCTTACGGTTTTAAGGAAACCGCAAGGACTTTACAGATCTCGAATGTATGAAAAGTTTTCGCTAACAAAAATTGACATACATTTTCTTGAGGACAATCAACTGTGGACAAAAGAACAGAGATCTTGCGATTGGGGTTACTATCTTGCTTGCGGATGATAATAGAAGGCGAGTTCTTAACACCATCACAGTTCTAAAGGTTAATAATTACAACAGAAAATCTACACAACAGACTATGCAGCAAAGATCCCATTGTCCATTTCATCGTTTCATTTCCTTGAATGAACTTTGCTATGAGAAGCGAAGAACCAGTTAATGCTATATTATCTGAAATATCTCAGCTATAGACGGTGTGTTTTGATTGTGGTATTGAAAAGTGATTTATCTTTGGATTACGAAAATCAAATCTGTAGAATGGATTGGCCCCCAGGGACGGGAAAGCAGCCATTCTCACCTTTGAACCAGTAACACGGTTCATATCTATATCGTTCAGTGCAAGGCACATCGATCCCGCTGATGAAGTCAAAAATCTTAAAAACAAATCCTCCAGGATACTGGGGAGATACTGCCTGGTAACATATAGCCGGAAAGTAACTCCCGAGCTTGGATCTATATATACATTCATCATTATCAAAACACAAAAACTATGAACCAGAAGCAAAATTTTAAACAAATTCTTTATGAGAAAAAATCGACGCCTGAGGAAGGCAAAAAGAGAGGCCAGGGAAGTCGCCGAGAAGACTCCACCAATGCAAAACTCCCGTAGTAGCGGCGAAACTAAAGACGGGAGCGATGCAGTCGGAAAAGTAAGATGGACTGACTACGTTCAGATAGGCCTTAGCCTATTGAGAACAATCTGGTTCTTCCTAATTAACGTGCCCGACAAGTAAATCAAGCAGGCCGGTGGAAAATTGATACAAAAGTTCAATCCGAATCCGGCCTGCAATTTACACTTTAATGTGGTTATAGCCAAACTACCCTGTCACTAATGACTGGTAGGCCGTAAATCAACAGTTGGAGTATGACCCATCTGCTGGTATCGGTGGTTTGCGGGATGGCTACACCTGCGTGGCTTTACCGGTTTTTCTGGATCCGATATAAAACTGAGTGACTGGTTTGGAGGTTCCACATGAAAGGAGCGCCGAAGATCCGATCAAGAGTAGAAAATATTTCATTTGTGGTATTTTATTTGAGTTTTTCCTTTTGGGTTTCTTCTTTTTTCACTTGTGGCAACGGCCTTTTTGTATTCTTTTACGTAGTAATTAAACTCTGGACTTTTGAACCAACCCTGTAGAACGGAGAGATTAATATGAGATAGAATGCCTTTGGCCTGATCATTTTCGTGCTTTTCTTCCAGACAATAGATCAGCAGATTTTTGATCGCGGTCATGGTATCGCCCGTGATTATAATATCCTTTATCCTTTTTCCGGTTGAATCATGCCGCCACTGTATCCCTTCGGAATAAATGAAACCATTGGACACTTCCCCGATGGAAACGGTGAAACTGGTTATCTGAGCGCAAACAGTCGCAGGTACTAGCAGGATTGTAATCAGTAGATATTTCATTGAATGAAGTTATGGTGTGAGAATTGATAATTTAGAGGACAAACCCGAAAACCAGACAAAGGCGGCTGAATTTTAGAAGTCATGCTAAATTCAATCTGATATGTATGAAATAAAATTTACGATTCATGTGACGATTCGGGAAATTCCCTGGAAGGATTAAATCGGATAGTTCATCCAGTAATCGATCGTTTGTTCATGCGATCGATTGAGATATACTGCCGGTGGCCTGACAATTTTTTTCGGTTGTTCTTCCAGATAGGCAGTTTCCTGTACTGAACGACTCGGCGGCATGGCTTCACCAGGCAGATATATACCCTCCTTTAGTTTGGTTTTTATCTTATGTACATCCCAAAAGGGAATTTCCATGATAGCGCCCATTTCCTTAAGGGTCATAGTTTCCATGTTACTGCGAACGAATTCGATTTGAGCAACAGTGTGTCCAGAGATTCTCCGTGTCATGATGTTTTGATATAATTTGTTTTTTCAGATGATTGTAATCCGTGTTCTTGCTTGTATAATTCCCAGCTCCTTTTTTGGCACTTTAAACAAGTGCATCCACCTGTACTTCTTACTATTTCTTCCAGCAACCCCATCAGCGTTTCAGCGTGTTGTTGGGATTTAGTTAGATGGTGTTTGAGAGTCGATATTTCATTACGGCCTTGGTCCCATGATTCCTGATTCTGTTCTATCTCCCTCTCCAACTCTGCTATGCGGGATTCCCTGTCAATGATAGTGTTTTCATGTCCTACGATAACCGAGTAAAGCTGTTCCTTATCCTTCGCTAACTTCAGAACGTGTTGATTAAGTTCGGCTATGCGGTTCATAGCAATCTCATAATCTGTTGAACGATTCTTCCACTGATTCTCCAACTCCTGCACCCGCGCTTGTAGTGCAGCGGTTTGTTGGGAGGCGTATTCGGTCATGGCTTTTGCAGCGTTTGAAAGGTTGTCGCTATGCGAATTGTTTTGCCAATTGGTGTTATGGTTTGCGAAGATTTCCTCCGGCGTTAATTGTTTATCCATTTGTTTATTTTTTTACATGCCGACTTTGCCAGCCTTGAATTCAGCCACAAAATTGTCATAGTTATCAATTCTTTTGGATTTTATCAGGATCAGTTCTTGTGACACTTCCAAAGCTGTTTCCAGTTCTTCAATCTTCTTTTTCAGAAGTTCTTTCTGTGAATCGGTGAACTGTTGCTTCACTTTGGCTGCCTGAATTTCATCCTTCATCTTCTGGATGGTTTCCAGGTCGGCTTTGTGCTGTTCCTGAAGTTCAGTGTTCAGTTTTGATAAAACCTCCATCTTTGCATTATTTTCTTTGATCCAGTCTTCGTACCATTTAATGGTTGGTTGCCTGTCTTCATAGGACCATTTTTCAATTTTTGCTTCCAGTCCCCGGATCTTTGGAACACCGGCATTTTTTAGTAAGGTTTTTAGTGTCATTATTGGAAATTTTCTGGTTTAGAAATTTGTTTGAAGCTGACCACCCACACCCAGGGATTGAGATTCCAGCTTTCTTTTCCATTGATCATCTGCCAAATAAACTGAAAGCCGTCTTTGTGGTCACTCATGTTGTTATATTCCAGATGGAATTCACCTTTTTCCGTGTTCGGTCCATCACGTAAAATTCCACGTTCAGCACCTTCAGCTTTGGCATCTTCTTCACTGATGTCCTGAAGCCGTTCCACCCTCACTTCAGTAACTTCCAGAAAGATCCGGCAGGCGGATTTCGGCATGAACAGAGAGGGACGCTTATACCAGCCGAACCCATACCGGCCTTTAATAATTCTGGCAGGCGGATTGTTTTCATAAGCATAATTGAATAAACTATCGCCAGTCAAATCTTTGAACGACCATTTTTCTTTTCCCGTTTCCGTATCTGTGACGCAACTCCAATGGCCGTAAGCATAATGAGTTTCCCGAACCCAAAGAACATCGCCGGGCTGTCCGTAGGGACATTTAAGAAACGAAGTATTCGGCGTGTCATCGGTTGGCCAAAACTTATCTGTTCCAGTAATTTGCCATCCTTTCACCTTTTTACCTGTTACGGCACCCTGAAAGATTCTTAATTCGGGTTGTGGCTTCATTATTCGCCTAGTTACAGACTTCCGGCCTGCCTGGATAGCTTGCACCATCGGGGTGCTGAATAATATCGGAATGAACTTCATAATTTGATGTTTGGGAATTGACGAAATTGAAGGTGAGAGGGAAATTCATTAATGTCACCGCCATGCCTATCCGACATATTTAGCTGTTTTGCCAGATGGGCACCCATTTGCTTTACAAACACAGGTATATAGTTTCTTTCGCAGTCAGCAACTATTCTTTCAATCCACGACAACTCGCATGGCCTATAGCGGTATTTTCCATTCTCATTGCCGCTTTCTCCGCCAACTATTACCCAGTCGAAGGCAGGGAGGACATGAAATTCAATTCCTATCATACTCAGCTTGGCATCACTTAAATGAATAGGTCCGTGCAATGGTTCTAGCGAAAGAAATTTCACTCCTGAATGGTCCACCTGGCTCATGTCGATCATTCGTTGAATCCCTTTTTGTGATCCAACAGAAGTACCCAACCAAACATTTTTCCAACCTTCGCCCCAATCATCCGGAAGATGAGCGTTTATCCTTTCAGGCCGCTTGGTCAGAATCTGAAATGTATGCTGCGGACATTTCCTGATAATATCCCACATTTCGTTTCGATAACTATCAATGGCAGGATGGAAAACATCTGTGAGCGAGCTGGTAAATATTTTCGATGGCTCATGGATTCTTAAGGGAAGATTGAAAACAGTTTTCGTTCTGACAATCTCCAAAGGATTATACCTGGTACTATCAAAACTGTCCCGGTACATATAACAAAATTTACAATCTTCATCAACTTTTGTGCAACCTCTGGCAATATTCCAGGTCGCATCCGTCCATTGAATTGCTGATTTTTGTGCCATAGTTTTTATTTTTTATTCTCCAGGTCACTGGAAATTTTTTCTAATTTATCGGGCTCGACCTTTCTTTTCGGGACGAGGTGATTTTGACTCATGATTGTAACCAGGTCCCTGACGATTGTATTGAGCATTAGGGCGGGGTTGGCTGCTCCTTCATCTATCAGGTAGGCAACAATGGCCTGCGGGTCCTCGCCGGCCTCAATTGCCTCCTGGATTGCGTAAAAAAATAAGCTCATGGATATTGGATTTGTATTCAGTTGTTAATTTTTAACCGCTCATAATCTGAGCTAGGAATTTGCATAAACATATCAACGGCAATCTGGTGAGCTGGTTTATCAGGGTTAAATCCGTTCATGATATCGGTTTTCAGTAAAGCATTTACCCGTTTAGTTGCTTCCTCTCTGTCAATTTTAAGAGTTGACATTGTAGTTTCGATTAAATAGTTCGTTACCTCGGTTGCTTCCTTTTCGGTTTTAATTGGCCTTCGTTTGTAGTTCATAAAATCAAGAGTTCAATTGTGTTAATAAAGTTTTGTAGTTGATAGAGCTGAGCCTTATCAGTCGCCATCCAAGTGCTGCAGCAGCGTTATATTTGTCAATGTCACGGCTCATTCCTTCCACGGAGGTATGACTTCCATTCCGGTCAAAGATTCCTCCCTCGTATTCTATTGCGATTTTCAGAGCAGGGATGCACCAATCAAACCTCCATTTTCTTTCCGGGTGAAAAGGGTGCTCCTGCAATAACTGCAGACATTTTGCATTGCACCAGTAAACCAGGTTTAACTCAATCCACTCCTTTGCAGCCGATTTCTTTTTGTGTGCCTGGGTAACGATCTTTCCGTTTTCAGTCTGGATTTTCTTCCGGATCCCAAGAACACTTTCAACGTATGGCCGATCCTGTACGGCAACCTTTTTGGCTTCATATAGCTTTCGGATATCTTCTTTGGTCCATCGGTTTTTCACGCTACATGAGTTTGACGGTTGAAATATTTCATTGCTTCAGAGCCTATCCAGCGACCCATTGGAACAGCTACGGCATTTCCGATAAGTTTATACGCTGCCCTGGAATCAGGGAATTTGTAGCTATCTGGAAAGCCCTGCAGCCTTGCATATTCACGAATAGAGAAAGGCCTGAGTCTTTTACCATCCATCACTAACCTGGTACCGAGATCTTTCGCATAATGAGCAACACAGGTAGGCGCAACGGCTCCCGGCTTAGACGGATCGACTATGATAGGCTTGTCTCGATACTTTCCTGCTATCCTTGAGTGAACGTAATCAGGCATATCAACTTCCGCTCCTGGTTCCATGATATCAATCATTCGGGATTGTCTGCCTGACGGTTCCATGATGAAAAACGGCTTGCGAGTACCGATCAGGATCAAACGCTTTCTTTGCTGCGGTAACCATTTCAATGCATCAAGCGGACAAAACACCTGCACATAATAGTCTGGCAGCTTGGTCATAGCTTCCATCACGACTTTAAATTTCTTCATGCCAGGGACATTTTCGACTACATACATTTCAGGTCGTTCTATTGCGATATGCCTAAAAAAGTGGAGGAAAAGATCATCGCCGGTTCTGGTTCCGTGGATGTCAGCAATTGAACTATACTTTGTGCAGGGGTAAGTTCCTACGATTATATCAGTCTTAGGCTGTTCATTGACGGTAAAATCCTTGATATCACCTCTGATAACGTTATGCCCGAAATATTGCGGATTCATCTGCATGCAGTCGGTTGCATCCTTATCGAGATCCAACGACTGAACCATATCAACCCCGGCATCCATTAAGCCAATTTCCATTCCGCCTGCTCCGCTGAAATATCCTTTTGCTGTTGGTGTGTAACTCATGATGCAATCAGGTCGAAAAGTGTAGGTATCTCGTTTTTGTATTCAGTCTCTTTTAGGTAAGTAGCGGCGCACTTCGCATATGTCTCATTCAGTTCGATGATATACGCCCTTCGGGCTTTCTTCAATGCCCTGACGCCAGTGGTACCGAGGCCCCCGAAAGGATCGAGCACCAAGTCCCCAGGATTTGAATACATTTCAATGATGCGGTCAACTTCATCAAATGGCATCGGGCAAATGTGGTTCTGCTGCTTGCGCCGGCTTTGTTCCATGTTCAATCCGTGCATGCGGTTCATATCGTTGAATATGAAATCAGAATTAGACTGCAGGGGGATTGTGGTAAATGTCCGGGAAAGTTTATCAGATTCGTCAAGGTCCTGCAATAGTTTCACGTGTTGATCGTAATCGTAGACGGTTGACTTATTGAATGTTTTCCACCAGCGCTGAATCTTATCAATTCCCCAGGACTTCATCTGTTGTGGTGTTAGGTATGTGTTTCCGGAAGACTTCCAAAAACAATCCGCATCTACCTGCCAGTGTGCAAGGGTGTAGTCTTTATCATGCTTAACTGGTTCATCTGCATAGGCGTTTGAATTTGATGTTGGAGGCTTCCTAAACAACCATATTTCTTCCGGGATGCCGGCCCCCATCTTCGTCGCATCTTTCCGCATCTCCGAATAACCGAGCCGGTAAGTTTGGTTGTTTTCTGCAACTACATCGGTCGGTATATAGTGCCATCCGATTGTGTAAAAACCGTGTTTTTCCATAGCTTCAGCCACCAGGTGAGTAAACCGGTGAACGATTGAGAACCCAAGGCCTGTGACGGATCCATAATGGATCCTGTTTTTCAAATGAACTGCGGCGATCCGGCCGGGTTTTAACTTGTCAAATAGTTTGGGGAAAAGAAAATCAGTCTGCCTGATAAAATCAGCGTTCGTTTCATTATGCCCGAAGTCGTTGTATTTGTCCGTGTATTCGTAATGATTACCGAAAGGGTAAGAAGAAAGGATCAGATCAACGGAATTATCTTCCAAGTGATCAAGCTCGAGCACACAGTCATTATTCGCCAGTGTAAAGGATTCTCCTTTCACTATTTTGCGGGAAACCACAAAGGAGCGTTTTTTCTCAGCGATATATTTCGAATGGTCAAGGCCATACTTCTGAATGATTACGCGCATCTTGTCCCGCATCTCATCATGCTCAGCCCATTTGCGCTTGATGTTTTGGACGATATCATATTCCTCAGGAGCGTAAAGGAACCACACGTCAACCGCTTCTGATGGGTTATAAAATCGATAAATCCTTTTCAGCGCCTGGTAGATGTCATTAAATGAATCATCTATTCCAACAAAAATACATTTGGAGCAATGCTTCTGAAAATTGCAACCGACCCCTGAAACTGACGGCTTGCTGGCCAGATACTGCAGGTTACCTTTGGTGAAATCAACAATCCTTTTTTCCCGAACGCTCCAATCCTGAGATCCGTATAAGTCGCCGTAATTTGCAAGCCCTTTGAAAACGTGGTTTAAAGCTTTGCGTTCATCTTCCAGGTGGTGCCAGAAGATGAAATGATCATCAGGAAATTCTGAAACGATATACCTCGTTTTTTCTACCCTCGAATCAATACCCAGGCGTTTAATTTTTGCCGCCTCGGATAGTCCTGATCGTGATTGTATAAACATTCTGGTTTGCCCGTCTTTTTCGGTACCGGCTTCGAAAGACTGATTGATAGGCACCTCAACCCAATGCAGCCGTAATTCCGGAAGTTCAAAACCTGGGTAATTGTATCCAAGATCCTTAGGACTGGTGATCGCGATACACCAGCTATGAACCCATAACCAAAAATCATCTTCGTGTTGTGGATGGATTGTGAGCTCTCCGGCTTTCACTGAATTCCTTTGAAAGAACCTGGTAAGTATCTGGCCACGGTCACATATTCCCAAAACGTGCGCGTAGTTGATAAGCTCGAGCCTTTCGTTTGGTGAAGGCGTTGCAGTTGCAATAAACTTGTATTGCACTTTCGCCAGCTGATGTTTTAAAGCCTCAGTTGTGTCGCTGGCCATGTTCTTCACATAATTCCCTTCATCCAGCCAGACAGCCGTAAACGCGCCAAAATCAAATTCCCCGTTCCTTACGCGCTCGTAATTGGTCACAACGATATCTGAATCATTTTCGAAGGCCTGCGCCTGGTTGGTTACGTAATCCATTTGTAAGCCCATGGCGGCAGCTTCACCAACTTCAGGATCCTTGTCAACAAAGGTATCAGTAGCACCCAGCTCCGTAACAATCAGACATTTTCCTCCAAAGCGCATCTGAAGCATTCGCATTACCTCAATACCGATTCGTGTTTTACCCATTCCAGCATCTGGCGCCACAAGCGCCGCACCCAATTCCAAAGCCCATAATGCGATATCCGCCTGATCAGGCCTGAGAGATGGATGCAAATAAGATCTATCTACCGCGATGCCTTTTTTCCTGGCAACCTTTATTTTTGATTCTAAAAATTCAGTGTAGTTCATTTTATCGCATTTATGTAATCCCTGATTAAAATTTGTTTAGCCAATCGTTCGATCCGCTTTTTTTCATTCCCTTCAAAAAATCCTTGTTGCAACATTTCCTTGAACTCGTTTTTCTCTCTGATCAACACCTTGTCCCCTGGATTCATTTCAAGGCCTTTCTGGATTTGATACTTCCTGTAGGCGATAGCATCGAGCAGATTCTGTTCTTCGTCCCATGGCGTCCACAGCCTTTGATTATCGACCAGCCATTGGTACAAGAACTCAGGCAGAAGATCGAGTGGCGTATTTCGCCCCTTATAGCCTCTAATAAAATCCTCAGTATTAATTTCGGGTTCGACAGGTTTCGGTTCCGGAAGCGTTTTTTGTTCTTCCAGTTTGGAAACTTCCGTTCTTGCCGCCAGGTAAGGGATCATAACCTCATCGATAAGACTAAGATTCATCTGCTTTCCCCAATCCTTAACAGTAGTTCCGTAGGTCCGGAAAGCATATTCCACTTCATCAGCGTTTACGGTTGAGTAAGATTCAGTCATTTTCTTCCGGAATTGATCCTGGAAGATCATCAGATACTGTTCTTCTGGCAATGTCCATCCTGTAATGATGTAGATCTTTACAAGTAAAGCCCGGGCATGAATGGACACTTCGGTTTCGTTCATTAGCTTGAAGCACTTCGATTTGTATTTAGCGGCCAGTATATCCGCCTCCCATGGCTCTAGCGTCTGCTTCAAGTTGTTCAAGCAGTTCGTCCGCTCCAGCTGATTTGTTGCGTTTACCAGTAAGTTGCTGATTGGTTCCATTTTTTGGGTATTTTTCTCTCATCCAGTTTAAAAAATATCGTGTCAAGTCTCCGATCTGCCGATACTCTTTCAATTTTATCGGAGGATCTGCCATTCGTTCGTATAGAAATACTTTCCATTGAGACAAAACGAAGTCGGTGTTCTTCCTTTTTGTTTTGGTGAATTGATTTTGCTCGGCAGCTTCTAAGGCCATTGCGGGGATCTTTGTTGTGTAGTCGAATGAAAATTTTAGGTTCTCCCCTAACAACCCCTCTTTAGAGTCTATTGTATTTTCATTTTCATTTTCATTTTCCATATGTAGATTCATATGTTCTACACTAGTATCTACACTAGTAGATTTATCGTATCTTTTTTGAACATTTTTCCTTCTACTTTCGGAAAAACTCTTTCGCTTATTTTTTTCCAGTTCCAATCTTTCATTAAAAAACAAACCGGTTTCGGTTCTCTTAAACTTTTTTTGGAGAGTACCCCATGCGGCGAAATCTGCTCCAAGAACAATTTTTATTTCTTCTACTGAAAGCGGACCTGAATTGAACTGAGCGTGCAATAGATCGATATAGCAGCCTTTCAAATGCCTGGTGAATGTTGCTGTTCCGCTATTCCAATCACCCCAATACCACAGTAATGCTGGGTCTTTTGCCATTGATATTTGATTTAAAATGAATGAGCCCCGCTCTGAATCATTGTAACCTTGCTCTAATGCTTGAAACTAATTCCGTGATATATTTGTCCCGAATGGATATAGCGTCGGCTATCGTGTCCCTGCCATGAACTGCGGTTGTATGATCACGTCCCAAAGCCGCGCCGATATAAACACAGCCGTAAGACAAATCTTTATGTGCGAGGTAAGAGAATAATTGCCGTCCTAACACATATTGCCTTTTATTGGACCTGGTTAACAATGTTTGCCAGGGCGTTTTCAGTTCTTCGGCTATCGCGTCTTTCAGTTTATTAACCGGCAATCTTTTTTTGGGTCGGAAATACACTTCGACTTCCTCCCCCACCAATTCTGATAGTTTTATCTTCGCATCGTTGAGTATTTGATCTTTGGTCATAACGATATTTTATCGGTGTTGAATTTTTGAATCGGTTTAATGCTTTTACGAAATCTCCGACAGTTGCTTTCGGATCTCTCTCCATCAGGCTGTACATGATTAAGAGCTCGTCGTGAAGAGTCATTTGTTTATTTCTTCGTAAATCTTAATGGCTTGATCCTTATCCTCTGGCTTCAGGTAGTATGCATTGTACTTTGAAGGCTTGCCCAGGACCGTTGTGAATTCTACTTTTTTGGATAAGACATTCACATGGTATTCTAATCTGAGGTCTGATAAACGGGTCCGAAAGGCATTCATCCGGGCCTCTTGTTCAGAAATGGTTTCCCGCTCGATTAGATATTTTAAAACCTGGGCTTTCTGATTTTTGGGTTGCGCCAGAAATAACATGGTTAGTTGTGACATAGATTTGGATTGAAGGATTATGTAAGAGAGAAATTTATTACAGCTTCCGATTCGGTGATTTCCAACGGCATGATACCTACAAACCCTTTGGCATCTCCTGAAGGAAACAACACCATCATTTCATGAGTGTCGTAAAACCGTGCAATCAGATTTTCGCTTGGGAATATTCTCCTGGCGATATCAATGAACTTAGGATTGAAGCAAACGAATGACTGCTTTTTAAACAGTGAATTAGCAACGGCATCGATTATCGACTTGTGATCTGGAAACTTGAAGTCGCATGAAATATTGAAATCAGCTTTAATGCCGCCTTTTTCATAATGGAGGATATCGCCTTCAACGGTTATCAAGGAAGCGTCCTGCACTTGCTCCCAAACATCCCGATGGATCAATTTTCCGTTCAATTGGCGGATTGTTTCATCTGCGAGGGATGAATATGCCGAAAGGTTTAATTGAGCGATTATATGGGCATTGGTTGCTGTAGCGATGCCGTCAATAATTTCAATATGCATCAGTGCTGGTCGAAGATCATCGTCTGATGTTGCCAGGTGTAAAGGAGGGAGGGTTTTCTTTGACATTGGGTTGTATTGTTTAGTGATTAAGATTTTGAATGAATCGAATTGCCTGGGCTGCTACGGACAAAGCCGACTGGTAAGCCTCATACTTATCTTCGCCCCGATACTTTACATTGTTGCAGACATTAACCAGGTTGCCAGCCGCACCTGAAACCCTGCCAGCCTGGGCGCAAATGTGTGCAGGGAATGATTCGTGTTCCTTCAGGCTATTTAGCTCCTGCAATATCTCTTCGATAATTGTAGTCTTTGAGTCGAACGGTATCGGGTTTGCTGTTGGCATTTTAAAAAAGTGTTTCAGATGATGAATCTGGTTTGAATGTTGATTTTGTTGGTTGCTTTTTTGCGGGTGCTTTCTGTGCCACGAATTCAGGCTGTGATTCGGTTTCGGTTATGTTCCCGACATTTCTGTCGGTGAGATGATCTGCGAAAACCGAAAACCTGCATTTTTCGCCCTGAACAATTAATAAAGGATGCCTTTCATCTGAAATGACTGTGACTTGTTCGTTTTGCAGCCCGTAAACCTTTGATGGATCCACATGACTGGTTATAGTTTTAGTAAGGCGATATGTTTTTTGTTCGCTCATTTGATCTTTTCTATGAGCGTTACTTTCTTCCCATTTACCTGGTCAACAATGGAAAGGCGTGAATATGACAAACCCAATGATTTGGCAAGTGCAGGATCCTGTTCTATAGTGCAATGGCAGTTTCTGCATGTAGGCAACCACGTTGACACATCGAGTAGATACTTACCACGGCCTTTCATGTGATGAACATCAGTCGTTTTGTGAGAACAACCGGTGAGTGTAGCTTTGCAGGTTGGGTTCTTTTTCTTAAACGGTATTAGCTTCCGATTGTATTCTGCCAGTAACCCTGCCTGGCGCTTACTGACCTTATTGATCGGCTTTACTTTCTTTTTTTCTTCGGTCGGTTTAATCCCGAGTTTCTGCAATCTTCGGTTTATCAGATATTGGCTCATAGGTTGGATTATACTTGTCCCTGATAGTTTTGCAATTTCGTTTCCTCTTTCAAGGCGCTTATGCATGTTCTCAGTGCATCTATGGTGTGAATGATAGTTCGGCTGCAACGCTCACAGATGTCGTAGTTGTAATTTTCCTGGGCACATTTCGAGGCTACGTAATCTTTCGCAAGCATCGGGCTGAAATACTGGCCATTAGCATGGCTGGAAATCATGAGCGTGTTATAAGACTTTACCTTTGCTGCATTCAGTTCAGCTTTTGCAACAGCCATCTGGTTGTTTACAAAGGCCATTGATGCGCATAAAGAACCCATTTGATCAACAAGCCAGTCAATGCTTTGTGATCCAGTATAACCTTCGGCAGCTTTTTCAAGCCATTCAAAAGCGTCTTCAACTCGTTTAATCTGTAAGGTGGTTTTCATTAAATTGGATATTGGTTTTGGATATGAAAGTTTCAGGCATCGGACCTTTTTGTTAGCCTTTCATACCACGCCTTGTGCTGTTCCTCAGTTCTCATCCAGCTTAGGCATGGTCGATCTTTTGGCATTGTGAGTGCTGTAATGAGGCCAAGCATTTCATCATACGTTAGTCCGTCCGAATACTTTCCTCCGGAACTCACCCTCCATCCATTTGGTCTATGTTCAATTACACTATTCTCTCTTAATTCAATTTCTATTTTCATATCAATAAGGTGTTTTATCGAAGTTTGGAATTATGAGCCCTGACGTTGCGATTGATACATTTTTACCGGTCAGCTCTTGTACTTCTCTCTGAAATCTTGCGGAATCACTGTTGTTGTCTGATAGGTGAATCAGCACGATATTGTTTACCTGGCTGAGATCGTTCGCCTGTAAGAACTCTTTGCAGGTTGTGATCGACATATGAGACTGTAAAACCCGATTGCGTAAAAACTTTGGTGATACTCCGTCCTTCACTTTCTGGTCAATGATGGACTGGCAATAGTTCGCTTCAACCAGGATGTTGTTCAAGTTGTCGAAGGTGTAAGCCACATAGTAGCTATCAGTCAGGAAAAGAACATTTCCGCATTCTTCGTGATGAATCAGGAAACACAAAGGCTCAGCGCAATCATGTTTAACATCAAAGGGATAGATTTTAAAGCCACCGATCGTAAATGTTTCGTGCTTCCTGATATCTCTTAGCCGGTTGCTGATGATTCCGATCGCCTCCCGGGTCCCTTTTGATGTGTATACATCAATGCCGGCTCCGATTACATTCTTAACGTATCCACTGTGATCCTTGTGCTCATGACTAAGTATGCAGCCCTTTATTTTTGATACCTGGAAGTTTATGGATCGCTTTACCTTTTCGAAGTTTACTCCGCATTCGATAAGCAAAGCCTCATTCTTGTTTTCCAGAATGTAACAATTACCGGCACTGTTGCTATTTAAGACTGTGAGTTTCATCAGAAATCAGGGCCGTTTGCAACACCGTTAGAAGATTCTTCCGCAACCATTTCAGTCTCGATATATTCACGCTTTAGCTGCGGAGGTGGCGTATTATTGATCTTCGGCTTATCCTGGGGTTTCGGATCCTTGTCAAACCCTATAGACTGTTTGTTGGCGTTCGTCTTGATCTCATGCTTAACGGTGGCCGCAACTTGATCTTCAAACAGAGCCGAATCATCCGATGAACCTATTTCCAGTTTTAAGGCACGGTTTATCACCGTCTTGCAGGCCATTTGGTCAGGAAATTTATTATGAGCGGGCGAATTACCCTTTGCACCTCCCATTGACCAGGCGTTACGGATCTGCGCTATGGTCATGATTTCGGTCTTGGTAGTTCCATCCTGAAACTCAACAATGGCGTAGGCTCCTTTTATTTTTTCCGGGATGCAGTTTTCGATCACCTGGATATGCTTGATAATTTCCTTTCTTCCGTTCCTGTGGTCGATCTTGTATTCAAATTCATCGCCTTCGTAAATAACCACCGGTACCACGTCTTTTACATTCGCCTCGCGCCTGGCGATTGCCATCGTGCCGATATACGATTCTTCGAAAACAAGCTTGTTACCGTAAACAATGAAATAGCCTTGCTTCTTAACAACCGATAATCCTTTCAGAACCATTTCCAGCAATGCAGTTGAAACACTGGCCGGGGTGCAGACTTCCAAGGCAGGTTTTTTATTCAGGTCGTAGGTTTCCTGAAGAACCAACCAGGCGGCCCTCACTGCATTTTCAGGGCTGTAATTGGCGGGCATCATAAGATCTCCGGACGTTTGAAAGCTGGTTATTCTCTCCAGTACTTTATCAATTGTACTTTCTTCGAATCGTTTTGGACTCTGCGCAGGCGTCTGAGCAGCTTGTGTTGCTGGCGTTTGATTTGTTGTAGACATTTATAAAAGTTTTGAAGATTAATAATTGGTTATGCGGTTGCCATTTCGCGGTTAGAAACGATGCGTATTTTTTTATCCTTTTCCGAAACGACAAGGTTGATAATCTGGCTGCTGGTGTCGATGATATCAGTAACTGACTCCCGGCCATCTATGAAGATTGGCGCATTGGTATTGTAGTGCTCGCACAAAGCATTTATTACATCAATACCGGCGTTTAATTTTGAAGCGGTATTTGCGTCAGAAAACGGCACACCTTTGATCAGGCACTCACAGCACGGCTCCACAGCACCATTTACCAGAGTATTGAACATCTTGAAAGTGACAACCGTAAATTTGTGATTGATGCGGGCCTGCATAGTGTCAATCTTCGCTTTTTCAAAAAGAGAAATATTGTATTCAGTACGCTCATGATCCGAAATGACGTTAGCGAGATTAGCCTCTTCCGTTTGTAGTTCATCAATCCTTTTCAGAGAACGTTCGCGGGTTGATTTTTCCTGAAGTGATCTCTTCAATTCATCGATTTCAGCAGTGATCAGCGACTTCTTTTTCTTCAGTTCGTCAAGGAAACTGGTATCGGTTTTTTCGGAGGATTCAAGTTCAGATTGGAGGCGCAAAACAGTTCCTTTCATTTCTTCCAGGATAGCATCATCAGCGAGTAAAGCCTCCACCTGAATTTCTTCATTGATAATGGAATCCTCATGGCGCTTTTTGAGGTCGGCAAGTTCTTCCTGAAGCACTCTGATATCAGCCAGAACCTTTTCAGCGGCTGCTGTTTTTAGTTCGATCTGTTGTTGGAAACCGGCTATCTCTGCTTTGTTTTGTTTTCCATCAGCTGACAACTGGGCCAAACGATCAGATTTATTTTTATTGAACTCTTTTGTAAGTTCTTCCTGCCTTGACTCTATTACTTCGGCATCGAAAGCACGCTTACATACAGGGCATGAAGTTGCATGATCGTCGAAATTGATCTGTTCAGCGTCAATAGCACTCCATTTCTTACGCAGGTTATCATTAGCGAGAGTAAGCGCACTTACTTTCTTTTCAGCGCTAGTTACCTGGGAACAAAGTCCAGCATGATCCTGCTGCATGTCGGAAATCTTGCGCTCGATTGAACGAATGGTGTTCACCCGGTTTTGCTGACCATCCTTGAATTTATTCCGAATGAGGTTTTCGTTTACCCGGATTTCGTGTTGTAAGCCTTGAATCTCTTTAACCTTACCGCTTTGCAGATCATTGGCAGTCTTAAGCTCCTGCGACTTACTGGAAAGAGAATTGTCGAGCGCTGTGATCTGTTCCTGCTTTTCGGAGATCCGGTGTTCGATTTCTTCATAATCCTGGTATTCCGGAATACTGCGGTTGATCTCATCAATCCTTGTAGGGATGAACTTAATTTCCTCGACGGCTTTTTTCCTTTTTGCAGCGGTTCTTTTTTTTATTTCGTCGATGGTGTCCCCTGATGTGAGCGCCGCGGCGATTTCAGTCCAATATTCTTTGTTTTCATCAGTAACCAGCATATCAAGGATATCGGTATCACTTATGTCCCCGGCCATTTTCATCAACACCTCACGGCGCTCCTGCCATTTCAATGAAGTATTGAAATAAAGAGGGTTGGTGAGCATTTTAAATAAGCGCTCTTCCACGATACCGGCAACCTTCACGCGAAATTCAGTTTCGCTTACTGGCACATCATTTACGAAATGAACCTTTTCGTTTCCTGTAAATCTCTCTTCCGGCTCCCCACGTTTCTTTTCCCATTTTTCCCGGTGAATTCTTTTGAGAGTGATTGTCCGGCCATCAACCTGAAGTACAGCCTGTACCTCGTTCTCTGTTTTCTGGCTCCGAATTCCTTCAATGGAAAGCGGCTTAATTTCAAAATCGGTTCGGTCATTACTGTCTTTAGAAAAAAGCAGCCAGGAAAATGCATCGAATATGGTTGTCTTGCCTGAACCATTGCGACCAAACAGACTTGTAATGCTTTCATTGAACTCAAGCTCCAGGCGCTTGATACCCTTGAAATTTGTGATCGAAAGCTGTTTTAAAATGATTTGCATACTTTTACTTTTTGGCTTTGATTGAATTCCCCGCACTAGACCTGCGGGGTTTTTTATGTTTGGTTGGTGTGTTAAAGGATGCCGGGGATTGTTACTTTAACCATCCCCACGTTTTTCGACTTAAGATGTGCTGAATAGTCGATTTAGGTATCTCATATTTATTCATAATGTCAACTACCCTAGTTCCGCACTGTCTCATAGATCTGATATTTTTCACTGTATCAGGATCAAGCTTGCGCCCTCCTGCGCGAAGCTTTCTAGCCATATCAACCATATTATCCTTTCTGGTTCCTGCGAATAAATGTTCCGGGTTTACGCATTTAGGATTATCGCAGGAATGACAGACAGTTATCCCAACGACATTTCCTTTATGAATTTGGTAAGAGTACCGATGTGCAAACCATGCCTGTCCTGAAAAACTAAACTGCCCATACCCTTTGTTATTAACCGATCCGGTCCATTCAATACATCCGGAGTCACGTTTCCTAATTTTACTGTAGAATATGCTTTCACCACTAGTTACCGCACCTCTCACAACAGTCATAGCTCTAACGTACTTTGATATTGTAGGCTTAGAGAAACCAGTCAATTTGTGTATCGCGCTAAAAGAATTCCCAGAATCATAAAGCTGGACTATGTGCTCAATTACCCGATTAGACTTAATGTTCATTTTTGTAGCTTTAAAAATGCAGGGCTGAGATCAACCCCGCCTTAATCCGTACCCTTTATGAAAACTTACTTTCTCTTAACCAGAGCCTGAATGGCGTTCCTGATTGCCTCAGATTGATTCGTGTTGTTTTTTTTACAATAAGTTTTGAACTGCTTTTTCAATGATTGAGGCACATTTCCTTCAAGTGTTATCATCTTCTTTTTCGTAGACATAGATTTTTATATTTGAGGGTTAGTAAACTTTTAAAAGAACCAGGTTGTAGAAACAACCCGGTTAACGATTGCTTGCCATATGAAAAGAGTTAACGTGCATATTTACCTGCGGCGCCATTGTGTATGTTGTATAACTTCTGTACATAAGTCGCCACAATATTTTCATCTACATATCTGCGGTGGTAATTTCTGAAGTCCTCAATACCATCATTAATTTTATCCAGGTCGGGGTTTTCAAGGCTGGATAAATAATCAGCATATTCGGTGTAGGCCATTTGCAGATCAAATTCAGCGGTGTGAATCGCTTTCAATACCCAGCTCCAAAAAGCAACAGGATTTGATACAATAACCAGTACAATAGATACTCCCGCTGCGGCAATAGCCAGATCCCAAAATGATTCGGTGGTGAAAAATTGCAATTCCATTTTTACAGTTGGTTAGTTGTTAATTGATGCGTCCATCGAATAGAGCCTGGCGACATTTAGAATATCCGTCCACGTTAGACAGGGATAACCTTTTTCCTTGGCATACTTTTTAAGTATCTTGATATATGCGATTGCCGGAATCTTGTCGGAGAGCATTTTTCTTGAAATAATACCTGGTGAAAAAAACAGCTACCGTAAAAACGGTACTGGCACACGCGAAAGCAATTAGTTGGGCATTCATAGGTCTAGGGTTAATTATCGGGGTTGGTTTTTCAATTGTTCGGTTTTGGACGGGATGGTATTGGATGTGAATCCCTTTCGGGTGCAGGTGGTAGAAACCACCCGCTTTTTTCTGTAAAGCCTTGCGGCACTATCTTTTGGCTGGCTTGTAACCCATGCCCCCAACATACTTGCTCGATGCGCAGCGAGTATCATATATTCCCCTGCAGCTGAACAGCAGTGAAACGAGGATTGCGATTGTTGCCAGGATCAGTATTTTTTTCATGTTGGTTGATTATGAATTGTGGTGGAATAGATTCGAGTAGATAGAGAAAATGTGTTCCGTCTTTTTTCCATTTAATAATTCCCTGGTCACGAGCACGACGCATACGCTGGTTATCCCAACCCGTTAGATCGTGGATCCATCCGACAGACACCCAGGTTTCTTTGTTCTGGTTCTCAAGGATCAGGCTAACCTTTTGATTGATCCGATCGAGATATTTTTTCAGGTCGTTGTCCATTTCTGTTATTATGTGGGATGGATAAAATTTCTTTTGGGTAAGTGTTTTTGCGTAGTATGTTTACTGTCTCTTTAGATTATGCGTTCACATGTTCTTTTTCCAGTATCTCATCGTTAGACAATCCAGTTTCTGACTGAATCACTTCAATTGCTTTTGCTGTTGTCAATGCGCCGTTCTCTTTGTTTTGAGTGATTAATTTATTGATCCAGAGCTCCGAGAAATTCAATTCCAATGCAAGCCTCAACCTGATACCTCGGGGAGTTAATGCCAATATTGCTTGTTGAGTAAGTTTCATTGTATATTTGTTTTACGATTGTTCTACAGATCAAATATAGAGCAATTATCGAACAAACGGACAGATTGTAGAACATTATTCAAACTATTTTAGACACCATGTTGCAAAAGTCGGATATTGACAATTTTTACGCAGATGTTGAGAGGCTAAAACTTAAGTCACCCGTAGCTTCCATAGCGAAACAGACCGGAAGTTCACGGGGAATGGTCAGCGAATATCTAAGCGGAAAAAAAGATCCAAGTGCGAACTTTATTAGAAAGTTTTACGAATCTTTCGCGCACTTGCTTAATCCACAGGATGCACCGGCAGACAAAACAGTTGACAGAACAGAAAGATTGTTGAAGGTTCTCGAAGACGACAGAGAGAAACTTATGACTCAGATGACGACGGTAAATCAGTTGATTTTAACAAATTTGAATAAGATCCTGGATTTACAAACAGATCTGTCCTCGACTTCCCGGAATACTCTCGGACTACTAAAAACAACTGCGAACCATATCGCTGAAATTCAGGGGAAGGTTCAGGGACGCAAACCGGAGACGATAAAGGCCGAAATAAACAAAGAGACATTAAATGAGCTGCGTTCTTATAAGGACATTCCAGTTTACATTGACGGCAAGGATTAGACATATAAGATCTGGTTCGTTGTATTTTTATAATTAAGATAATTGGAGTGAAACAAAAAAGACGTGGAACCTCAGATCTTCAAGAGGCACCGCTAAGAGCCTACACTCAGAAACTGAAGCCCACGCCGTAGCGTGAGCGCATATCCTCTGAGTGTGTTTTAAGAAATTTAGCGGTTTCCTTGAAACAGAGTCGAACGCTTGAATATTTTTTCGATAGCAATATTATACACTTATCATATTTCAACAAATTAAAGTAGACCATATTAAATAGAATCACTTACTAAAACGATTGTTCTAAAAATTTAAATTGCTTACGGTCAACACATTAAAATTCTTTAATGCTAATGATGTGCAGATAGATTATTCGATATTGTTTCAAATCAATCCCTAAATAAACAGACACTTAGATTTATGAAAAAACACTTAGTCTCTTTCAGCTTCATTGCCCTTATAATGATTCCAGGAATGCTGGTTTCCCAAACTAGCGAACCAGTTTCCTATACTGGCGTGGTTGAGGTCAGCGGGATGACCAAGGATCAGCTTTTTGCGAATGCCCGGCAATGGTTTAATAAAACCTTTGTGAGTAGCAACCAGGTAATTCAAATTGCCGACAAGGAGTCCGGCGAACTAAGTGGAAAAGGAATCATGCAATTGAGATTCACATCAACTTTTAATGGTTCTAAAAAACAAGAAGCTTATAGCGACTTCACATTAGACATTGCGATCAAGGACGGAAAATACAAATACGATCTCTCTCAATTCAAAATATACCCTATTGCATATCGGAATCAACCGTTTCCGTTATACCGTGACAACAAATGTCCTGTAAAATATTCCTTCATTAGGCAAAGCGCGATGGATGAATATTATGCATCATCAAAAGATGCGGTATCTCAAAAAGTGACAGAATTGGTAACTAGCCTTAAGATAGCAATGGAAAAAAAATCCGACATTGGGTTTTAAATCACTTACCATTATTATCAAATCCTATGGCACATCCACTACTTATTTACGCAAACATGCGTCTGGACATTGAGTCAGGCAGAAATCTTGACAAACACCTACAAGACCTGGAAGAGGTAATTATCGATTTGAATGAGACAATAGCAAACGCAAAATCCAGCGGTCAGGAAACAGCTATCTGGGATAACTTGAAAAACGAAGTGTATTTTCTCAAATACCGAATTCTAGAAAAAAGTTGATGCCGGCGCAATTACCCAGGACGAATACGACGCAATGAAAAAGAAGCTGATTAATTAAGCCCCTCCCATGCCCGGGCGGTTTCAGCATTGATCTTGTAACCGGTTACTTTATAATAATTCTCGAGGCAAGTTTTTACCGTGATACCCATGAGCTCGGCGGCAGTTTCACAGCTGATACCCCGGTTTGCACAAAGCGTGATTGCAAACGTATGCCGGCCGGTGTGCGTGGTAAGGTGTTTTTTTATGTTTACTTCCTCCAATGCAGCGATCTTCTTTAGTTTTTCATTGATCGTCGGCTCCTGAATTGTCAATGGCAATTTTTTCATGTCCTTAATTATTCTGGCCAGTGGTTTACTGATCATCATGCTCACCCATTCCCCGTTTTTGTCGGCTCGCAACTTCAACCGACCGCCTTCCACATTTTTGGCTACATCAAAAGCAATCCAATCTGAGATCCGCAAACCGGTATAACACCCAAACATGAAATAAAGCGCGGTCTGTTTGAGCACCGGATCTTTCATCAGGTGATAATTTTTCTCCCATCTTTCCAGTTCTGGAATTGTCAAATGATCTTTACCTGGCGCCTCATAAACCGGCATTTCAAATTCATCAAAGGGGTAACAGGTGATTATTTTTTTCTTTCGTGCTGCATTGAACAGGGTCCTGATCGCTTTGATCAGTTGATAAATGTAATTTCCGTTGACGGTTTCCCAAAGATGGTTTTCATATCGGGTCAGGTAATCAGGGGTAATTTCCTCAAATGATAGATTGCGGGAACCATGAAACAATTCCAACCTAAGCAGATGCTTTCGGTAGTTTTCAATCGTTGCCCCCTCCCTTTTGTTTTTGACCTGTTCACTAAATTCCGCGGCGAAGTCGAATATGTTGTGCAGATCCCGGGTGCTTGACGCCTGGCGCTTCACGGCTTCGGCGGTTATTATCTCATCCTTCAGGTGCGCCTCAGTAATGATCTTAACAATGTTCCTTCGTCGGTGTTCAACATCAGCATTGATCAGCGCAGCATCTTTGTGGGTTGATCTTACCTGAGTGTTGTTAAGATCCCAATATTTTTCATGAATGAAATGCCCTGTCGAAATATATCTGACCTGACTTGCAATGCTAACTTTGATGTATATTGGTAAATATCCTTGCTCATTGGGGTCGTGTTTCCAAAGTAAAGCCTTAACTGAGTACTTCATTTTTCCTAACGATTTCCTAACGAAAATAAGCACTTTTTAGCACGCCTAAGCACTATCTAACATTTTTAAGCAACAAAAAACCCGCGACCAGCGCGGGTTTGCCAATTCTAGGCGTACTTCAGAGGTCTCGAGCGGATTCGAACCGCTGTAGGAGCTTTTGCAGAGCTCTGCCTAGCCACTCGGCCACAAGACCATCTAATCAAATATATCACCTAAAAGCTTCAAGCGCAAGGCCTTCACTTCCGGGGAGCGCAAAAGTAAGGAATTTTGTATGATATTTGAATAATTATACCATAGCTTTTTTATGCAGCCGATCCCTGAATCTGAATTGATTATCAATAGCCGCGGAGCAATTTATCACCTTGATCTGAGACCCGAAGAACTCGCGCCGACCGTGATCACGGTTGGCGACCCGGAGCGCGTTCAGCTGGTGAGCAAACATTTCGACTCGGTGGAAACCAGGGCATCGCACCGGGAATTTGTGTCTGCGACCGGCATGCTGGGGAAAAAAAGAATAACGGTGATCTCAACGGGTATAGGCACGGACAATATCGATATCGTACTGAACGAACTCGATGCACTCGCCAATATTGATTTCGAAACCAGGCTCATCAAACCTGTCCTTACACCACTGCAAATCATCAGGATAGGCACTTCCGGCTCGCTGCAACAATCTATCCCTGTCGACAGCTATGTGATGTCGACCCACGGGCTCGGGATTGATAACCTGCTGAATTTTTATCGCCACCAGGAAAACGAAGAAGAAAAGGAACTGTTGCAGTCCTTCATCACCCAAACGCAACTTCATCACACCATTGCCCAGCCATATATCAGTACCTGTAGTCCCTCACTGGCGAAACACTTCGTGGGAGAATTTCATAAGGGTATCACCGTCACCTGCCCTGGTTTCTACGGGCCTCAGTCCCGGATCCTGAGGCTTGGTTTGAGTCATCCCCAGCTGCAGGCGAGGCTCACCGAATTTTCGTTCGGAATGCACCGGATCAGTAATTTTGAAATGGAAACTTCCGGGATCTACGGACTTGGCAAAATGCTCGGGCACCATTGCCTGAGCCTGAGCGCCATTGTTGCAAACCGTGTTTCCAAAGTATTTTCGAAGGATGGAAGTAAACTTGTTGAACAACTGGTTGTTAAAAGCCTGGACATCATTGCTGGCATCTGACCGAAAAAGTGACCGCAAAGACAATTGATTGGAGAAAAAAGAACAGATTTAAAAAGAGTATACAGGGACATGAAGATTCATTTTTATAAATACCAGGGTACAGGGAACGATTTTGTGATTCTTGACAACAGGGACGGTGTCTACTCGGGTCTCAGCCAACAACAGGTCAACTTTATCTGCCACCGCCGTTTTGGCGTCGGTGCCGACGGCCTGATGTTGCTCAACAAAAAAGAAGGCTATGATTTTGAGATGATCTATTATAACGCAGATGGAAAACCTGGTTCAATGTGTGGAAACGGGGGACGCTGCCTGGTCAAATTTGCCAATGACATCGGTATCAAAAAAACACTCTATAAATTCCTGGCTACTGACGGAGAGCATGAAGCTGAAATTGACCAGGAGGATGGTATAATCAGTCTTAAGATGCAGGACGTAAATAATGTTGATGAACAACGCGGTGACTATATCCTGGATACCGGTTCACCACATTTCGTGAGGATCGTTAATGAACTGGATGAACTTGATGTGTTTGAAGAGGGCCGGGAAATAAGATATAATAACACTTACAAAGAGAAAGGAATCAACGTAAACTTCGTAAGTGTGAAAGGGGATTATGAAATTGCTGTCCGTACCTATGAGCGGGGAGTTGAAGATGAAACTTACTCCTGCGGCACCGGCGTCACCGCCTCCGCTCTTGTTTGTTATCACAACGACAATGGCTTCAACAATGTATCCGTACATACGAAGGGCGGTGACCTGACCGTTGAATATGACCGCATCGATGACGACCGTTATTCCAATATATGGCTATGCGGACCGGCGAAAAAGGTATTTGAGGGCGAACTTGAAATAGCTTAACTATTCTGCTTTAATTTCAGATCCTGCTGTACTTCTGACCGAAAACTTTTAACTTGCCGCCCTTGATACAGCATTTCAAAAATATTAACCATCAGACCGTAGAAATTGACAAGGCGGAAAACGGATCCTGGGTTAACGTATTGCCCCCGCTCCGCCAGGAGGAATTTACGGAACTTTCAAACTCACTGGATATCCCGTTGGACTTCTTAACGGATTCACTGGATATAGACGAAAGGTCAAGGTTTGAAGAGGAAGACAATGTGAAACTCATAGTTATCAAGACGCCGACCGAGAACAATTCCTTTAATGAAAGCGATGCCTACTATATCACCATTCCAATTGTAATTATTCTAACGCATACTCAAATTGTTACCGTCAATTCATTTGAGAACAGTGCCATAAAAAAGTTCCTGAACAGTTTTCAAAATCGTCATCCCGACAACCGGAAAATGATGATGCTTAAGATCGTGGAAAAGATTATCCAGACTTATATGGAATCTCTCAAGGAAATAAACCTCCGTCGTAATGCGCTTGAGCAAAAGCTCTATGCGGCAAACCGTAATGAACAATTGCTGCAACTGATGAGAATCCAGAAAAGCCTGGTGTATTTTATCACCGCGTTGCGGTCCAATGAACTGCTGCTGATGAAAATAGAGAGGACACATTTTCTTGGCCTGAATGAAGAAGAAAAAGAGTTTTTGGATGACCTGATCGTTGATAACTCGCAGGCTCTCGAGATGGCTAATATTTATACAAATATTCTTAGTTCAACCCTTGATGCTTTTGCGAGCATCATCGCCAATAACCAGAATGAGGTCCTGAAGCGTCTTTCTGTAATTACCATCGTCCTTACTTTTCCGGTACTTGTGGCTAGTATTTACGGCATGAACGTACCTATCCCCTACGCCAGGTCACCTTATGCATTTTATATCCCGGTATTTTTATCATTGATCATATCCCTGGTGATTGGCTGGTTCTTCCTGAGAAAAAAAATATTCTAACTTCCGGATCTATGCATGGTTTCAATGTAAGGGTATACGGCATTTTAATGGGAGAGAACAACCAGTTGCTGGTTAGTGACGAATTTATCAGGGGCGGCTACTACACCAAGTTTCCCGGCGGGGGTCTCGAATTTGGTGAAGGGACCAGGGACTGCCTGAAAAGAGAGTTTATGGAAGAGATGTCACTTGATGTTTCGGTCGGTGAACACCTGTATACCACTGATTTCTTCCAGATGAGTGCCTTTAATCCTCAACACCAGATCATATCTATCTATTATTTCGTCCGGGCGCTGGAAGATATCAAAGTGCCGATCAGAACCAGGCCATTCGACTTTGATGCCGGCCAGCTGGAGTTATACGCAGAAAAACAAGAGATCGAGACTTTCAGGTTCATAAACTGGGAGGATCTTTCAGAACAGGACGTCACATTACCCATAGATAAACATGTCGTCAGACTCCTGAAGGACAGGCTATCCGGTTCAGATCTCAATACCGGGAACTACGGCATTTTCCAGGCCGGATTGTAATACAACAGCTCAAGCCGGTTAATTTTGGGAAAATGGGATAGCCCTTGAGAATCAGGGGCTTACTGTCCACATTCGAAGTTGCTAAAGTATAAGGAGTATATTACCTTTGCCAAAATTTTTCTTATATGTCTATAACATCATCATTGAACGTTGACCTCACCTTACCCTATAAAGTCAAAGATATCAGTCTTGCCGAATGGGGACGCAAAGAAATCCGCCTGGCCGAGGCTGAAATGCCGGGTCTGATGTCCCTGAGATCTGAATATGGCGCGAGCCAGCCTCTTAAAGGTGCCCGCATAGCAGGATGCCTCCACATGACAATACAGACAGCCGTTTTAATTGAGACCCTTGTTGCCCTGGGTGCTGAAGTAAAATGGAGCTCATGTAATATATTTTCTACCCAGGATCATGCTGCGGCTGCAATCGCTGCTGCAGGAATCGGTGTTTATGCCTGGAAAGGTCAGACACAGGAAGAAGCTGACTGGTGTATTGAACAAACCCTGTTTTTTGGAAAAGCTGATCGCCCGTTAAATATGATTCTTGATGATGGCGGTGATCTGACCAACATGGTTTTCGACAAATACCCTGAATTCGTTCAACATATCCGTGGTCTTTCCGAAGAAACCACAACCGGCGTACACCGTTTGTACGAGCGTATGGCAAAAGGCACATTGCCAATTCCTGCAATCAACGTAAATGACTCCGTTACGAAATCAAAATTCGACAACAAATACGGTTGTAAAGAATCATTGGTTGACTCTATTCGCCGCGCTACTGACGTGATGATGGCTGGTAAAGTTGCCGTTGTTGGTGGTTATGGAGATGTAGGTAAAGGTTCTGCAGAAAGTCTTCGTGGAGCCGGTGCCCGCGTAATTGTCACTGAAATTGATCCTATTTGCGCATTACAGGCTGCAATGGATGGTTTCGAAGTTAAGAAAATGATTGATGCTGTTAAAGAGGCTGACATCATCGTTACTGCGTCCGGTTGCCGTGACCTGATCACTGAAAAGCATTTCAGATTGATGAAGGATAAAGCAATTGTTTGTAATATCGGTCACTTTGATATTGAAATAGATATCGCGTGGATCAATACTAACTACGGTCATACAAAAGACACCATCAAGCCACAGGTTGATTTGTACAATATCGATGGAAAGGATATCATTATCCTGGCTGAAGGCCGACTGGTTAATCTGGGTTGTGCTACCGGCCACCCAAGTTTTGTAATGAGTAATTCATTTACAAATCAGACTCTTGCCCAGATCGAGCTTTGGACCAACCACTCAAGCTACGAGAATAAGGTTTATGTTCTTCCTAAACATCTCGATGAGAAAGTAGCACGTTTACACCTTGCAAAAATCGGTGTTGTGCTGGAAGAACTGACCACTGAACAGGCTGAATACCTGGGCGTACCGAAGAACGGTCCGTTTAAAGCAGACCAGTACAGGTATTAATATCTGTCATTATAACGATAGGAGTCCCGGCCGCAAAGCCGGGATTTTTTTGTGCGTTTAATTATGCGGTTATCCATTTACGTTATCAGATATCGTATATCTGATACTTTGCGGAATACTATGGCGAACCGTGCATGGCACCAAAGTTGCTGACTGCACTGAAAAGACTTCATGACTTATCAAAGCGAAATAAGATCACAGGAACAGGCCATCTGCCATTTGTTTTTTCATTGCTGCCTCAAGGATGGCACTTTCAGTGATGATGAGCTGACTGAAGTCTCCTCAAAGCTGGTCGATGTCGGCCTGTACAAGCAACTCAATTTTAAGGATGAGATCCAGAGGTATAAATCGTATGGTGAATCAGTGATTAATGACGCCGGCTACCTGGAATTCCTGGTAAAGATGATAACGCCGGTAAATACACTTGCCCTGTATTCATATTGTGTAGAGCTTGTTCTTAGTGATTCGACGTTAAGTGTCGGCGAAGAAGCGCTCCTGGGAAGGATCGCTGGTTTACTGCAGATCGAACCCGCAGAACAGGATGTAACCAAACGTTTAATGGCACAGCGAAGAGTTGTGAAAAGCGAAAATATTGTCTGATCGTATCTATTCACTGCTTTTCCCAAATTTTCCCGGATCGATACCGTTACCCGTATTCGCTGCCCAGTAATAGGTAAACATCGCGCCATAATAAAAGATCATCGATACATAAAATACGAACAGCAGGACAAGTACAAAAGATCCTGCTGCCCCATATATATTCTTAATCCTGCTGAGTCCCAGCAGGGATCCTAATACAAGTTTGCCGATCGTAAAGAGCACCCCGGTAAACAAGCCACCGGTTATTGCCACTTTCCATTTTGGTTTTCCTTCAGGCAATAACCGAAAAAGCACGCTGAACCAGACGGTCACGATAAACAGGGATATCACCTGATTTATTGCGATGATGACTGCTGTTCCTGCGTTTGACCAAAGGCTTTTTATATATGGATTCAGTACAGCTTGCAGGGCTTCCGCCAGTAGACCCGCTATAAACAAAAGGCCGGTAAGCAGGATAAGTGCCATGGATTTAAGGCGTGGAATTAATTTTCTTACGTTTTTGCGTCCCTCTGATTTAATCTTCCATAGCTGGTGAATAGAGTCCCGTATTATTTTAAATAACGTGGTCGCTACAAACAGAAGGAAAATAAAGCCACCAATAGCTATAAACCAGTTAACGGCCAGTTCCCGGAATCCCTTAAGGGTCTGCATAATCATCGAAACACTATCCTTCCCAAAAAATGCCCGCAGGTGTTCAGCGAGGCTTTCATTTATGTCTGTTGGTTCGAATATAAATCCCAGGGTCTGGGTAAGAATGATCAGTATAGGCGGCAATGCAAATGTTGCGAAAAATGCAGTTGCACCGGATAGTCGCAGGGGATCATTGTCCCGGAAACCCGTGAATGCCATCCGCATGGTTTTCAACAGAAGCTTGAATTTATTCTCTCCCAATCGGGTGTATGTTTCTGAATCCATTAGCCTGTGCTTAAATTATTGTGAACCAGCCGTCCGTGGTTATTTCTACCCAAATAAGCGGGCATGTTTATTTTAAGGCTAAAGTAAAATTAAACATATGACAAATGTAATGTCCGATAAAAAGACCGATACCAGGAACACCGATCTGCCAGATTCAAAAGAGGACCAGGAAAAACTTAAGCCGGAGATTGTGATTATGGATATGCCAGAGGTGCAGGATATTCCCGGACAGGAACACATCAGGGTGCCGGATATGAAAGAAATGCAGGATGTAACCATCAGTTCCGCTGACGAAGAGGCTGAAGAATTACTCAGTGAAATCAATACCGGACCTGGAGTTGATGAGGATCGGGATAACAATGAAGCTTTCGCCGCTGACAGGGAAAGGTCGCTTCGTAAGTCAGCTGCCCAGCCTGGTGACGAACCATACAAAAATGAGCGGAACATGCGGCTTGATGAGCAGGATGACGATAATGAAGAGCTTAATGAAAAAAGTTCAGGTGCTAACCGGTTCGGGGAAGACCTTGATGTGCCCGGTGCAGAGCTGGACGATGCTGATGAAAAGAGAGGAGAAGAAGATGAAGAAAATAACCAATACAGCAGACCGGATTAAGATTATCAGAAGGAAGATATAGAGCGGCATGGTTGCCGCTCTTTTTTTGCCCGGTAACTTCCCGAAGCGGGAACCCGAATCTTAAAGTTGGAAAGAGGGACAGCGATCTGTAATCATAAGTGATTCACATTCATAAGGTTACAAGAGGGCATAATGCTTGTAAACATCATGTATCTGTAACCTGAATATGAGTCTGTACTTTATGAAATCTGTGAAGCCCCAAATAAAAGCTCAATATGTGAGTGAAACTTTGCTTAACAGGCTGCTAAGCATCCGGTCAATCCTCCCCTGCCTGATCTTTATAATGGATTTTTTTTCAAACACCGTTTATTCTCAATCGCACTACCGGATCACCGAGATCATTACTGATTTCAACGGCTACTGGAAATCAGGTGCCGGGGCAATAAACCCGGTCAAACCGGATAACAGCCATAACCTCCTGGCATTTTCACACAGTGGTGTACGCTATTCAACCGGAGTGAATGATGCAAGCCTTGTTTCCCATGGAGATCAGTTTGTTGCTGGCGACTATCGTGCACTGCCGGTGAGCACTATTACGGGAAGCGTCACCGGAAACACAAAAATAGGGCTCGGTGAACAATACGATGGTGTTACGAATGGCAAGAGCAATCCATCCCCGACCAACAATATACCCTTCTATCTTACCGATGGGATCAAGGGATTGAATATCGGAACTTGCGTGGCAAATCTTCCCGCCGGCTCTCTTTCATTTGCAATCAGCAATATTCAGCTTGCGGCCATAAATGATAATGTTCCGGATATCATCATAACACAAACTGCAGATCCTTCGGGCGGAGAATTTGACCGCTATGAGTTCACCGACATCAACGGTAATCGCATCGGAAACCATGTTGACATTATCCTTAGCAATATTCCAGCGGTAGGAACGTGGGTTGCCGACTTTTATGAAGCCAGCTTAAACCCTATGTCATTAGGTGCGGGCTTTACAAAAACGGAGCGTGCACTCCGTTTATGGACGGGTGATTTCGGAGTGTTCGGAATAAATGCCACCAATATTTCAAGAATTGCATATTTCAAAATTACACTTAGCGGCAGCTCTGATGTCGGTTTCGTAGCTTACAATAATAATGCGTTCAATGTTAACCTCGTTCTTCCTACAATACTAAAGTCGTTTACAGGGAAAACTGCAGGGAATAATATCCAGTTAAACTGGAACACTGAGTCAGAAAGCAACAGTGACAAGTTTATTGTTGAAAGAAGTTCAGATGGTAGTTCATTCACGGCGATAGGAACCGTTGATGCAGCCGGAAATTCGAACAGGCCAAAACAATACACGTTCACCACAAATGGCAACAAAAAGAACAGTTATTTCCGGCTTAAGATGCTTGACATCGACGGCAAATCAAAATATAGTCCTGTGGTAACTGTCAACGGCTTTGGACCGGAGACAATCACGGTCTCTGCTTTTCCAAATCCCGCTTCGGGTTATGTTTTCATTTCACATCCTGGGAGATCAGCCGGCGGGACTATTAAATTATACAATGCCCTGGGAATTCTGATGACCCAGTTAGCGGCGGATGGCGATAAAAGCAGGATTGATCTTACGCGATTTACAAAAGGAAATTATCATGTGGTTTATGATGGTGACCCAGAAGTTAAAGGCATTACGATCGTGAAGCAATAGCTACCAAAACTATATACTTAAACACTATCAGCAGCACAGCCTTTATTCAAACTTCAATCTGGCAAGGTTATTGAAAAACATAAGTTTTAAACAGTTCAAAAAAGCCAGAATATGAGTATACAAAAAATCTTAATCGGAACACTTGCCGGTTTTGCCGCCGGTTTAGCTATAGGGGTATTAAATGCACCTGAAAGCGGAGAAGAAACGAGAAGGAAAATAAATCAGAAGGCTGATGACATCAAGAACCGCGTAAGGCGCTTCAAACATACAGGAGCACAGGAACTTGAAGAACTTAACAACATTTTCCAAAATGAAGTTCAGGGTTTACAGGAAGACGTCCGGAGACGCGTTCTTGACCTGATACAGGCTGCCCGATCCGGTGCCAGTAACCTGAAGCAACATCTTCATTCAAACTAATAATAGCTCACGGGATCAAACGAGGGGGTCGTCATTTTAAATGACGATCCCTTTTTTTGTGTATAAAATACCTCAGATCACAATCTTTTGAAAGCTTCAAACACTTTGATACTGATCTTTGTCTAACAACAAAATGAATGGCTGAATGATCCTAAATGCTTACAATTTTTTAGCTTCCTGGCAATTGTTCCCTGAAAAGGGCGAATATGAATCAGGGCACCGTCCAAAATCAGGTTATTATAAAATTTGGGATTCAGGTAATGGAAAACAACTTACCGTATTACATACCTGGGTATCCCTGGAGAATGATGCCTTTAATTCAGAATTCACCATCACCCCAGATGGTGAACTTCATCCCTTCGAAGACACACAGCTCGCGGACGAAGTAAAAGTTACTATTGAAGACAGCAGCAATCTAAGGTTCTGTTTTTATAACCATAAGGAGGAAATTCTTGAAGTATTGCATACCATTACTCCAAATGGTATGTTGAAGATAAGGCAGAAGGGGTTTACCAAAGAAAAACTGCCTTACACAAATGTGGAGGTCTATCATAAGCAATTAAGTGTATTACCCTATGCGGCTTCAGTTTCCGGTGCTGTTATCAGGCCCACAGAAGAGGGTATGATCAGGCACAAGGCCCTTACAGCCATGGAGGAACAGACGAACATGCAGATGGACCAGATCCGTAAACAGATCGAACTGCTTGCGGTTCAGGCCCGGGAGATTGTTAGCCGTAAGGAATTATCAATGTTGATCTATAACGCAAAGCTGAGTTTCTCGCCCGTTATTGGCCAGGTTTATTATTTATACGAAAAGCAAAACAACGAACACCAGGTTTCGATGATAAGTCCAAGGGAATGGGGTAATGGAAACGGGCCGTTCAAAAGTTTTGTTGCCAAAGTGAAGTTGCTGGCCGATCATACATGGGTGGAGGTTCCCTGAGATCGTCCGGCCATTTGCATGCACCAATCTCAGCTTAGCGCAAATTCCACTGCTGAGCTGGCATGTAACAAGGTCGTATCGAACAGCGGTAACTCAAAATCTTCCTGTGTAATCAGCAAAGGAATTTCTGTACAGCCAAGAATTATCCCTTCTGCACCGTTGTTCCTTAATTCTTCCATTACTGTCAGCAACATAGATTTTGTTTCAGGCAATAACAATCCTTTTCCAAGCTCATTATAAATTGCCGCGTGTATCAGATCTCTGTCGAAGAGATCAGGAATGAGTGTATTTATTCCCAACGACGTTAATTTCTCCTTGAAAAAATCGAGCTCCATGGTATATTTTGTTCCCAGCAGCCCTACTTTCTTCAAACCCTTCCGGCTAATGGCTGCACCCGTTGCTTCAGCGATATGAAGCAGGGGAATTTTTACGGCCTGCTGCACCTCGGGCGCGATCCGGTGCATGGTGTTTGCCCCAATGATCAGGCAATCGGCCCCTGCTGCTTCCAGCTTAATAGCGGCGTCGCAGATGATGGTTGTAATACCCACCCAGTCGTTCTGGTCGGTCAGCGCTTTGATCTCACCATAATTCACTGAGTACAGAATAATCTTCCCGGCATGTAATCCTTTCAGTCTATGATTGATTTGTTCATTGATGATCCTGTAATAATCCACTGAAGATAACCATGAGATGCCTCCGATAATACCGATTGTTTTCATCATCTGATTGTTTTGAATATTAATGGATCGCCGGCTGAGAAGCTGTTCATGAATTTCGGAACTCATGGACTCTTGGTCATTAGCGGATTTGTCATATCCGTGTCAGTGAAGATCCATCTTTAGCTTATTATGAGGCCAAAGATAAATGGAATTAATATTTGTGCTAATTTTCACCCTTATCAAGAAGTCATTATGATTGATTTGCGTTCTGATACGGTTACGAAACCGACGCCCGCCATGCTCGAATTTATGACGAAGGCGAAAGTGGGAGATGATGTGTTTGGAGAAGATCCTACTGTGAATGAAATCGAATCCATGGCAGCAGAAATGTTTGGAATGGAATCGGCTTTGTACTGCCCTACTGGTACCATGAGTAACCAGATAGCGATAAAAGCGCATACCCATCCGGGTGATGAAGTTATCTGTGACCGTACCGCCCATGTATATCAATATGAAGGTGGCGGTATTGCCTTTAATTCCGGAGCTCAGACCAGGCTGCTCAATGGTGATCGTGGCCGTTTCACAGCGGCAATGGTACAGGAAGCGATCAATCCCGATGATGTACATAAGGCACATACCTCACTGGTTTGTATCGAAAACACTTCAAACAGGGGCGGTGGCAGCTGTTATGATTTGTCAGAGATCGGATCCATACGCGAAACCTGTGATGCCAATCATCTTATGCTTCATCTGGATGGTGCCCGACTTTTTAATGCGCTGGTCGCGACCGGGCAGTCAGCAAAGTCGTATGGTAAACTGTTTCATTCAATCTCTGTTTGTCTGAATAAGGGGCTCGGGTGCCCCATCGGAAGCATACTTATCGGTGATCATCAATTCATAAAAAAAGCAAGACGGATAAGAAAAGTATTCGGGGGCGGAATGCGCCAGGCAGGATTTATGGCTGCAAGCGGAGTGTATGCACTCAGGCATCATATTGACCGGTTACAAGTTGACCATCAACACGCGGCCAGGGTGGGTAAGCTTCTTACAGGTAAAGAGTTTGTAAAAGGTGTACTTCCGGTTGAGACCAATATTGTGATCTTCGAAGTAACTGAGGGCATCAATCCAAAATGGCTGGTACAACAGCTGGCAGAGCAGAACATCAGTTGTCTTGCCATTTCTCCCACCCAGATCCGTATGGTTTTCCACCTTGACGTCAGTGCTGCAGATGTTGAACATATTATTCAGGCCCTGGATTCAATGCATGATGTGTCTGCTTTGCGCCCCACACAAAAAATGGACATTTAAATCATAAGTCCTGTTCCAGGACATCACCATAAATTATTCAGATCTCAATATTTCTTATGCTCAATACTATTAATCCAACCACAACAGTTGCCTGGAAGAAATTGCAGGCCCATAAATCCGAAATTGAATCAACAAGGGTCAGGCAACTGTTCAGGGAAAATAAACAACGTTTCGCTGATTTCAGCATTGAGGACAATGACCTGGTTTTTGACTATTCGAAAAACCTGGTGACGGCTGAAACGATGAAGTTGTTACTGGCACTTGCAGAAGAATGCAAATTGAAAGATGCTATTGAAGACCAGTTTACCGGAGCAGCAATCAATGTAACTGAGGGTCGTGCAGTGTTACATACTGCGCTGCGGGACTTTTCTGGCAATGCAGTAATGCTCGATGGCAGTGACATCATGCCATCGGTCAGGCAAGTTCAGCAGCAGATGAAAACTTTCTGCGACAAAGTGCATAGCGGAGAATGGAAGGGATATACAGGTAAAAAGATAAAGTACATCGTTAACATAGGGATTGGCGGAAGTGATCTTGGTCCGCTGATGGTCACTGAAGCGCTCAGACCTTATTGGGTAGGTGGCATACAAGCCTACTTCGTATCAAATGTTGATGCCACGCACATAGCAGAAGCCCTGAAAAAAGTGACTCCGGACGAAACACTTTTCCTGATTGCTTCAAAAACGTTTACCACCCAGGAAACGATGACCAACGCACAGACAGCCAGGACATGGTTTCTTGAAGCTGCGAAAGACGAAAAAAATATCGCCCTTCATTTTGCAGCGTTATCGACCAATGAAAAAGATGTGGTGAAATTTGGCATCGATCGGTCAAATATGTTTGAGTTCTGGGACTGGGTGGGCGGCCGGTACTCTTTGTGGAGCGCTATTGGTCTTTCGATTGCGCTAACAATCGGTTATGACAATTTTGAAGATCTTCTCAAAGGGGCGCATTACTCAGATAATCATTTCCGCAATGCTCCGTTTGAAAAAAATATTCCAGTGATCATGGCATTGGTGGGCTTGTGGTATACCAACTTTTTCGGTTCCCAAACGGAGGCTATACTTCCTTATGATCAGTACCTGAACCGTTTTGCGGCCTACTTCCAACAGGGAAATATGGAAAGTAATGGGAAAAGTGTCGGCCGGGACGGAAAAGCGGTGAATTACGCTACCGGTCCGGTGATCTGGGGCGAACCTGGAACTAACGGTCAACACGCATTTTACCAACTGATTCACCAGGGAACTTTAATCATCCCCTGCGATTTTATAGCCCCTGCCATCAGTCATAATCCAAATGGAGATCATCATATCAAGCTTCTTTCCAACTTTTTCGCTCAGACCGAAGCTTTGATGAATGGCAAGACGGAAGGCGAGGTACTGACTGAATTACAGGCCGCGGGCAAAACGCCGGATGAGATAAAAAAAATTGCTCCATTTAAATCCTTCCCCGGGAACCGGCCAACAAATTCAATCATGGTAAAATTGATCGATCCGTTCACACTTGGCAGGATGATTGCTCTCTACGAACAGAAGATTTTCGTGCAGGGTGTTATATGGAACATCTACAGCTTTGATCAATGGGGTGTGGAGTTAGGCAAGCAGTTGGCGAACAGGATCTTACCCGAACTGGTATCAGATGAACCTATTAACGCTCACGACGATTCTACCAATAATCTCATAAATTTTTTCAAGAGATTAAGAAAATAATCAATCAATTAAAAGAATAATTCCTTAATTTAAATTTTCCGGCAAAGACACAGGTTTCCTGCCACCCGATATCCACCCTCAGTATACAACAACCATTTCAAAACAAAATCTCTTAAGCGCATGCGAAAATTGATTCCCGTTCTATTGTTTACATTTTCCGGTTCGATCGCTTTCTCACAAACTTCAACTGAAAAAAGTACAGATAGTAAAGAAAATAGTTTCGCGGAATCTTTAAGACTTGAGATTGTTACAGGGATCAAAAAAAAGATGGCTACTGATACAGCTTTCAATCAGTCCCAACAGGTAATGAATGATTTTTACAAAGCTTGCGGATTGACGCCATCCATCCAGAAATGTGTACATCCGCAGCCAGGGAAAAATTTCAAATCAGCACCCGAAGTATTGACTCCCGCACTTGCTGAAATGAACAGATCGGTAGCAGTTAAAAAAGACGAGGAAACCGGAAAATCTAATTGATAATTTTACAACCGAATGAATATATGCGCAAGCCCTCTCACGAGGGCTTTCGCTTTTAAATACTGTTGCGATTTATTGTCTGATGATTTTCTTTGTCACTGTTTTTTCACCTGCCTGCAATTTCAACATATACAGTCCGGGCGCCAGATGATGATTACTTACATCCATTTTAAAAGACTTCTGACCCGGCGGTATTTGCCTGAATGTGATTCTCCGGCCATTTACATCCATCAATTCCAGGGTTACCGTCCCGGAATACACTTCTGCAAAAGCTACGTCTATAACATCTTTGAAAGGGTTGGTTACCCTGACCAGGTGTGAGTTCGGCTCCTGGTTGTTGCGGATGATAATTGTGGAACTGTATTTGGCCTCTCCTCCCCGATCGATTTGTTTTAACCGGTAGAAATACAACGGCAGCTTTGCATTTTTGTCGCTATATGAATAATCCCGCCTATTTGGAAGGGAAACCACATTACCAATTTTTTCAAATGCACTACCATTGTCAGAACGCTCAATTTCGAATGTCCTGGAACCGGTCGATAGTGGGATACCCCATTCAATCAGAACATCATCGCCCGCTTTGCGGCCTTTGAAATACTTGTAATCCACCGGCAGAACTCCGGCAATGAACACCGGAAAATCTTCCGTCTGGCCGTACACCGGTTGATAACAACCGCTGGTGATCAGGTTACCATAAATGGAAGTCTCCTCATTAATAACGCGCATGCGCAGAACTGTGTTTGCGACTGCCGTACCTGGGACCGTGAAACTGGTTGTGAGTCGGGTGATTGAAGCACCGGGCGCGGCTATTTCATCAGCATAAACGATTCTCTCGCCGTCTTCAAATCCGCCATTGTTGTTATAATCGACGTAGATGGCCAATTGTTGTTTATAATACTGGCTAAAAACATCGGCGCTGAGTGAATAGGATGCAGCATGACTTAACGGGATAAGGTGCAGCGGGCTTCCTGATTTATTCACATATCCGGGATCGGTAGCGGTCAGCCCTGACGAAAATGCCCGGTCTTCAACCCGGAAACCGACCAGGCCGGCGTCAAAAGTATTCATACCTGCCACTGAAGATGCCGAGGGGCAGATGGGCACCGGGTTAGTGAAACTGTAAGGATAAGAGGCTGAAGTCGCCCAGGACGATGCCAGACTGGCCCTCCACGGCAAAGTCATAAAGGCCATCATCCTGGCTTTTTGGTCCGCGGTAAACAATGTGAATCGGTCCGTATAGTTCATAAAATTATGCTCAGTATTGATACTGTATAAACCGCCTGTACAGGGATTAACTCCTGTTCTGGCAACGAAGTTCGGCTGGGTGATCGGATCGGTGTCGCAGATATAGTCACCCGTAGTTGAGCAGCTGCCAGGTAATGTCGAAGCGCAGGTATCCGGGTTGCCGGACTGTCCTGGTCTCCATCCCTCGAAGGGGTGTGCGAGTCCGAGCGCATGACCAATTTCGTGCGGCAGCGTTTTCTGGTTCGGTTTCATAACCCTTGCAAGCATCACCGCGCCATCTGTATTGGTGAACACTCCGGGGTACTGCGCATAGCCTGCCACAAACGCACTACAGCAAGCTCCATCGTTTCCGTCAATCCTGTTCACAATGTATAAGTTGTAATACAAATCCGGGCTCCACCTAACGAGGCTTTTCAGGTAGGCATCACTGAGGCCATTGGCTGTCTGTAATCTCACTCCGTAATTTACATAAGTCGGATCTGAACTGAGGTTGACACGATTGATTCCCGTCGTCGCGTTATTGGAAGGATCCCTGGTGGCGAGTTCAAACCTGATCCCGATATCACCAACCCCTTCCCCTCCCGGTATTGAGCCATCAAAAACACTGTTGAGATAGGCGATTGCTCCTTGAATATCAGCCGTAGATGGGTTGTGGATTGATCCCTCTACTCCGCCGGTATGAATTATATGAACCACAACGGGAATTGTGTAAATAGCCGCCTGCATACCATAATAAGAGCCAATCAAAGATGCTGCTTTTTGTTGCTGCACAAGTTTGGCAACAACTTGTTGGTTCTGTTCAGAAATTTCACGGAGTTGGCTGTTTGAATTCAGTTGCTGCTCAAGGAAAACGTCGGAGCCACAGGTTTGAGCTACCACCTGAGCATAGGTAAGACAGGCTATTATAAACAGGGCAAAACGGCGTTTCATGGGTTTATTGGATATTAGACACCCATTAACGTTTACATCAGATTACTTATTATTAAGCTTGCGATTCGGAGCAAAAAAAAAGCTCCTGATTTACAGGAGCTTAAATATCTTAATTATACGTATTACCACTTATCAACTTCTTCGGAAGCGCTGGTGTTTTCAACCGCGGCAGTAATTACAACAACCGGCGCTGCTGCTGCTATCGCAACCGTTGCAACTTCGGGCTCAACTACCCTTTCAACGCTTTCAGAGTTGTATTCCCCTTCTATTTCTCCACCTTCAACCTGGTCGTGGTTATAAGCGTCGAAATCAAAGTCAGGCATGAGGTCTGTTTTCACATAATCCACTGCCTCGGTCAATGCCTTCAAAAACTTATTAAAGTCTTCCTTGTAAAGAAAAATTTTGTGCCTGTCGTACCCATTCTCATTGAACTTCTTACGGCTCTCAGTAATGGTAATGTAATAATCGTTTCCACGGGTTGCTCTTACATCAAAGAAGTAAGTTCTTCTTTTTCCAGCCCTGATGCGCTTACTGTAAACGCTTTCCATTCTTTTTTCATTATTGTCGTACGCCACTTTTAGATTTTTTTTTACAGTTAGGAATAATCTGTCTCACAAAATAGTAGTTACAAATATAATATTGTTTTTGAATCGACAAAATTTCCTTAAAAGTTTTTCCGATACTTAATACATTGACTAACACAAAAGAATAGTTGCTATCCGTTTTCTACCTCAACATTTTCCTGCTCGTGTCTTTGTTGATTATACAGGAATGTGTAATATCCGTTACGTGCAATTAATTCGTCATGTGTTCCCTCCTCCACTATTTTGCCGTCTTCAAGCACAATTACCTTATCAAAATCAAGCAGGGTAAAAATCCTATGGGTGATGATTATGGCTGTTTTGTTTTCGAGGAACCGGTTCAGATTCGTCAGAATTTCCTTTTCAGTTTTTGCATCAACGGCACTAAGGCAATCGTCAAAAAGAACGAACTCCGGACTACCTATCAGGGCCCTGGCAATAGAGATCCTTTGCTTCTGACCGCCGCTCAGTGTTACTCCCCTTTCCCCGACCATGGTGTCGTATTGCTTACTGAAACTCATGATCTCCTTATCCACATAGGCATTCGAAGCAGCCGCTTTTACTTCGTCCATGCCCGCGTCTGGTTTTCCAAACCTGATGTTATTGGCTACTGTGTCACTGAAAAGGAACACGTCCTGCGGAACATAGCTGATCCGGTTTCTCAGTTGTTTCAACGGAAACTGGTTTACCGGAACGCCGTTGATTTTTACACTTCCGCTACCGGGATCGTACATCCGAAGCAGTAATTGTGCTATTGTCGTTTTGCCCGCGCCGGTATGACCGATAATGGCAATTTTCTGCCCTTTCCTGACATAGAGGTTGAAATCCTGAAGCGCATGGATGCCCGTATTAGGATAGGTGAAGTTTACATTATCGAAGTGAATATCGCCGGCAACCGGCGACATAACGGGTTTTACCGGCTCTTTTATGACTGGTTCCGTCTGTAAAAACTCATTGAGTCGTTTTTGTGAAGCGGCACCCCTTTGTATCATGCTGGCCGTCCACCCGATGGCGCTTACCGGGAAAGTGAGCAGGTTTATGTACATCACAAATTCCACAATCGTACTTACGTACTCTCCGGAAGAATCATTCGCAGCATATAACCCCCCGATCATGATTGTCAGCAAAGTACTCAGGCCTATTAACAGGGTCATGGTCGGAAAATAGATCGACTCCACCCCGGCCAGGCCGATTGCGCTCCGCTTATAATCCTCACTGTTGATGTTAAAAAACCTGAACATGGCTTTTTCCTGCACAAAAGATTTTATCACACGGATCCCGGAATATGACTCCTGGGCATTTGTGGTAAGATCGGCGAGCTTGGCCTGGATGTTCTCGCTTTTTTTATTGATAATATTATTTACGACATATATCGTGATTGCCAGGATGGGTAACGGGCTGAGCACATAAAGCGTTAGAAGGGCATCTTTCTTAAACATGTAAAAAAGACAGAAAGATATCCTGAACACAAGGTTTACAAGATACATGATTGCCGGGCCGGTATACATTCTCACCCTGCTCACATCTTCAGCAATCCTGCTCATGAGGTCACCTGTACTGTGTGTTTTATAGAAGTTTGCATCCAGTGTCAGATAATGCGCAAACACTTCATTTTTCTGATCAAACTCGATGTGTCTGCTCATTACGATAATGGTCTGGCGCATCAGGAAAAGGAAGAATCCACTGAGAAGTGCGAATATGAGGATTGCAGCTCCGAAAAATCCGAGACGTTGTGCAAAACTCAGGTTATGCCCGTTCAACTCCTTGATAAAAACATCCACCAGGGGGTCATAGTTGCTGGTCCGGAGATTGGAACTATCACCTTCCACATATTCCTGGATCATATTAAAAATATAACCGGTAATCTGCGGGGCCAGGATTGCGAAGTAATTAGAAAGTACGATGAATAATATTCCGAATCCGAAGCGATACCTGTATTTCCAGAAGTACTTGTTTAGAACAGAAAGATGTTTCAGCTTTTTTTTTTGCGAATTTAGGCAATCTCGTCCAGATCGGAATTCGGCTCAATCCGGCATTGAAAACAATTTTGTGCAGCTATGCGTATATTAATCAATTATATGAGAAAATTTACGCTGTCGCTTTTATTTTGCTGGTACATGTTGCCAGTGGCCGCCCAGGATCACAGATACCGGAACCTTGTTTTTCCGGCCGTTTCAAAAGAGAAAAATATCTATTATGGTCAACCCGGCGCGGAAAGAAGAAAACGTTATCACCTTGATTTGTACACACCGGCTAAGGATTCTGCCCTGAACCGCCCGGCAATAGTACTGATGCACGGAGGCGGTTTTAAATTCGGATCGAAAAACAATAGCAGGATGAAAATATGGGGAAAGCACTTCGCCCGTATGGGTTATGTATGTGTCGCCGTTAATTACAGGTTGAGTAAAAAGAAACCGCTCAACAGGTTCAATGATCTTGTTGAAGGCTGTGCAGAAGCAGTTTCAGATGTTGATCAGGCTATCCTGTACCTGAAGCAAAATGCAGTGAAGCTGGGCGTAGACACAAATGCGATAATTCTTGCGGGACATTCAGCGGGCGGAATGATCGCCCTTCAGTCAGTTTACAGTAGCCAGGCTGAAATGAAACATCTCATCGATGCCTCCCATCCAGTGCCTGATCAGATTTTTCACAATCCCAGGGGCGTGCTGTCTGTGGTTAACTTCTGGGGCGCAATTTATGATACGACATGGTTGCAAAATGCACGGGTTCCTATTGTTAGTGTACATGGATCAAAAGATCGTGTCGTGCCAATTAATTATGGGGAAACACCTATGTACGGAAGTACAATAATTCACAGGCAGGCAGAAAAACTGAAAATTCCAAACGCGATAAAAATTTTCCAGGGAAAAGGACATGAGCTACAGCGCCATTTCAACCCGATATATGCAGGGCCTGTTGCACGGAAAAGGTGGAGGCAGGCAGCCGACTTCGCAGCTGTGTTTTTGTATAAAGAATTTTTTAATTCAATGCCCTCTTCAAAACCTTAGGTGTCAGGAGTTGAGTGTTTTTACATAAGTAGTATCTTTGCCAGCTGCGTCATCGGTGTTCCAGTGGCCTGATTGGTGATTAAAATGAGATAGATGTTTTCAAAAGAATTGAAAGAGTATACGGCTGAAGCGCATACGGATCTTGAAAGAAAAATGATACCTCATCTGAAAAAGATTTCTTCAAGGGATGAATATGTGAACCTGTTGGATTTTATGCACGGCTTTTATGAGCCTCTTGAAGAACGACTCGCTCCATTTCTACCTGAAGGACCCAGTCACTCACCCTCCGCAAATATTGTAAAGGATATAAATGAACTGGATGCCGGATATCAGTTATCAGGCAAAAAAGCGCCGGGCTTACCGGATATCCATTCTGCTGCAAATGCGTTAGGGGTGTTATATGTCATCGAGGGTTCCACGCTCGGCGGCCAGATCATCACAAAAATGTTATCAAAGCAAATTGAGTCAGACTCAACCGGGGGATTCAGCTTTTATAATCCTTACGGTGAGGAAACGCTGGCCAACTGGAACAACTTCAAAAAAAAACTTGATCAGCCGTTCGATGAAAATGAAAAAAAAGAAATCATTGAGGGCGCCAATGAAACTTTCCGCACTTTAAACAACTGGATTTCCAATTATGACGGATACAAACACAGGTAAATATGATTCCGCATTTTGTGGAAGCCTGCCCATACACCTGATAAACGTAATACAACCCTACGGTGCTGTATTAATTTTTGCCAGCGACACTTTAAACATCCTGCAGGCCAGTGTTAATATTGACAAGGTGTCTGGCGTAGAGGCTGAAAAGATGATCAATTCCCCTTTGTCTGATTATGTTTCAGCTCCGCAGATTTCCATGTTAAAGGAGAGGTCCGCAGACTCAATGACGGGGAAAACGCCCTTCGTTCTCCGGATCGGGGAATCCAACTTCCTGGCCATACTTCATAACACAGGGGCTTACTATATTCTTGAAATAAATTTTGATTCCACCAGGGAGCTCGGGAGTTATTCATTCATTGATGTATACCAGGAACTGAAGGCAGCAATCTCAGCCATCGAAACATCAACAACTGTTGAGGACGCCGCTGCTATCACGGCAGCTGAACTAAAAAAAGCTTCTGGCTTTGATAAGGTGATGGTATACCGGTTTGACGAAGAATGGAACGGTAACGTACTCGCCGAAGAGAAAGAACCGGACATGGAATCTTATAAGGATTTCACTTTTCCGGCTTCGGATATTCCAAAGCAGGCAAGGGATCTTTACCTGAAAAATCCTTACCGTTTCATTCCCGACAGGAATTACAAACCGGTCAAGCTATTTCCGGTGATGAACCCGGTGACCGGATCGTTTATTGACCTGTCTGATTGTAACATCCGTGGCGTAAGCGCCGTGCATATTGAATACCTGAAAAATATGAATGTTGTCGCTTCGATGTCCACAAGGATACTCGAGGGCAATAAACTCTGGGGTCTTATTGCCTGCCATCATAAGTCGGTAAAACCCATGAGCTATAAGGTCTGTGCAATGTTTGAACTATTGTCTGGTATTATCTCAGCAAAAATCAGCGCTCTTAGTAACAATCACAACCTGGTGATCAATAACCGTTTGAAAGATCAGTATAGCCGGATATTGGAAGAAGTTTTCCGTTCCGGCAACATGACCGGAACATTTCTTAATGGCAGGCCCAACATCATGCAATTGTTTGAAGCAGGTGGTGCGGTAATCGCACAAAAGTCCGGATTGATCAAAGCGGGACGTACACCCGGTGACGACGAATTGGACGACTTGTTGCTCTGGTTGAATGCAAAACAGGTTTCAGATGTCTATTTCACTGACAGTCTTAGCGAGCAATATGACAGTGCAATTGCATACAAGGAAGTCGGGAGCGGCTTGCTTGTTATTCCTGTTAATGCTTCGGAAGGAGAGTTTGTGATATTGTTTCGCCAGGAAATCATACAGGTAAATAACTGGGGTGGCGATCCTTCAACCAGGATAAATTTTGAAAGTGATATGAAGACCTATCATCCAAGGTTTTCGTTTAAGCTTTGGCGTGAGCAGGTTACTGGAATATCAATGCCCTGGAAACGTGAAGAGATCGAACTGGCACGTACGATGAAAAATTTTATATCAGATTATGTTTTAACTACAACTAAATAACTAAAAGGCCTGACAAGTCTGGTAGCAAAATGATCTCAACAAACGAACATTGCATAGTTGCAATCGGAGCTTCTGCCGGAGGGCTTGAGGCTATCCATGAATTTTTTGATCACATGCCGGGGCGACCGGATGTTTCTTTTATCATTATCCAGCATTTGTCTCCGGATTACAAGAGCCTGTTGGTTGACCTTGTGTCCCGCCATACCCACATGCAGGTAGTTGAGGCAGGAGAAAATATGATGCTTCAAAAAAATTGCATCTACGTAATTCCGAACAATAAACTGATGACAATAGAAAAGAACCGATTGGTTCTTGAGGCAAAAAAAACCAACTATTCCCCCAACACTGCAATAGACTTTTTTCTCTTTTCACTGGCAAAAGACAAAAAACATCGGGCTATAGCTGTGATACTTTCCGGTACCGGCTCTGATGGTACGAAAGGCATTGAAATGATTAAAAAAGCCGGAGGTATGATAATCGTACAGGATCCGGAAACTGCAAAGTTTAATGGCATGCCCAATAGCGCCATACAATCGGGCAATGCAGACTTCATATTGCGCCCGAAGGATATGCCGGAAGAGATCCTGAACTATCTGCAGGAGCCTTCTCATCTTCAGATGGAGTCTATCGACGAGTCAAAGCTCGATGAAATATTCACCCTCATTCATGAGGAGGCAGGAAACGACTTTCATTATTACAAGTTGCCAACGATCAGCAGGCGCATTGTCCGCCGGATGATCCAGGTAGATATCAAAAACATCGATGAGTACCTTGAGCGGCTGAGAACCGATCCCGAAGAATGCAGGCAACTTGGTAAGGAATTCCTGATAGGTGTCACGAAGTTTTTCCGGGACAACGACGCATATGATGTGCTCGGCAAAGAAGTGCTCTCAAAGGTGATCGCTGATAAACCCGCCGGTGAAACGCTGAAAATCTGGATCTGCGCCTGTAGTACCGGTGAGGAAGCATACTCCATCGCTATATTAATCGACAACATCCTGACTGAGCAAAACAAACAGCTGGAAGTAAAGATCTTTGCCACGGATATAGATCAGGCGAGCATTGAATTTGCCGCAAGAGCCTGTTACCCGGCCGCTATCGAAAAGGATGTACCCAGGGATGTTTTAAAAAAATACTTCTTACGGAAAGACAACCAGTATCAGATAGTTCCATCAATCCGGAAACAGATTGTGTTCGCACGTCATAACGTGCTGAAGGATCCGCCGTTTATAAATAACGACCTCGTGTCATGCCGGAACATGCTCATTTACATGAGTCCATTGTTGCAACAAAAAGTGCTTTCTGTTCTGTTGTATGCAGTTACTATTGACAAATATCTTTTCCTGGGATCAAGCGAAAATTCGGCATTGATCAGGGAGCATGTAGTAGATGTAAACACGAAGTGGAAAATTTACAGGAAGACCAGGGAAACAAGAATAAGCTCTAATTACCTGCCGGAGTTAGGTGAGCGAAGAATAAGCAAAACGGATGCAAGATATTCCCCAAGACCTCCCGAGCCTGCACGTAAAGGGCTTTGGGATGATCTGAAAGAAGCTTTAAACGAAGACCTCAACTTTGCCGCCTTTCACATAGACGCATCTTTCAACATCATGGATTCTGCCGGTAGTTATGGCAAGTTTCTCACCTTACCGAAAAAGCACCTGCAACTGAACCTGTTGTCAATGGTACCCACCGAACTGTACCTGATGCTCAGTGCGGAAATCAAGAAGTCTGTAAAAGAAAATAAAACAGTTAACCTTAAAAATATTAAATACAGGAAAGAGGACCTGATATATTCCTGGCATGTGCTGATAAAGCCGGCTACCCCCTATACATTAATCGTTATTACGGAGACAGAGATTGTGCGGGCTGACCCATCGCTTCCTCAGGTGGAATTGCAGCGGGATGATGTAACCAGTGACTACGTAAAGTCCCTGGAAGCCGAGTTAAGCGAAGTCAAGGGTCACCTTCAGTTTGCGATTGAAGACCTCGAAACAACAAACGAGGAATTACAGTCGAGTAACGAAGAGTTATTATCTGCTAATGAAGAGTTGCAATCGAGTAACGAAGAACTGCAAAGCCTGAATGAGGAGTTACACACCCTGAACACGGAACACCAGATCAAGATAAAGGAGCTGGTTGAGTTGAATGACGATCTAAACAACTATTTCAGAAGCGTCGATATCGGGCAGGTTTTTCTTGACAAAACATTGCGTATCCGAAAATTTAATACTGCCTCGGCTACGACTATCAATTTTATTGAATCTGATATCGGGCGACCGATATTTCATATCTCTAATAATATCCGGTATGATGGGTTTATGAGCGACCTGGAGAAGGTGCTTCGTACCAATGAAGTCGTTGAGAAAGAGGTTAGCCTTTCTAACGGCAAAAATATCCTGATGAGGATAATGCCTTATCTCACAAGGGAAAAGGTAAATAGCGGCCTTATTATTTCTTTTGTAGATATCACGGTGATCACCAACCTGAACAATATTATCAGGACGGTATTAAATGCAAATCCGAGTATGATCCTCGCTTTTGCGGCTAAGAGAGAACAGAACAGCATCGTCGACTTCGAACTGTCTACTGCAAATCATGCGGCAGAGCTTTTTTTACCGGCCGAACGCGTTGGAGAAACATTGTCACTCAAAAAAGACATACCGGTTTTGGCAGATGAGGGTCTTATCGAAGTCTTTGCCGAAATAGTTAACAAAGATACCAGGCTGAACACAGACATCTACATCCGTTCTACCGGTAAATGGTACAACCTGATGTCCGCTAAAATGATGGATGGAATAGTTGCCACGTTCACTGACATAACTGCAAAAAAACTTACCGAGGAAAAAATCCGGAAAAATTATGTCGAGCTTATCTCCGTGAAGGATAATCTCAAAAAGGCAAATGAAGATCTTGAAAACAAGGTAATTGAACGAACAAGGGCGCTCGCGACAAGTGAAGAGCGGTTCAGGCTTGTGGCAAGGGCGACGAACGATGCCTTATGGGACTGGGACTTTGTAAACAACACCACCTGGTGGGGCGAAACCTTTTATAAATTGTTTGGTTACAGCCAGACATCTCCGGAAACCGATCGCAGGTTCTGGCTTGATAAGATACACCCCGATGACCGTGAGCAGGTCAACGCAAGTATACACCAGGTTATAAATACTGACAAAACGCAATGGAGTTGTGAATACCGTTTCCTGCGGGAAAACGGAACTTATGCGCATATACTTGATCGTGGGTATGTATTACATGATGAGTTTGGTACCCCGTTCAGAATGCTTGGGTCGATGTTTGATGTGACTGAACTCAAGCAAGCCGAACAACAGGTAGCGAGTTCAATTGCTCAAAGAAAATTCCTGGCGGAATCAATGCCACTGATCGTCTGGATTGCCGACCAGCATGGGCAATTAAATTTTATAAACCGGCAATTTGAGGTTTATACCGGCGTCAGTTATAAGGAAGCGCTTGGAGATGGGTGGAAAAAACTTATCCGGCCGCAGGACCTTGACCCCCTGGTCTCAAAGCTCACGCAAAGCCTGCAGGATAAAACAGATTTTAGTCATGAATTGCGTTTGAAACACAGGAACGGTGATTTCAGGTGGAATATTCTGAGATCAAAGGTCTCTAAGGACGAGGACAATAATCTTATCGATGTGGTTATCACAATCAGTGACATACATGAGCATAAGGTAATGAATGAGCTGCTTGAAAATAAAGTCAAAGAAAGAACCAGGAAGTTGAACGAGCTTAACCAGGCTCTTGAGGTAAGCAATCATGATCTGTTGCAGTTTGCTTCAGTTGCGTCTCATGATCTGCAGGAACCTGTGCGCAAAATTCAGATGTTTACTAAATTGCTTGCAGACAAATACAGCAACGAGTTAAGTGCGCCGGCATCTAATTACCTGAATAAGATTATTCATGCCTCGGGCAGGATGAAACTCTTAATAACTGATATCCTCAATTATTCGAGGTTATCTGCATCGGATAATAAATTCCAGGTAACTGATCTTGGTCGCCTGCTCGCTGAAACGCTGGAAGATTTCGACATCACCATTAAAGAAAAGGCTGCTGTTATTACCTATGAAAATTTGCCGGCAATAGAAGTTATCCCTGGCCAGATCAGGCAGGTATTTCACAACCTTATCAGCAACGCACTTAAATTTTCCAGACCAGATGCAAGCCCGGAAATTTATATTTGCGGACAGAAGGTTGCCGGGATGGACTTTGAAGCCGCCGGCGATGAAAGCGGAAATTTTCTGAAGATTATTTGCCAGGACAATGGGATTGGCTTTGATCAGAACTTCGCTGGTGAAATATTCAATCTTTTTCAGCGGCTGCATTCGAAAGATAAATACGAAGGAACCGGCATTGGGCTATCAATAACCCAAAAGATCATTGAGAAACATGATGGACTCATCAAAGCGGAGAGCGAAGAAGGCTTTGGCGCCCGATTTGTCATAATTTTGCCCGTTACACAGGAAATAAAGGCATACCATAAAAATTAGACAATGCAACCTAAGACCGTTTTGCTCGCCGATGATGATATCGATGACCGGGAGATGTTCCAGGAAATACTTTCAGACAACCAGCAGGTACAGTTGGCCGGCAGTGTTGAAAACGGCCAGGAACTACTGAGTTTCCTATTAACACTGGATGGCGAACGTTTGCCCGACCTGATTGTACTGGATCACAATATGCCAAAGTTAAACGGGCTTCAAACGCTTGATGCGTTGAAGAAAAATGATAAATACCAACACATACCGGTTGTTATTTTCTCTACGTATTGCGATAATAAGTTATTGACAGAATGCACCAACCTTGGTGCGGCTATGGTATTCACCAAACCTTCTTCCTTTGATGAATATGCGGATATGATTACAACGTTCCTCGAGATAATTCCGAAAAAACAATGAAAATATCGCTGCCTGGTGCTGTGCCAGGCAGCCATTTTGTTACAGACCTCCATCAATTTCATCCCATTTTCCCAGCCTTTCCGCGGTTTATTCTCCAAAAATCGATGAATCAGGGCCGTTCAGCGAATAAGTTCTGCATCGCGATATTTTTTTTTCATCTTTATATCACAGTACGAAACAAGCACAATCAGTCCAATCCTTTGAAAACGACCCACCCTGAACATCACTGATCGAATCCTTTGAAAGCCCTTAATTCAACCCTAGGTAAAACCAACCAACCCTAAGTAAAACCAACCAACTCTAAGTGAAACCTGCCAACCCTAAGTAAAACCCGCCAACCCTATGTGAAACCAACCAACCCTAAGTGAAACCTGCCAACCCTAAGTAAACCAACAGATCCTTTTAAAAACCAGCACATCCTTTGAACAATCAAGAACCAGCCACTTATCTTAAATCATGACACGAATTCAAGCCTGGAAAACCATTCCAATCATTAAAAGACTTCCGACCCTTCGGGAAAACCAAAAGAAAACTTAAATCATCTTTTAAAAACCAGAAAGATCCCCGGATGATGCTATTTAATGCCTATTTTACAATCTAAACCAGGTATTGATTTATCGTTTAAAATGAGCGAATTATCAATGATCAGAATGATCACTACCCGGCTTAAATCAAGACAGCACTATTAGCACAAATTAAATAAGTCAAACTGTGAAAACTGTAATCCAACTGCTGAAAGACACTGTACAGGTTCTAAAGAAAGGATATCCGACACTTAAGCCCGCTGTGGTGGTTCGTAAGAAACAGGAACGTAACTTACCTGTAAAACGAAATCAGCCTTAATAACAAAGTCTTCTTACACTAAATTGTTTGCCCATAACAAATTGCTGCACTTGTTGCAGACCTTACCGCTTTAGCAGCGGTTTTTCCCATGCACGTAACAGTAGACGCGTCATCCTTTCTTATCAAGTGTTCTCTCATATAGACTCACCCATTCATTAACACTCATTTTTGAAACAAGCTCACCGATGAGTTTCAGGGGGATGGTTTCAGGCCTCTTAAATCTTATGCAGCTCTTGCCCATATCGAGCTTCGTTGTAGAATGCGCCGGGTAATTTGTTACAAACCAGTCCAACAATTTTTCATTGGCATACAGTCCCATATGGTATAGGGCTATGAAATTTTTCTGCGAAGCAATGGCAAGGAAAGGCAATGGCAGTTTTGGGTTAACATGGTATCCCGGCGGATATAGATCATGCGGAACTGCATAGCCAATCATACCATTGGCAATGCCCTCAGTAAAACCTGGTGGAAGATTTGAGACGATCACATTCCTTAAACTTGTTAGTCCCTGCTTATGATGTTCAGGGCATGCTTCAAGATATTCAAGCGGTGTTGCTGCAGAACTCAACATAAATCGTGTTTAAGATTCTAAAATACGAAATGTCAAAGGCAAAAGCTTTCATCATATCTTGCAACTGTAAAGATTGACATACAATGAAAGCGAAGTCACTTGTTATTTTCCTGTTTTGGATCTCCTCAATCAGCAGCTGTTTCATTGCCCGGGGGCAGACCTCAGCAAAACCTTCTGCTGAGACACTCGCACCGCTGCAGCAAAAGTTTATTGACTATCGGTTCGGGATGTTTATTCATTATAATATTCCCACTTATATGGACCATGACTGGGCCGACCCGGAGGCCCCTGCGTCTACTTTTGCGCCAACGAGCGTGGATTGTGATCAGTGGGCAAAAGCTGCTAAGTCGGCAAACATGACCTATGGTTGTCTTACTACAAAACACCACAGCGGCTTTTGTATCTGGGATACAAAGACCACTGATTACAGCGTAATGAAGAGTCCATATAAAAAGGATATCGTGGCAGATTATGTAAAGGCTTTTCGTGACAACGGGCTAAAAGTCATGTTATATTATTCGATACTGGATACACATCACAAGCTCCGCCCGCACCACATTACAAAAAAACATGTTGATATGGTAAAGGCTCAGATCACTGAGTTACTGACCCGTTATGGCAAAATTGAAGCATTGATCATTGACGGCTGGGATGCTCCCTGGTCAAGAATTTCCTATGATGAAATCCCGTTTGAAGAAATTTACCTGCTTGTTAAATCGCTTCAGCCGGAATGTTTGCTGATGGATCTCAATGGTGCAAAATATCCCGGCGAAGGCATGTACTATACTGATATCAAAACCTATGAGATGGGTGCCGGTCAAAAACTCGCTAAAGAATCATCACCTATGCCTTCCCTTGCATGTCTGCCTATAAACGGATCATGGTTCTGGAAAACAGACTTTCCATCCAGGCCGGTCAAGGATCCTGAGAAGCTCGTAAAGGAAACGCTTATCCCACTAAATGAAGCAAGCTGCAATTTTATTCTGAATGTGGCTCCCAACCGTGACGGCCGGATTGATGAAAATGCATTAACTGCTCTTAAACAGATTGGCGCAACCTGGAAAAACGAGGGCCCGTTGACAAAGCTGCCGCCGCTGGACGCACCAGTGATTTCATCTAACCTTGCCTTGAACAAACCATCCAATTCAAGCTGGAGTGATGATATGAACATAATGGATTTTGCAAATGATGATGATTTCAAATCGGCATGGATTTCTAATGCTACTGTCAAACAGCCATGGATCGAAATTGATCTTATGAAACCCGAACGATTCAATATGATTACAATCGCGGAGAAGTCCGCCGACATACGACGGTATAAAATTGAATATTACAACAATGGCAAATGGTCGCCTTTGCTAACCGGTGATAATCCAAGGAGATTCAAGTTTCACCGGTTCCCGGAGGTCACAGGAAGCAGGATCAGGTTGTCTATACAGGAGTTCACGCATCAACCTGCTATCACTGAGATCGGAATTTACCGCGAAAAATAATCATTACGAAGCATATGCCCGTTGAAGATGATCACGCACTGTTCATGATTCATCGAGGACCGAAGCAAGGGTTTTGAGCACCTCGTTAACATAATGTAATTGAACCCCGATACCTTCCATCGGTTCAGCATCGATCCTCCGGCAATGCAGGACCCTGTTTTGATAGGTAATAGCGAAGTAAGCAAACAACTTATTCCCGGACTCCGGCACGGCAGATGCATATCCCGTAATACCAATTCCATATTCACTGTCAAACCTGGCTCGTATATTCTGTGCCAGTTCCATAGCAACCTGCTCAGAAACGCAGTTCACCGCCAGGGCATGCCTGGGTTCTATATTTAACTGTCGAAATTTTTGATTGGCGTTGTAAACGGTCATGCCTCCCTGGAAAAACTTTATAGTATCCATTGTGTTGGACATGGCAAACTGAAGCAGGCCACAGGTCACGCTTTCCGCTATTGAAATTGACTCTCCCTTTTTTAATAATTTTTCCCTGATTGCTGTCAGTGTATCATCATCAAATAGTTTCATTGAGGACCGTGTTTTTAAGTTATAGTTTATAAGTTATAAGTCGCTAAAAAGTACATAAAAAGGCCAGGATAAACCTGGCCCTTTTGTGTTAAGCAAAAAATATCAAGAACTAATTCAATCCAGGATTAAATCTCATCTTGTTATACTACAAAGACTTGTTAAGTGATCTCGCAGCTTCAAGATGTGATCTTAATTTAGGTAAGGTATTATCTACAAAACTCTTCACTTCAGTATCCTTGGTATTCTTGGAAGTTTTTTCAAAAAGATTTACTGTTTTTTCGTGGTCATCCACCTGCATTTTCATGTAGGCCTTATCAAAGTCTTTACCTGTTTTCTTCGCAAGATCAGCCGCAGCTTCTTTGTGATCATTTGAAACAGTGTCTGGCAATGTAACATTCTTCTTTCCTGCCAGTTCTTTCAGACCTGCATTTGCCCCGGTATGATCGGTAACCATCATTCCGGCGAATTCTTTCACTTTCGGATTTGTCGCCTTTTCCTGGGCCATTTTACCTGCGGCAACTTCGGCCATACCTCCGTCGGCTGCTTTAACGAAAAAGTCAGCGGTTTCTTCGTCAAGGGTGGTCGTTGCAGTTGCAGTATTACCAGCTGCAGTGGTCCCTGAATCTTCTGCCCTATCTATTTTTGCTTCGTTGGCAGAATCTGCTGTCTCGACAGCGTCAGTCTGCTCAGCATCATTACATGCAAAGAAAATGGAACAAATAGCGATTAACAGTGGTGTTGCTTTTTTCATATACTAAATATTAGGTTTTTAAAATAAAGGGCCTGCAAAATTTTGTCTATTTAGGTTAATCAAGTTTTAGGCCAGCCCCTGTCTTATAGGGGCTCCCAACGCTTATTATGGTGAGCAAGATGTACGAAAAACACACCTTTTCATTAAACGAGATGCGCTTTTTGAGTAAATTAATGCCCGTTAAGCCAATATACCGATACACAATACCTGCTCCTATGGAACCGGCCCGACCACCACCAGGTACAGTACCACGGGTATTAATATGTTGTTTTGATTTTCTATAATTTTATACCAGGTGTAACCTGGCAAAATATTATTGACATAACTATCAACCATGCACAACATGTTGATCAAACGATATATTCATCAACTTCAGCAGGCATATTATGGTGGTAACTGGCTTGATGAAGACATGGAAAAAAAGCTGAAACTGGTTAATGAGGAAAATGCCTGGACCAAACCAATGGGATATGTTCATAGTATAGGTGAAGTGGTGTCACATATCCTTGAATGGCGTAAGGAATTGATTGAAAGACTGGAGTTCGGCAGACACGCTAAACTGGTGGATGATTCTCCAAACAACTGGATAGCCAACGAAGTATTGAAAAAAAACGGATGGTCATTTCTTAAAAATCAACTCGAAGAATCGCAACATACACTGATAGCCCTGCTGGAAAAAAAAGATGAGTCGTATCTAAGCAGCATCTGGTCGGGCAACATGACTTACGAATGGTTGGTCATCGGACTGATAGAGCACGACATTTATCATCTTGGCCAGATCGGCCTTATCTATAAAATGATCACTTACCACAATAATTCAAACTAAAAAGAAATTCAGGGTATGAATTGGTAGGAAAGTTGACTATACGCCCTGGAAGCTTTACAATCACATAGTACTGTTGAGTAACTAATCT